>CBFGTI010000016.1:0-59173 GCA_965651695.1 uncultured Imperialibacter sp. | reverse complement strand
GATGCTATTTTGGTAAACCCGCACAAATGGCTGTATGTGCCCTTTGAAGTGGCCGCAGTTATCGTACGCAAGAAAGAGCACCTGCGCAACACCTTCAGCATGGTGCCCGACTACCTCCGCGGTGGTACCGAAAAATCGGACCGAGAAGACCTGATGGACTTCAATCTGCAGCTTACCAAAGATTTTAAGGCTTTGAAAGTGTGGATGACCTTTAAGGCCTACGGAGCAGAAAAGCTTCGCCTGGCGATCGAAAACGACATAAAGATTGTTCGATACTTCCAGGAGAGAGTGAACAGCGCTGACGATTTTGAAATGCTGGGTCCGGCTCCGTTGTCTATTGCCACCTTTCGCTTTGTGTCGAATGAAGAGTCGATCAAAACAGACCCCGATAAAGTTGACCAATTGAACAATAGAATCCTGGAATTGATAGAAAAAGACGGGCGGATATTTTTTGCAGGCACAAAAATATGGGGTAGACCAGCCCTAAGAATCAACTGCACCAACCACCGGCGAACGGAAGCGGATATCGACTATCTTTTGGAGGTGCTGAGGGAGCTCGGGAGTAAGGCGGTTAAAGAAAGTGTCACCGGAAGTTAATATATTTGATTTATGAAGACTATAATGCTTAATCTGCCGGATGAAGTAGATGAAAAAGAAATAAAGATGTCAATAGCTGCTCTTCTATTTGATAAGGGATTATTTTCGTCTGGCCAGGCAGCGAAATTTGTTGGCATTTCGAAAAGAGAATTTATCGAAAACGTGGGGAGTTATGGTGTGTCTGTTTTTGGCGAAACAGCTGAGGATTTAAAAAACCAGTAAAAGATGCCTGAAGTTATTATTGCGGATACCACCTGCCTAATAGCTTTTCAGAGAATCGGGCGTCTTTATCTCTTGCAGAAAGTTTTCGACAAAATAGTTATTACTCCTGAGGTCGAAGATGAATATGGAACGAAGCTACCTTCCTGGATCAATGTGAGGAAGGTGAAGAACCTGAGCGAAAGGGATAGACTTTATGATATGCTTGACTTAGGTGAGGCAAGCTCTCTAGCGCTGGCACTTGAAACTAACAATTCAACTTTAATTATTGACGAAAAGAAGGGCCGTGCCGTGGCTGCTGCCATGGGTCTCAACATTATAGGCTCCTTAAAAATTCTCGTTCTGGCAAAAAGGAAAAACTTCATTTTTTCAGTACAAGAGGTTGTCAATGAGTTAAGCCGAAACAACTTCCGCTTTTCCAAAACTGTTGTCGAAAGCTTACTTAAAGAGGCTGGAGAGATGTAAATCCTATACACCCACCAACACTCGCTTGTAAAACTTCTCGATCGACGACGTCATCGCTTCCCATTCGATCAAAAAGCCATCGTGGCCGTAAAGTGAATCAATGATATCAAGTGAAGCGTCGTTTACGTGAGAGGCCAGGTACACCTGCTCTTCTATAGGAAACAAGATGTCGCTGCGGATGCCAATAAAGTGCGCATTTGCCTTTATTTTGCTCAAAGCGTTTTCTATTCCCCCACGGCCACGGCCTACATTGTGAGAATCCATTGCTTTGGAAAGCGCCCAGTAACTGTAGGCATTAAACCGCTTTTTGAGCTTTTCGCCCTGGTACTGCTGGTAGCTGGCGGCCAGGTAGCTGTCGGTTTTTTCGCATGTATCTTCTTCCTGCGTACGCTGGTAGGTGAAATAGTGCCTGTAAGACAGCAGGGCTATAGACCGGGCGGTTTTCATCCCTTCCAAACCTGCCTCAGGCGTGCTTTCTTTCCAGGTGGCATCGTTGGCAATAGCCATGCGCTGCGACTCGTTGAAAGCAATGCCCCAGGGCGAATGCTGCGCATTGGTGGAAATGGCAATAATATTTTCAAATACGTCGGGTTCTTGTATGGCCCATTCCAGCACATGCTGGCCGCCCATTGAGCCGCCTATCAATGTATGCACCTTGCTAAAGCCCAGTGCCAGCCTCAGTTCGTTAAAAGCCGCCACCATGTCGCGATTGGTAAGCACGGGGAAATCGTGGAAATACGGTTTGCCGGTCAGGGGATTCTTGTCCAGTGCGTTGGTAGACCCGTAGCAACTGCCCAACATATTGGCACAAATCACAAAATATTCGGTCGGGTCAAATAGCCGGCCCTTGCCAAACAAGCCGGGCCACCAATCGGTAGGGTTAGAGTTGCCGGTAAGTGCATGGCATACCCACACCACGTTGTCTTTGGTGGGGCTTAGTTTACCAAAGGTTGAATAGAATAACTGGTAACCCGGCAGCTCGCCACCGGTTTCAGTTTCAAGAGGGTTGGTTATTTGTATTGTATGCTGTTCCATTATTTTCAAAGGCCTCATCATTTTCCGCACATCCCGGGAGCACAACCGGCCCCCGGGACGGGGAAAACCATCTTTAACCAATATACTACGCTACTAATTCCTGTTTAAAAACTTTCTCAAATGCCTGGGTGAAATCGGCTTTTATGTCTTCAATGTGCTCAATGCCTGCCGACACCCGAAGCAGGTTGGGATCCACGCCAGCCCGGTATTGTTCTTCTTCGCTCAACTGCTGGTGCGTGGTGGATGAAGGATGTATAATGAGCGTTTTTGAGTCGCCTACGTTGGCCAGATGACTCACCAGTTTGAGGTTGTCCACAAAAAGCTCGGCATTTTCTTTTCCTCCTTTTATTTTAAAAGAGAAAACACCACCAAATCCCCGTTTCAGGTACTTTTTGGCAAGGCTGTGATACTTGCTTGAGGCTAAGCCGGGGTAATTCACGGCTTCAACCAACTCGTGTCCTTCAAGCCATTGCGCCAGGGCCAGGGCGTTTTCCACGGTTCTGTCGAGCCGCAACGAGAGAGTTTCCAGCCCCTGGAGCAAAAGAAAAGAATTGAACGGGCTGATGGCCGGCCCCAGGTCTCTCAGGCCTTCCACCCTTGTTCTGATGGCAAAAGCAATATTGGGCAGCCCCAGCGGGTTTCCTTCGCCGAAAACCTCCCAGAATTTCAGGCCGTGGTAGCCCTCCGACGGCTCCGAAAACTGAGGAAACTTACCATTGCCCCAGTTGAAGTTGCCGCCATCTACCACTACGCCCCCAATGCTGGTACCGTGGCCGCCGATCCATTTGGTAGCCGACTGCACAACAACGTTGGCACCATGCTCCAACGGCCGAAAGAGGTACCCGGCCGCTCCAAAGGTGTTGTCCACTATCAGGGGGATGCCATGCTTTTTCGCAACCTCAGCAATAGCTTCAAAATCCGGAATGTTAAATTCAGGATTGCCAATGGTTTCCAGGTAAAGTGCCCTGGTGTTTGAGTCGATCAATTTCTCAAAAGACGCCGGCTCATCATTTTCTGCAAACCGGGCCTCTATACCCAGTCGCTTAAATGCCACCTTAAACTGATTATAAGTGCCGCCGTATAAATGGGCGGTTGTCACAAAATTTTGCCCCGCCTCCAATATATTGTGCAAAGCCAGAAGCTGTGCCGCCTGCCCGGAACCCGTAGCCACTGCCGCTACCCCGCCTTCTAATGCAGCAATTCTCTTTTCAAACACATCCGTGGTCGGATTCATTATCCGGGTATATATATTGCCAAACTCCTGCAGGGCAAACAAGTTGGCGCCGTGCTTTGCATTTTTAAAGGTGTAGGAAGTGGTCTGGTAAATAGGCACCGCTCTCGAGCGTGTGGTTTCGTCTATTTCCTGGCCTGCATGCAACTGCAGCGTTTCATATCTTAAGGTATTCGCCATTGTTATTATCGTATTAAAGGGTTGAAATGATCACTAGAAATTTAAATAGCCCATAACGGCCCCGCTTTCAGAAATGCGTAGTCGGGCCAGTGCTGCTAAGCGATGAGGCTCACTCGCCTAGCAGCAGGTACAACAACAGCAGCAAATGGCTGCAGCAGTGCGGGTTTTGTGAATAAGGAAATGTGAGGAATAGGGAAAGTAGCCCTGGGAAGGTATAGCGCTGTCCGCTAAAAAAAGAGTGTGATTTTTCATTTTGCTCTTAATTTATATTCTCCCGCCAACCTTTGGCGAGATCAGGATTTAGCACCTTTACCGCAATGGCGGTCGGTTGCTAGCGCTTCAAAGAGCCTGTCTCTCCACGCTTCTTTATAAATCAATTGCTGAGAATTGACTTGCAAGTGCAAACGTAGATAGCGATTATGTTGTTTCCAAACATTTGCGTTTTTTTTTCTCACAGCTGCCATTTTTAACCCCGTTCCGTATATCCGGTACTGCCAGTGGCAGGCAGCCGGCATTTTTCTGACGACCTTTTTTATTTGCCGCTTATGCTACAAGTGTTGTGTAGGTAAACCTTTTTGTGTACTTTGTTATGCTTTTTAACAGCTAGATGAATTTATCTTTTTAACCATACTTTTTACTAATCATCCATATTTCAATGAGCATTAAAACACACCTAAGCGCCCTTATCCAACTGGCATCAGCGGATGAAGACCTTGCCGACAAAGAAAAGGAACTCATTTACCTGATTGGCAAAGCGAATGGATTGGCTGCAGGCGAGATCGACTACCTGATGAGCAACCCCCAGGAGCTTGATTCGGCCAGCACGCTTTCCGACGATGACAAATTCGAGCTGCTATACAACATTGTGCAGCTGATGAAGATAGACAATGAGATTTTTTTGAGTGAAATAAGATTTTGTGAGGATATTGCAGCGAAACTAGGGTATAACCGCAAAGTGATCTCCGAGTTGTCAGCAAATATTTATGCCGATCCGTCGATTACTTCCGACAGGGCGTTGCTGAAAGAAAAAGTTTTGAAATACAAAGAATAAAATACCTGATTTATCTATGGAGAACCCGCTTCGGCGGGTTTTTTTATGCCCACATCTAAAGGCCCGGGATGGTAACGGCTTGCGAAGAAATGGAACAACCGCACTGTATTCAATACCTTTCTATCACTACCTTTGAAGCTAATCAGACACTTGAATGAAGGTTTCCGAATATTTTTTGACATTTCCCTATTACGTCACCTGGCATACACAAAAGCTTTTTAAGGCCGGCGCTCCCACCATTGACTTTTACATTGGAGAAGTAATGGACTACTATGTAATGCTGGGCGTAATAAAGAGAATGCCGCAGGCGCGGATAGTGGCAAAAAATTTCAAGGTCAGAAGGGAGCTGAAGGAAAAGAATATAGATTCCATCCTATGGCCCACGTTTCCCGATGTAGTAATAATGGCACGCCATGCGCTGCACGAATACCCGATTAAGAATGTGCTGAAAATCGGAATGAATCACGGTCCGTATATATTTAAGGATATGATTAAAGCGAAGAAATACAATGCCTTCCGGTATTTCTTCATGTCGTCGCAGGAGGAGGTCGATTTAGGTGTAAAAGCAGGTGTAGTCTCGGGCGTTACCGTAGGGTACCCAAAACTCGACCCTGCCTTCAACGGCGATATCACTCCCGGGCAATTGCGCAACCTCGGCACGCAGTTGAAGCTGGATCCTTCGAAAAAGAACATCCTGTTTTCCGCCACCTGGGACAAGTCGGGCATGTCGGCTATCCATATGTGGTACAACCGGCTGGAACCATTGAAGGAACGCTACAACATCCTGGTGACGCTCCATCCATTTATGAGCGAATCGTACCGAAAGGCAATTGAAGCCAACAAAAGCGTGGTTTATATTAAAGATGCCAACAATATACCATACCTGATGCTGGCAGATGTGCTGGTGTCGGACACGAGTTCTATTATTGCCGAATTTTGTTCGCTCGATAAGCCCATTGTTACATTTAAAGTAAATACCGGCAAACGACTAAAAAAGGAAATTGTAGATCTGATTTCCTCTGTCAGCATTTCCATAGAATCGTTCGGGCAACTTGAGCCGGCGCTTGAAGAGGCCCTTACCAACGACCGGCTTCAACCGCAAAGGGCAATAGCCAACCAGCGCTTTTTCTCCAGCCTCGACGGCAAAGCCTCCGAGCGTGCCGCAAAAATGATCAGCGACGTAATAGCAGAGCATCTGCAGTAAACTCCTGCCAAAAAAACGGGCAGTTACTCTTTCGGCCGGTGTTTGCGTAAAAACTTTTGTAAACCAGCAATCCGTTTTTGATTGAAATAGTGAATGTTTAAATTCACCTCCCAATGGAAGTAACAGGATGGAAGCTCATTAGCAATTCCGACTTTAAGGCCCTCAAAACTGCCCGCCAGCAGGCGCATCAGGCTGTTCAGCAGGTGTCGGCCGTTGGCCGAAAATATTTGCCCCAAACCAAAGACGATAAAAACGCCAACCTGGTGTGGGTACCGCAGCATCAGCGTCTTTCGGGCAATTGGGTGGAAGGGAAGGTTATTTTCAGACCTTCGCTCGATATTCCCAATTTTGCGGTGTTGCTGGTTGACGACGAGATGAACGTACTCGGCAAATTTGACCTGAAAGGAAAAACCCAGGCACAATCGATGGTTTGGCTGGAAGAGCAGCTGGTAAAGCTCGGCATGCAAACCTCGCAATTCACCCTGAGCCTGCCCTACATCATTCCCGACTACCCAACTGCCCACGGCAGACCCTTTGAGCTTAAAGAACCCGAAGCTTTTGAGGAGTTGGCGAGCTATTTCCACAACGCCGACCATATACTCCGCCCAATTAAAAGGGAGTTTCCTCAGAGTACGGACGTGCGATGCTGGCCACATCACTTCGACATTGCCACACAGATAATCCTTAACGATACCGGCGATCCGGAAACTTCGAATAGCATTGGTGCGGGTATGTCTCCGGGGGATGAGTTTTACGACATGCCCTATTTTTACCTTTCTCCATGGCCTTATCCGTCACGCGCCGATTTGCAACCGCTACAGGTGGGCACGTGGCACGAGAAAGACTGGCTGGGCGCCGTACTTACCGCCGACCATCTGCTACAATTGCACGACCCACTCGAACAGCAGAAGCTTGTGTATAAATTTTATACTGAGGGGCTCGACCAGCTGGTAAAGCTTCTTAAGCCTAATTTGTAGGGCGGCTTACACCGAAATACTCCCTGAGTTTATTGTTGAAATCGCCTTCATCAAGAACGTGATTTTCCATTCGCTCGCCCCGTTTCAGCACTATTAACTGGCGGTCTGTAAGTGTGATGCGTCCTTCAGGCGTAGGGATAGTTATTAATTTCTGCTTCTTAAAATGGCTCAAGGGGTCTTGCTGCTGGTACTGGCACCTTCCGATGAATTCGATTAAAGTCCGCTTTTTTAGCGTAAAAAAATACCGGGAGGCGAAATGCTGCCCATCATCCGATTCCTGCAGGCACCACCCGTGCTCTTCGGATCGTATAATTCTAAAAAACTTATTGAAGTCGACCTGGGCTTCGCCTTTTGAAATTTTGATGGGGGAGAGAAACCCCTTTCCAAAACCGACGTCGGCAAGCCAAACCTCGCGGTTTATTTCTACCAGTACGGCCATGTGCTCAAATTCGGGTGTAAGCGTGCTGTCGTCCCTTAAAATCTGTGCGGAAATTATATAGGCAGGAAAGCCCAGTTTGTTGAGCAGCGTGCAAAACAGGCTATTGAGCTCATAGCAGAAACCTCCTCTGCCACCGATTACAACCTTTTGGTACAATTTGGGTAAATCGAGGAGGATTTCACGGCCCCAATGGATATCAAGGTTTTCGAAAGGCACGTGGTAAAGGTGCTGCCTGTGTAATCTTCGAAAGAAAGGGAGCGCCGGCCGCTCCGCTTTGTCGATGCCTATGCGGCCAAGATAGGCTTCCACATCAAACCATGTGAGCTTATCTTCCGCGAAAATAGAAAGCTGGGAACGATGAGGCCGAATTTTGCGCATAGCTTCCTATTGCAGGCACCCTTGCCGGCAAATACCAGCAAAGGGCGTGGCCGTTATCATTTAGGATTCTCCATGTAGTCGAGCGTGAGGGCGCTCAGCGCTTTAATACCTAAAAGCATTCCCGAGTCGTCTACATAAAAGTCGGGTGTGTGGTGCGACGCCACCTTAGCGGGGTCGAGTCCTTTAGGCATGCCTCCCAAAAACAAAAACAAACCGGGCACCTTTTCCTGGAAGAACGAAAAATCTTCCGCACCTGTAGATGCTTCGGAAAGCAACACCTTGTCTTTGCCAGCCACTGCCTCCAGTGTAGGAAGCATCTTCGCTGTCAAAGCCGGATCGTTAAAAGTAATCGGATAGCCCTTGTCGATAGTAACTTCGGCGGTGGCGCCCATTCCTTCGGCGGTTTTAGTAGCAATTGTACGCAGGCGCTCGTGTATCTGGTCACGCATTCCGTAGTCGAGCGCACGGATGGTGCCCACCAGCGTGACCTCCTCGGGTATGATATTGCTCCGTACGCCACCATGTATGCTGCCGAAGGTCACCACTGCAGCCTCTTTGGTGAGCATCATGTTTCGGCTTACAATTGTTTGCGCGTTGTTGATAATTTGTGCCGCCGTAACAACCGGGTCTACACTGCTCCAGGGTGCCGAACCGTGAGCCTGCCGCCCCTTTACCTTTATGGTAAAGCTGTTTACGCTCGCCAGCGCTCCACCGGGCTTGTACCTTATTGAGCCCACTTCGGTTGCGGAGTTGATGTGGAGACCAAAAATTGCGTCTACCTTGGGGTTTTCAAGTACACCTTCCCGCACCATCACTTCTGCGCCGCCTTCCTCACCGGCGGGTGCACCCTCTTCGGCCGGCTGAAATATGAACTTTACTGTGCCTTTCAACTCACCTTTCATTTGAGAAAGCACTTCGGCCACGCCCATCAGCATGGCTACGTGGGTATCGTGCCCGCAGGCATGCATTACCGGCACCTCCTGCCCGTTGTATTCGCCAACCGCGGTAGACTTCCATGGCAAGTCGTTTCGCTCAGGCACGGGCAATGCATCCATATCGGCCCGCAAAGCCACCACAGGGCCAGGTTTTGCCCCTTTTAAAATACCTACCACGCCGGTAATGGCTACCCCCGTTTGGACTTCGATGCCCAGACTTTTTAAATGCGCGGCCACTTTTTCTGCTGTTTTAAACTCGCGGTTCGAAAGTTCCGGGTTCTGGTGGAGGTCGTGGCGCCATTCTATTACTTTTGCCTCCACTTTTTCGGCAAGGGCATAAGCCTTTGGCTTCAGCTTTGAGTCGGCTGCCGGCGTAGGTTTTTCAACAACAGTGCGCGGCACCAGGGCGGTGAACGCCGGCAAAACCGCCAAAAGGGTAATAACGGGTAATAACTTTCTCATCAGAATCAATATTTGCGACGGAATATAAAGAATAAGGCCGATAAAGCATACAAGAAACATGCTGGCTGCTAGGCCATTACGGCAACGGCGTTAACTACCAAGTCTTTCCATTTTTCGTCGCCCTGCACCGATACCAGGGAGCGAGCTTGTTCACGATCCTTAATGGCATTGGTAAACAGCTTCCACGAGGTTTCGGCGCTTATGCTTATAATACTCTCAACATTACCGCTATAATCTGCAAACACTTTCCAGCCACTTGCCTGCCTGGCAATGTAGTAGGCGCTACTCACAGGCTCAACCACGAGCTTCACACATGTGCCCGGGGCTGCATCTTCTTTCGCAAAGGAAACAGGAAGCGCCATCACGAAGGTGTCGAGGCACGGCTTGTAATATTTCTGAGTAAGCAGTTCAGAATTCCCGAAGGCCTCTCTTATTTGTTGCTGGTGATGCCACTTTTCGGTGTATTCGCGGGCCACATCAAAGCTATGGGTCGACTCATGCTCGCCGGCCCAGGCAACCGAAAAAGTTGCCTTTTCGTATGGCGGTATCCCCTTGAGTGCTCTGTAATACAACGGCCCCGTAAGCTCAAGCATGTCAATAAGCAAAGCCGGGCTGGTTCTTTGCATCGCCGCCACCCACACGCTGTTTAGCTCGTTGAGGTAAGCAACCAGGCCTGCGTAGGAGGTAATTTCAGGCGCCGGTCCGAAGTAGCCGTCACGATGCATCGAAATCCTTCTGATGTTTCCGTCGAGCAAATGCGCCACCACATCTTTTACCTTCCACAGCGGGCTAATTGTCTGCTTGTCCCAATCGGATGTTGAAAGGCCTTTAAGAAAGGAAATGAGGATGCTATCAAGCTCGGGCAAAAGTTCTGCTACCCAGGGTGGTTTGTGTTCGTTCATAAAATCAGTTGGCCGAAAATTGTAAATGCAATTTTAAAAAGCCTAAATTTTATGACCTTAAAAAGTGTGTTAAAAATAATCGAATGAAGATTTTATTTAAAATTCTCCAAATAACAGGTGTTGTGGCCCTGGTGCTGATAGTCGGCATGTATTTTTATCTGCAGCACATAAAACCGGTTTACAAAGGTGAGATGAAGATTGCCGGCCTCGGGTCGGAGGTGGAAGTGTGGTTCGACAACTACGGCATCCCTCATATTTATGCGCAGAATAAAGAAGACCTGTACAAGGTGCTTGGCTACGTACATGCGCAGGAGCGGCTTTGGCAGATGGAGTTGGTGAGGAGGATTGCGCCGGGCCGGCTGTCGGAGATACTGGGAAAAGACTTGCTGGAAACCGACAAATTTTTCCGTACGCTCGGCATCCATATATCGTCAAAAAAGGCTGCTGCTGACCTTCAGTCGACAACCGATAGTCCTATGTACCGCGAGGCATCTGCCTATTTGGCGGGTATTAATGAATACGTGGCCAATGGTCCCACACCGTTGGAGTATACGCTGTTAGGTGTAGAAAAGACGCCATTTACGCTCGAAGATGTTTACAATGCAGTCGGCTATATGTCATTCAGCTTTGCCGCGGCGCATAAAACTGATCCGCTGGTAAACCACATTTATACGCAATTGGGCGCCGACTATCTGCGGGACCTGGGCATCTACGGCGACTCTACCAGGGAGATTATTCCCAGCTATGTCGATTACGAACAAGCCGGAGCAGCTATTTCCGCCAACATTTTGAAGATTCTCGACCGTTTGCCGGCTTCGCCGTTTATTGGCAGCAACAGCTGGGTGCTGGCACCATCGCGAACCACCTCGGGCAAGGTGCTTTTTGCAAACGATCCGCACATAGGCTTTTCGCAGCCAGCGGTGTGGTACGAAGCGTACCTGCAGGCTCCCGGCTTTGAGCTTTACGGCTATTATCTGGCGGGCTATCCTTTTGCTATTTTGGGGCACAACAGAAAAATGGCGGTCGGTCTCACCATGCTGGAGAATGACGATGTCGATTTTTATTCGGAAACACCGCATCCAACCGATCCCACCAAATACAAGGTAAAGGATGCGTGGGTGCCGTTTGTTACCCGCGACGAAGTGATAAAAGTAAAAAGCGAAAGCGATGTACTTATTAAAGTGAAGTCGACAGGTCATGGGCCGATTGTGAATGAAGTTTTGGGAGAACGAGCCGGTGAGCAGCCCCTGGCGATGTGGTCGGTTTACAACATGCTCGACAATAAGCTGCTTCATGCCACATACCGGCTTAATAATGCCAAATCCATCGACGATGTATCCGATGCTGCTTCGCAAATATTTGCGCCTGGGCTTAACGTAATGTATGGAGATGCCGACGGAAAAATAGGCTGGTGGGCCACGGCCAAGCTTGTAAAGAGGCCGGCACATGTAAATTCATTCGTGTTTCTCAACGGGGCTGAGGGTGCGGACGACCCGGTGGGCTACTATTTGTTTGAGGAAAATCCGCATGCTGTAGATCCTCCTTCGGGTTACGTTTACTCTGCCAACAACCAGCCCGACAGTATCGATGGCTACCTGTACCCCGGCTACTACATGCCAGAAGACCGTGCCCGGCGGATAAAGACGCTACTGGACGCCAATGGCAAGTGGGACATGGAAGGCTTCAAGAAAATGCTTCTGGACGAAAACTCACCGGTGGCCACAGAGTTAGCGGGCATACTGGCTGAGTCGGTTGATGAAGCTAATCTGGGTACGACAGAGAAGCGGGCTTTGTCGATTGTTGCAGGCTGGGATGGTTCCTTTGCTGCCGACGCCATAGCACCTACGATCTACTCGCGGTGGATATACGAAGTAATGAATTTGGCCATGCACGACGAATTGGATTCGGCCAACTTTGCCCTGTTCTTAAGCACCGACCTGCGTAAACGAACCCTGGCAAGGCTACTGAACAATCCGGAGTCGGTTTGGTGGGACAATACTACAACTGCGCAACGGGAGACCAGAGAAGACATTATTAGCGACGCATTTGTTGCTACCGTCGCGTTTCTCGAAGAGGACCTGGGCACAGATGTTGAGCGCTGGCGATGGGAAGCCGTTCACACACTCACGCATAATCACGCCCTGGGTATAGTGCCCTTGCTGGGAAAATTGCTGAATGTTGGTGCTTTCGCGGCTTCGTCGGGTGAGGAAGTGATCAATAACCTTGGCTACTCCATTTCGGGCACCGGCCGTTACCCCGTTACCTTTGGGCCGAGCACCCGGCGGGTGATTGATTTTGCCGACATCGAAAACTCCGAAAGCATACTACCCACAGGCCAAAGCGGGGTAATCTCCAGCGAACATTACGACGACCAGGCTGAAATGTTCGTAAAAGGGGAATTTCGCAAGATGATTTTAAAAAAAGAGGAGCTTATCTCCGGGGGGAGGCTCCTTCGGTTTTCTTCCGGTAACAAAAATTAAAACCAGGCGGCAGCCCGGCCTCTAACCTATTTAGCCTCAACGAAGCTTTTAGGCTGAGCCTTTGGCGTATCTTTTACTACTATAGCAAAAGACACGATCAGGAGCGCTAATAATATAGCACTCAATGCACAAAGATTCTTTTTGGACGACATACTTTTTAAAAAACTTTGAATAACTACGTTAGCTGGTTTTTTTACTTTGCCTCTGCGCTGCGAAATCGGGCTCGGCCCCATTCCCATAATCACATCACTGGTCATACAAATATTAATTATACACCTACATAACGAAACAACATTTAGTTTTGTTTCAGCGCAAAATTAATAATCGAAACAGAATCTTTAGCTTATATGTAAGAAAACTCCAGAATATTTTACTGCAAACGATTGCTGCCATACCAAACCGGGCAGCCATTGCATTGGCTACCCGGTTTGATCACGTTACTCGTATCGAAGAGATTTTACCGGATTTTGCCTGGCTGCTCCCAAAACCCTTACAAATGAGGTAATTAGGGCGATGGTGAAGATAATAATGAAGGGTAAGCTCAAGCTGATCCATCCGAGGGGATTGTAAATTTTGAATATTGAAGCGATGAGCATGTCGGTAAGGAAATAGCCCCCAACGGTACCAAAAAATGCCGCAAACAGTATAAGGAGCAAAAAGCTTCTGCTCATGAGCCAAAGAATCTGCTGAATTTCGGCACCAAGCACTTTTCTGATACCGATTTCCTTCACCCGCTTAATTACGCTTAGGGAAACCAGCGTGAACAATCCTATCACGGAAAGTATAACCGACACAATGCCCAGAAATGTGAATATCGCCACAATGTTCCCGTTTACGTCCTTAGCGTTTTTTAAGGTTTCCTCCTGGTAAAACCCACCAAACGGTTTGCTGGGAAACAACGCCTGCCATTGTTCTTCCATATATCTGTACACTTCGGTTATTTGTGCCCCCGGCACACGGGCGATCACAAAGCCGTAATCCTCTTCTCCCGCCGGTCGAAACGCATAAGGTTCGATGGGTGAAAAGAAGTCGTCTGCATAAAAATTCTTCACAACACCCACGACCGTATAGTGTAGTGTGTCGCTGATCGACACTCGCTGCCCCACCGCGTTTTCCCAGCCATAAGCCTCCACAAACTTTTCGTTCACTATAATCGAACTCCTTTTATCGCCCTCGGCCAGCTCTGGTGTAAAGGCCCTGCCCTCCACAATTTTCAAGTCCATGGTTTCAAAATATTCGGGCCCAAAGTTCATCATCATTACTTCGCGCTCCACGTCGCCCGACTTAATCGATCGGCCGTAGTTCCAAAATCCAATATGTTCTCTGCTTCCTGCAAGGCTTATTATGCTTGCATTCTTCTCAAGGGCCGCTCTCAGGGTTTTATATTCTTGAGCTGTCTGTACTCTGGCGCCTACGATGTTTTCCTTCTCAAAACCCATGTCGGCAGTTTCCTGAAAAACCGCATTTTGATAAAAGGCAATACTTGCAACCAACGCCATAATGGTAAAAGCAAACTGCGCTGTGAGGAGCACCCGCGAAAGCCTGCTGGAGCCACCAATCCTGGCGTTGCCGCGCAAAATTTTTACCGGCTCAAATCGGCTTACGTAAATAGACGGATATGCACCTGCTATAATAGCGGTAAGCACCATCAGACCCAGCAGAAAAACATATATCTCGGTGTTGCTGGTAAGGTCAAGGGTAAGGGTCATATATGGCCACATGGCGCTGTAGGCAGGCACCAAAAAAGCGGCCACTGCCAGCCCCACCAGAATAGCCAGCAAGGAAAGCACCAGATTTTCGGACATAAACTGTATAATCAGCTGCTTTCTGTTGCCACCTATTACCTTTCTTATGCCAATTTCTTTGAGGCGCTTGCTGGATGTGGCTATCGACGTATTGGTAAAGTTAAAGCAGGCGATTAGCAAAATAAGGGCAGCCATTACTATAGGAGCCACAAACGCCGCCGGGTGCATCACTGTCGGAAACCAGTATGCATACACTTCACGGCCATTGTAAGACATTTCGGGCATATGTTCCAGGTAAAAGGAGCCGATAAGCCAGTCGGGCCTGGCTTTGTTTTGAACAGGCACATAGGCACTCAGAAGCTGTTCAATGTCTTTGGGATCAACTCCATTTTGCAGGTAGAGAAATGTACCTCCTATAAAACGCTCCCAGTTGTTGTCGGCCACCTCATTTATGTCCAGAAAGTTGTCCATAACGGTGATAGCGTCGAACTGGAAAGTTGAATTCTGCGGTATTTTATCCAGCACCGCTCCCACCAAAAATTCTTTCGATTCGCCCTCGGCCGTCACGATGGTCAGAAATTTTCCAATGGCACTTTCGTTGCCAAAATAGGCCGTTGCCATTTCGCCGGATATAATCAGCGAAGTCTTGTCCGCGAAAGTAGCCAAAGAACCTTCGGTCGCCTTAAATGTGAATAAGTCGAAAAAGTTGGGGTCTGCAAATGCAATGTTTCTTTCAAAAACTTTTTTGTCATGCTTCAATACCAAGCCGTTGGTGGTATACCGCACCACGTTGTCTACAGCGGCTATGTCCTGGTCTATCCTCGGTCCAAGTGCAAGGGGCGTAATTCCGTACGGAACCAACTGGCCCGGTATGCCTTTGTGTATCTGTACCTTGTAGATATTCTCGCGGTTTTCGTGAGTTCGGTCGAAGTCCAGCGCAAACCGGGTATTGAGGTATGCCACAATGCAGCACGCAAGCGATATGCCCAGGCCGATCACATTAATTGACACGTAAAGCCTGTTGCGGTTCAAATTCCGCAAGGTTAGTTTCAGATAGTTCTTAAGCATGAGCCAAAAATTTAGGATTATGGATAAAAGACCAGCTAATAACCAAAAGGTTGCCTATACTTAACGAACGATTGGCGGGTTGAACCGTTACAATAATAGACTTAATCGAATATCATGTTGAGATGATCGGTTTGCTGCCTCCCCTTGTGCTTATAGCGATTTGTTGTGTGGTGATATGGAAAGCGGGCGATGCTTTTATGGTGGGGTCCAATTACCTCGGGCGCCATTTGTCGGAGGGCGTGCGGGGTGCCTCCATCAACGCCATAGCGAGCTCACTGCCTGAGCTGTTTACCTCATTTTTCTTCATCTTTTACCTGCAGCAGGCCGACGGATTTGCCGGTGGAATTGGCACCACCACTGGCAGCGCAATTTTCAATAGCATGATTATACCCTCGGCTGCTGTGCTGGCGGTAATTTTCACGGGCCTGGCTACTGAGGTAAAACTATCGAAACGGGCCATGCGCCGTGATGGAATAGCTCTCATCATTGTTGAGTGTTTTTTTATCGGAATTATAAGTCAGCAGTACCTCTACTGGTACCACGGCTTACTGCTGGCGGCACTGTATACTGCCTACCTTTTCTACATGTTTAGCACAATGAAAAAAACCGGCCAGGCGGGGAAGGAACAAACGGTTATTGAAAAAGCCGAAGAAATTGAGAGAGAAAGCAGTTTGCGACCATTTTGGAAGGCGGTCTTTACCCTTGACATTACCGCCGTGGTGCTTAGCAGGAATAAACTCAACTCATCGTCAGCGCTTGGTCTGCTGCTGCTTTCATCGGTGCTAATGGCTGTAATGTGTTATTTGCTGGTGATAGCCTGCGAGTGGATTGGATCGGACACCTACAAGCTGCCTTTGATGGGCACTTTTAGCGGCCTCGACATCCCGGTGATTTTTGTTGCCCTTATACTAGCAGCTGCAGCATCGAGTATTCCCGACACTATTATCTCAGTGAAAGACGCCAAAGATGGCAAATACGACGACGCCCTGTCAAACGCTCTTGGCAGTAATATTTTTGCTATATGCCTCGCCCTCGGGCTGCCTTTACTCGTTTTTACCGCGATAAACGGGCCCATACACATGGCGGGCTCTACCGGCGAGCAAATACTTGAGCTGAGCGTTTTACTGTTGCTGCTTACCCTGGTGGCAGTATTAATCTTTTCTACAACCCAAAGCCTTGGAAAAGGGCGCTCCCTGGCTTTGGTAGCGATCTACCTCTTGTTCTTTTTGTACATCACCGGCAAAAGCACAGGCAATCCGTTGGCCGAAGAAATTTCGAGCGTGTTGTTACACTTCTTCGACTGGACAGGGATTCTTTAGCTTGCGCAATTAGGCAGATATTCGGATTGATCCGGCCTATCTCGGCTGCTCTGCGGGTTCAGTGCTTCTGGCAAAGATAAACGGAAAACCATAAGGGGAATCTTCCTTCAGAAACTGAATGGCATCGGCCACTGTTTCCTCCGGAATTTCTTCCATTGGCACATGGCCGGCATTTTCATAAACCTTTACCACCGAATTGGGGAGGTAGGTTCCAAAAGAATCAGCCACGGAGGCAGGTATCCACTTGTCGTGCTTACCCCACTGGATTAACACACGCTGCTTAATTTTGGGAAGCTCCTCGGACCTGTCAATCGATGGTGTGTTCAACCGCGAAATGAAAGCACGTCTGTTACCTTCTCTTCTGTTCAGGTCCTGATACCGTGTCACAAGCTCGGGGCTTACCTTCGAATCGTCGAAATAAACCTCTTCAAGATTATTCTGGATCATGAACTTTGGCGTGGAGAATCTGAGAAAGGTATTGAATCCCGGTGCTTTTGCCAGCCGGAATAAAAATGGTGGCGGTGAGTTGTCAGGAAAGCCCGCGGCATCAATCAGGATAAGCTTCTCAACTTTTTCCGGATAATCGATCGCAAAATTCCAGGCTATTTCGCCACCCAGCGAATTACCCGCCAGGTAACACCTTTCGAGGCCAACGGTATTTACAAACTTGCCCAGAAATTCAGAATAGCGCTTAATCGAGTAGTCGTTGTCAGGAAACGGGCCGGTAAGGCCGAATCCCGGAAGGTCGATCCGTATCACCTGGTAGTACTGCGACAGCTCCTGCGACCAGGCGTCCCACGTATGAAGGGATGATGTGGCGCCATGCAGTAAGATAATGGGAAATCCTTTTCCTTCAGACTTATAGTGTATAGGTTGGCCGTCGATCTTCACGAACCGCGAAGTTCTTCCGGCATATTTAATAGACAAATCTTCAGGCGAAAGATCCGCTCTGAATAAAGCTAAAAAAACACCGGTGGTAAACAACACCAGCGAAACTAAAGTCTTTTTAAACATACCGCAATCCTTTTCTTGATCCCCTCTGCACTAATAATGCCAATTTTTTCGACTCAATTTGGATGTGAAGGAAGTAGGTAAAAATGATAAAAAAAATACCTACAAATAGGTATTTGTCAGCTAACGTACTTCAAAGTTACGGAAATTACATTAAACGTATAAATAAACTGCTAAAATAAAAACCCCTGCCGGTACATGTAAACTGGATGCTCCTCGTGCGCAAGTAGCCACTCTTTGCGCCAAAGCCCTCCGCCGTAACCCACCAGCGTGTTGTCGGCTCCGATAACCCGATGGCACGGTATTAGCACAGGTAGCGGATTTTTACCATTGGCCGAGGCGGCTGCCCTTATGCACTTTGGGTCGCCGAGTTCGGTTGCCAGCTGCATGTATGACCAGCTCTGTCCAAAAGGGATTTTTGTGAGTGCACCCCATACTTTTTGTTGAAATGGAGTACCCTTTAGCTGAAACGGTAGATCGAATACTCTCAACTTTTTAGCAAAATAGGCGTCGAGTTGTCTTTTCGTCTCTTCCAGCACCGGTGTGCTGGCTTGCCGCCCGGGGCCGTTACCTTCGCAAAAATATATTTCGTAAAGAACATCCTCCGTACCAGACAGCCTCAGCCATCCAACAGGCGATTCCATGTATAGCACAAACACTTCTATAGTACTGTGGCCTCAAATGCCGTAAACGAGCCTTCCGGCACCTTTTCCAAAACTTTGATTTCGGTTATTTGCCGCTCGCCTCTGTTGCCCGACAGCAAGATGTTGCCGTATTGCTTGTAATCCAGCCAGGGCATCGTAAAGTTTGGATCTTCCTGATCGGCATTTCTATAGTACGACCACTGGCTTACCAGCTTGCTTTCAATATCCACAAAAACTTCGTAGCCGTTTTCAGGAGTCACTCCCACCTCCTTAAACTTCAACGTAAGCACATGTGCATTGCGGCCATCTGCGGTCGTGTCTTCGCCAACGTATTTCAAAGTAACGCCTGTATCTTTCAGTTTAAAGGGCATTACAAGCCAGTAGGAATCGTTAATCCACCAGGCTTTTCCCCGGTCGAGGTATTTTTTAACAGAATCGGGCTGTTCAAACACTTCGCCGCGTTTCGATACCCTGCCTTCCATTGTGTTTATGTTCATTAGAATAATGGTGGAGTCGCGGGGCGCTTCAATTCTCACATCTCCTGTCCATTTATCCCAGAGGTGCTTTCTGGCGCCAAAAAAATTCCAGGCTATATAGCGCGTCTCGTCCCAGTTTTTACGGCCGCCCATGGCCATCATTACGTCGTCGGCAACTTTGATTGCCTGTGGGTCCGACCCGCTGATGTCGAAGCCCTCGGCCGGCATATTCTCATCAAACCCCTCGGTCGATGACGTCTTTGTATCGGATGGGGAGCAGCTGATGCACAAGATCAGGATAAAGAGGATTGTGAAGATGGACAACTGAGCTTTCATATTGCTGTATATTTTAGAAGAAAATTGAAATTCGGAAAATTATTCGAGATTGACGAACTGGAGCACTTCTTAAATAGGATTTTGGCGGGTGGCGGTCTTTCGCTATGGCAGCCTTTCTTCGGCAGTGATTTTTTTGCTCAGGTCTTTTGCCGGTTCAGTACACAGGATTTGCTGTTGACTACACCTGCATTTCCTATATAAGGTGTATTCCCGTTCATTGTGTCAGGAAACTCAAAATATTTAGTTATGAATAAGCTCATGAACACGATTGCAACTTTTACGGCTGCATTTTTAATGTTGACTGGAGCAGTAAGAGCGACGGAGGAAGATTCGCTGAAGACCAAAACCTACAAGAACGAATTCAAGATTGTGGGTACTGCCTCCAGCCTTGAGATCAAGGTTAGAGGCAGGGTATCGGTAAATGACAGCGACACGGAGGTTACCGCTATTTCACCCGGTGGTTTTCTGACGATACGCAAGGTGACTTTCGGAAACAAAAAAGAACTGACAATTAGCAGCAATGAAAGAGGCGAGCTGAACTACGAATTCTACGACAATCGCACACTGCTGCCCTTTGAACCAGAGGGAAAAAAATGGCTTGCCGACGTACTGCTGGAGGTAGTAAGGTCTACCGGAGTGGCTGCTGAAGACCGTGTGAAACGTTTTCATAAAAACGGAGGCGTGGATGCAGTGCTGGACGAAATCGAGGAAATAAACAGCTCAAGCGGCAAGGGAGACTATTTTTCGTATCTGTTGCAGATGAATGGCCTCACGGAATCGGGGCTCGCCAGTATTGCGCTGGCAATCACAAGCGACATTCCGTCGAGCTCTACCAAAGGCGAGTTGCTCAGAAAATACGACTACAAATTCTTCTCTAACAGCCGTAGCGCCGAGGCCTATTTTAAAGCCGTACAGAATATTCCGTCGAGTTCGGAGGCAGGCTATACCCTCCGGCATGTGTTGGAAAAACATAACCTGCCTAAAAGCACAAAAATGGCGCTGCTAAAAGCCATCGACGGCATTCCGTCGAGCTCCGAAAGAGGGTCGGTGTTGCGCCTGTACAACAAACAGTTCGATCAGGACAAAGCTATTCAGGCCGAATACTTTAAGGTGGTGGACCACATACCTTCCAGCCCCGAAAAAGGAAGTGTTTTGCGGGACCTGATGTCAACAACCTCTCCCGACGGCTATACTTTTGGTTTGATAATGGAATCGGTAAGCCAAATTGCCTCAAGCTCGGAGCAGGCTACTGTGCTAAAGGCGGCACTCGCCAGCTCGGGTTCGCTCCCGACCGAGCAATTCAGTAAGCTGGCACAAACCATCAGCCGGATACCCTCAAGCTCTGCCCAGGGCGAAGTGCTGAAGTACGCAATTATAG
Source organism: uncultured Imperialibacter sp. (assembly GCA_965651695.1). Classification (GTDB taxonomy): domain Bacteria; phylum Bacteroidota; class Bacteroidia; order Cytophagales; family Cyclobacteriaceae; genus Imperialibacter. The sequence continues at coordinate 38,641 of CBFGTI010000016.1, read as the reverse complement.
AAAAGAATCCGACTCCCGAGCAGCTCGCCCCGCTCATAAAGGCCGTGCAGAACATTGCCTCCAGTTCTACGCAAGGCGACGTGCTGAGAGCAGCATCACCAAAAATGAGAAACGATCCGGCGTTGAGCAACCTCGTTTTTGAGACGGTTAAAAATATTGCCAGCTCTTCTGAACAAGGCTATGTTTTGCTATCTTTCATGGGAGATGGTAACACGAACCCGGAGTTTTTGCACAAGGTAATAGAAGCAACCGGCCACATTGCCTCGTCCTCAACACAGGGTGAAGTGCTTGTAAAAGTGGCTGAAGTAATGCCCAAAACCGACGAGTTTAGAAAAGCTGTATCGGAGGCGGCAGCGAAAATCCCCTCGAGCAGCGAATACCGGCGGGTAATGGAGAAGCTTTATTAGTGCATTCTTCCTTAATATGAGAAAGTGGTTTTTAAAGGCCCTTGGAATGTCTTTTATCGCAGTAGGGATATTTATATATCTCTACTACGGTAAAACCGGTGCCATTCCGGAGCTCGCCAGCAACCTTCCTATATACATCATTGTGCTGCTCGCCGGGGTGTTTACAGGCATTGCCATCGTATACCTCAATCTGAACATTAACAGGCTGATTTCCTGGAAGAAATCGATGGGCTACAGGTTTCTGGCGGGGTTTGTAAGCCAGGCGCTGCTTCTTTTTTTCATCGTGCTGCTGGGTTACGAACTCGTGGCAATGGCTATCCCGGCGGCCCCCACTCTCGAAACTCTCCGGCCCGAACTCACCAAGTTAGCTATCCTGCTGTTCGCCGTACTTTTGCTAAGCGGCGTGATAGACCTTTCGTATTTTTCGTACCAGCAATACACCAAAGGCCGGATAAGCCAGCTGAAACACGAACGGGAGCAACTGGAGCTGCAGTACGAGCTACTCAAAACGCAGCTCAGCCCGCATTACCTTTTCAATAGCCTCAACACCATTTCTTCACTGCTCGACGATTCCCCCTCAAAAGCTGAGCAATTTGTGCGCAGGCTGGTGCAGTCGTACCAATACCTCATCTCTTCTCAGGATAAAAAGCTGGTTACAGTAGAGGAAGAACTGGAGTTTGTGAAGGCGTATCTTTTTCTTCAGAAGGTCAGGTTTGGAAATGCCCTCACACATACCATTTCTATAAGCCGCGAGAAGTATAGTGCAAGCATTCCGCCGCTCACCATTCAGCTACTGGTTGAAAACGTAATCAAGCACAACGACTTTTCGGAGCTCGACCCCATGGAGGTCTTTATTCAAGAGGCCGAGGGCAACTATTTATGTGTGAAAAACGAAAGCCGGACGATTGCTTCTGAAGCTGAGTCGCTTCATGTGGGCTTAACCAACATCAAGCGCAGGTATAGCTTTTTCACCGATCTGCCCATCAGGATTGTGCAAAATGAACTTTTTATCGTATCGGTCCCACTTCTTCCTTCCGCATGAAAAACCAACTTTTCTATAACCAGCCGCTATTGCGCGTAATGGCCCCGTTATTCCTGGGCATCTTCATTTATTTACTCGTGCTCATGGTTTTCGACGACCTTGGCCGCCTGGCCGAATATTTCTTCAACCAGGAGGCACTGCTTTGTATAGGGCTCACCTACCTTTTTTCTGAGAGCCAGCGGCTGACAAACAATGGGTTTTTGTCGAAGCTGGAAACAACAGGAGCCCTTCAAACCTGGCTGGTGGCGCTCTTTGCGGCCGGCCTTAGCCTTACATTTTTGCTGGTGTCGGCCGTGGTTTCCACTTATTTTATATTTCAGATCGGCTATAGTTGGGGCACATTTTCTACCGAGCTCAACGCCTTCCTCTGGATATATGGCTTTATTTACACGCTTTACTTTATGGTGCTGTCGTCGGTTATCCTGTTTGGTATAGAAAACAGAAGAGCCATTGAGAAAGAAAGTGTGCTGAAGAAAAATATCGATTTAAAACTCAGGATTTTCAGCCGGATTATCAATCCGGAGTTTCTTTACAGGTCGCTGGAGACACTCATTACCATTATTCACAAAAAGGATAAAGCAGGGGAGAAATTCATTCAAAAGCTTTCGCACGTGTACCGCAGTGTGCTCGATAGCCGCAACGACGAGCTTTCGGAAGTTGCTGCCGAGCTTGAGATAGCCGAAAGTGCCGTTTACCTGTACAACCAGCAATTTGGAAACTGCATAAAATGGAGCGCAAGCGTGGAGAGTGGGCCGGACGAAATGCTACAGTCGGCGTATTTGCTGCCGGGAAGCATGATGATAGTGCTGGAGTGGATCGTTAATTCGACGATTATACAACCCAGCCGGCCGCTTGAAATTAGTTTGCGTACGGAGGATGACTACCTTGTAATTGAATACACGCTATGGGAGAAATTGATGCCCGCCGTAAATTATCGGGAAAAACTGAGCGAGCTTGAGGCGTCGTTTGGCCATTTTACCCAACGGCCCTTTCTTATCGTGAAGGCTGAAGACAAAGCCTATATCAAAATGCCTGTGTTACTTTTAGAATCTGCTGCCTAGCATGAATGCGATTATTATAGAAGATGAAAAGCCGGCTCTCGACAAGCTGAAGAAGATATTGCGGGAAGTTGCACCTGAGATTACGGTGCTGGGGGAGGCAGCAACGGTAGCCTCTGCTGTAGACCTTCTCAAGACCCATGAGGTGGAGCTGGACCTGATTTTTACCGATATAAAGCTAAAGGATGGGCTAAGCCTTGAGATATTTAAAACCCATCCAGTGCGGGTACCTATTATTTTTATCACCGCTTACGACCACTATGCGCTCGACGCATTCAGGGCGAATGGCATTGACTACCTGCTGAAACCTGTGGAGAAGGAGGCAGTGCAACAAAGTTTGCAGAAACTAAAGGTTTTGCAGAAACAGGATGCCCGGCCCAATGTGAGCGGCCTGGAGGAGGCGCTGAAAACACTGCTGAGAAAGGAATACAAAACGCGATTTATGGTAAAAGTGGGCGAACACATCAGATCGGTAAAGTCCGACGACGTGGCCTTCTTTTACGCCGACGGCCGAAATGCATTTATTGTGACAAATGCAAAAGCCCGCTATGCTATCGACTACAAAATGGAAACGCTCGAAGAGATGCTCGACCCCCGCATGTTCTACAGGGTTAACCGTACTTACATTATCAATATAGAGGCGATTAAAGATGTACTTATCTACTCGGTTACCCGGCTGAGGATAGTGCCGGTGGTAGACTGGCCCGACGAAATTGTTGTTAGTCGCGAAAAAGTAGCCGCGTTCAAAGACTGGTTCAACGATAGCAGGTAGACCTTTGCCGGCCTTCTTTTAGTATATCAGCTTATTCTGCTCCAGTTTGTTACGGTTTTCCTTAGCGTTGCGATGTGTGCCTTTATCACTTTGTGTTTGGGGAGTTCGAGCCGGGGGTCTTCATCAACAATGGTCTGCGCCTCCTGCCTGGCAGCCTGCAGGATTTTTACATCGTGAACGAGGTCGGCAATCAGCAGGTCCAGCACGCCACTCTGCTGCGTGCCCATCAGGTCGCCGGGGCCCCTCAGCTTCAGGTCTACCCGCGCTATTTCAAAGCCGTCAGTTGAGTTTACCATTGTTTGAATCCGCACCTTTGCTTCAGCACTCAGCTTGTCTTTCGTCATCAATATGCAATACGACTGATCGGCGCCACGGCCAACGCGGCCTCTTAGCTGGTGCATCTGAGCCAGGCCAAATCTTTCGGCATTTTCAATTACCATAATACTCGCATTTGGCACGTTAATGCCCACTTCTATTACGGTAGTGGCCACCATGATGTGCGTTTCTCTTTTCACAAACCTGGCCATTTCAAAATCCTTGTCCTCGGGCTTCATCTTACCATGCACAATGCTGATCTGAAACTCCGGAAAGGCCCGGGCTATGCTTTCGTATCCATCCATCAGGTCCTTTAGCTCAAGCGCCGCCGATTCTTCGATGAGCGGATACACGATGTACGCCTGCCGGCCCTGGTTTATTTGCTCCCTTATGAAGCCAAACACCTGCAAACGGGCCGCATCGGTGCGGTGTATCGTTTTTATAGGCTTTCTGCCCGCCGGCATCTCGTCAATCACCGAGGAATCGAGGTCGCCATACACTGTCATGGCCAGTGTGCGCGGAATCGGAGTGGCAGTCATCACAAGCACATGCGGGTATACCTCTTCATTTTTTTGCCAAAGCTGAGCACGTTGCGCCACACCAAACCGGTGCTGTTCGTCTGTTACAGCGAGCCCCAAAAGATTAAACTGCACAGTATCCTCAAGAAGGGCATGCGTGCCCACCAAAATTTTAATATCCCCGCTTTGCAAACCCTCATGGATTTCACTACGCTCCTTTTTTCGGGTGGAGCCGGTTAACTTGCTGATGCGCAGGTTCATAAGGTCGGCATATTCCCGCAAACCCTGGTAGTGCTGGTTGGCGAGAATTTCGGTGGGGGCCATTAGCGTAGCCTGTGCCCCGCTGCCTATCGCCAGCAGCATGCAAATAAAGGCCACCATGGTTTTGCCGCTGCCCACGTCGCCCTGCAAAAGCCGGTTCATTTGTTTGCCCGAGCGCATGTCCTGGTAAATCTCCCTGATCACCCTTTTCTGCGCATTGGTTAGCTCAAAAGGCAGGTGGTTGTTGTAAAAATCGGTTACGAGAGAAGTATCGCTCAGCACAAGTCCTTTAAAGTTCTCTCTCCTGCTGTGCTTCATGCCCACCAGCCTAAGCTGCACAAAAAACAGCTCTTCAAACTTCAGCCGCTTCCGGGCCTTTTCCAGCCATTCGGCGTTTTTTGGAAAATGGATATTGGCAAGCGCCTCGGCTTTGCTTACCAGCCTGAATTTTTGAAGCAGGTACTCGGGCAGGGTTTCGTGTATGTACGGAATCGCCTGCAGCAACAGCTGACCCTGAAATTTTGAAATGCCCTTGCTGTCGATAAAGCGCAGCTTTAGCTTTTCGGTGGTGTGGTATACCGGCTGCAGATAACCGCTTAATATTGTTTTGTCGGTCAGCTCTTCTATTTCGGGGTGGGTAATATTAAACTTGCTGCCAAAGAAGGTGGGTTTTCCATACACCAGGTAGGGTATGTTTGGCTTTAGCTTGTTCAAAATCCAGGTGGCACCCTGAAACCAAACCAACTCAATCTCCCCCGTGTCGTCAGTAAAGTAGGCAACTAACCTTTTCTTTCCTTTTACGCCAACGCTCTCAAACCTCCGTATTCGCCCGATTATCTGAACGTTTACTTCTTCGCTTTCAATTTCGTTTATTTTGTAAATGCGGGTTCTGTCTTCGTAGCGAAAGGGATAGTGCTGCAGCAAATCGCCATAGGTAAAAATGGAGAGTTCCTTGTTGAGCAGTTCGGCACGTTGCGGTCCTACTCCTTTCAGAAATTCGATTCGTGTTTCGAAAAAATTAGACAATCCTTTATTTTCTGCTGCTCAAGGTTACTGGTTTTTGCGCTTATTTGCTATTCCCACTTCAATGTATTGAGCATGTGCACAATATCGAATTTTACATATTCGATCACAGGCTTCAAAGAGTCATTTTTGGTAGAGGTTTTAAAGTATAATGCCCCTCTGATAAAATGATTGATGGAGTCGGTGGCGTAGAACTGAAATTGGCTTGGTACCTCGCCGCTTATTTCGAAAATTACAGCGTGGCTACCGTCAGCCAGCCTCATGGGCGTCTCGTCAATTGAATAAGCCTTAATCTGGTGCTTTGATGTGAGTCGGAACGAATCGTTGAAATATTCGCCAAGAAGTGCTGTGTCGCCCTTCACCGGCTTATACGTTACCTGAACGAGCGCCTCCAGCCGGGGGTAGTACAAATCAATCCAGTACCTTTCGGCAATCCACGAAGAGTCTTTCAAAAGCCTGGCGTGCGCCGAGTACTGAAAGCTGTAGGGAAAAGAATCGGGAAGGCTCACGTATTCACTTTCCGGTAAGTCGATGCGATTGTAGCCTTTAGGCTTGGGCGTGTAGGTCTCCTCACAAGCTGCTATAAAACCAAAGGCCAGAATGGCCATGTACAGTAAAGGAAGTCGCTTAATTTGCATAACCTAAAGATTTTTGCCCACGGGCTCGGCTTTGAACGACGGATTCATAAACACCCTCACCCGTTTTATACGCTTGTTGTCGGCCGAAACCACTGTGAAAACAAACCTTTCGTATTTAATTTTTTCGCCCACGTTGGGGAGCTTCGAATTTATTTCCAGCAATAGCCCGCCCAGCGACTCACTTTCTCCCTTAACCGGGTCAAAAATGTTGCCTTCCACATTTATCACTTTGCAGAAGTCGTTGAGCGATATTTTACCCTCAAACACAAAGGTGTTGTTATCCAGTTTGTTGTAGGCGATTTCATCCTCATTGTCGAACTCATCATTTATTTCGCCCACAATTTCCTCGATCAGGTCTTCCAGCGTCACCAGACCCGATGTACCGCCGTACTCATCTACTACTATGGCAATATGCACCCGCTTTTCCTGGAAATCCTTGAAGAGCGAATCCACTCTTTTGCTCTCGGGAACAAAGAATGCCGGCCGAAGCAGGCTCTGCCATTGGAAAGTTTCATCGCTATCTACATACGGCAGCAGGTCTTTGATGTAAAGTACACCCTCTATTTTGTCAATGGTTTCGTTGTAGATTGGTATCCGTGAGTACCCTGTTTTGTTGATTTGGTCCATCAGCTCGTGGAAGTCTGTTTCCATATCTATGGCCGTAATATCAATCCGTGAGCGCATTACTTGAGTTACCGTCAGCGTGCCGAAGTTCACAATACCTTTTAAGATGCCTTTTTCCTCCTCGGTTGCTTCTTTTTCTGCGGTAATGTTCAGTGCGTGGTTAAGCTCGTCTATCGACACGTTGTAGCCTCGGCGTTGTATGCGTTTTTCGATGATCGAGCTCAGCGAAAGTAGCCCCCACGACAACGGCGTGAACAACGCATAGGCCACATTGAGCAAACCGGATGTGCTGCGGGCAAACCGGAGGTTATTCTGGTTGGCGTAAACCTTGGGCACCACTTCGCCAAAAAACACAATGGCCACCGTGGTAACTAGCGTTAACAGCGCGATGGTGTAGCCTCCGGCTGTTTTGCTTCCCACTATTTCCCAGGTTACGTAGGTTGCCAGGGTTACAATGGTAATGTTGACGAGGTTATTCAAAATTAAAATTGTAGCCAGCAGCCGCTGCGGCAGCCGAAGCAGAGATACAATTCGCTTGTCTTTTGGATTAGACGAGGCCTTGCAGGCTGCGAGGTCATTATGGGTTAGACTAAAGAATGCTACCTCCGATCCCGAAACAAGCGCTGACAGAAAGAGTAAAAGGGCAAGGCAGCCTCCACTTAAAACATAAAAGGAGACAGAGGTGATCCCAATGTCTCCCAACAGCAGCAATAAACTCGGATAAGGGTCGTCTTCCATTTAGTATGGATAATGATGCAATGTACTGCTAAAACGGCAAATCATCCAGATTCGTTGGCTCCTGAACCATGTTTTGCTCGTCGACTTTTGCAGATTCAGTATGGGCTGAACCGTTCGCACCGTCGGGTCGTCCGCCCAACAGCGTCATTTCGCGGCCTACCACCTCGGTTATATATCTTTTGTTTCCGTCCTTGTCGTCATAACTACGGGTGGTTAGCTTGCCCTCTACGTAAACCTGGCTGCCCTTTTTCAGGTACTTTTCGGCTATTTCCGCCAGAGGCGTCCACAATACCACATTATGCCACTCAGTATTAGTAACTTTGTTGCCTTCTTTGTTTTTGTAGGTTTCGCTGGTGGCCAGCGTAAAATTTGTCACTGCTCTGCCGTTTTCCAGATGTCTGATTTCGGGATCTTTGCCCAGGTTGCCGACGAGGATCACTTTGTTAACTCCAGCCATAGTTGGTTTTATTTAGGTTGATAATTTGTTGAAGGTGATGAAGTAAACAAACAATTTCTTTTTTTCAAAAACTTTGTAATCAAAATTGGCTTCGGCAGGTCGTCGCATTTTGTCTCGTCAATAGCCTTAAGGCCCAATTTTTGGCCAAAATTAGAAAATGATTCTCTATTTGTAATAACCACCCTGGTAAACATTGCATATATTACCTGGTGTGTTAGCACGTGCTTAAAGGTGTCCGATACCTCAATCAGTGCCCATTCCGCATCGGTCAGCAACTCGGTCAACTTACTGTGTATTTGGTCCGGGCTGTACAATTTGTCGTCCTCCAGCAGGTAGAAATCGTGCAGGCCTTGCCAAATATCCTTTTTCTTCCGCTCGTTGAAGAGTGTGGTTCCGTTGTTTTCGAAAACAAGGTAGTTCAGAAACCGGTTCTTCACTTTCAGCTTTTTTTCTTTTACAGGCAGCAATGCAACGGCTTCGTGTTCAAAAGCGTAGCACTGAGACTTCAACACGCAGGTGCTACAGTCGGGATTGGCCGGCACACATTGCAAAGCCCCAAACTCCATTATCGCCTGGTTGAAATCGCCGGGCCGCTGGTCCGAAATGAGCTCCATCAGTTTATTGTGAAACGCCTTGCGGCTACCAGCTGCGGCAATGTCGTCGTAAATGCCAAACACCCTCGAAACCACCCGGTACACGTTGCCGTCGATCACGGGCACTACTTCGTTGAACGATATCGAGGCGATTGCCGCGGCGGTATACGGGCCAACGCCTTTCAGTTTTACAAGCTCGGCATAGGTTGAAGGAAACGAGCCTTTGTATTTGGCAGCTATATATTGCGCACATGCCAGCAGGTTGCGGGCTCGTGAATAATACCCCAGCCCCTGCCATAGCGAGAGCACCGCTTGCTCGCTCGCACTGGCAAGCATCGACACCGTAGGGTATGCCGCCATAAACCTGTTGAAATAAGGTGTACCCTGCGCCACCCTCGTTTGCTGAAGTATTATTTCTGAAAGCCAAACGATGTACGGGTCATTGGAAGAACGCCATGGAAGATCTCTTTTATTCCTGTCGTACCAGTTTAGTAAAAGACGGGGAAAAGCTTGGTTACGATGCGCCACAGAAGGGGTAATGCTTTCAGTTACAGCACAAATAAAGAGCTTTTATTTTACTCTTTCTTTTTATTTATTCACTGCTCATTTAAATTTGTGCCCGTTCTAAAAACGATTGAAAATAATTTAAAAAGATAGAAGCGTGACTAAAGCAGACGTAATTAACGAAATAGCGGAGAAAACGGGGATTGATAAAGCGGACGTACAGACAAGCATCGAAGCTTTTTTCACTGTGGTAAAAAACTCCATGGCCGACGGAAGTAATATTTATGTGAGGGGATTTGGGAGCTTTGTTAATAAGAAAAGAGCTAAGAAAATAGCGCGCAACATCTCGAAGAATACTGCCATCGTCATCGACGAGCATTATGTGCCCAGCTTTAAGCCTTCCAAGGTATTTGTGGAGAAGGTAAAAGGCAGCAACAAGGTCAAATAAATAATGCGTTTCAGTGAATAACCCAGCATGACGCGACAGCAGATTATCTTAACAGCCATTGGGATTGGACTAGTTGTACTTCTCTTTACACTTCCCAAGGTGGTTGTAGATAACGACGGTGAATTGGCTGAAACTGAACAGATAACACAGCCGGAGGAGGGAACCACCTCAGACATTTCGGGCGTTCACGACGTAGAACTTACTGAGAGTGACCAGCAAAAGATCCAATCTTTCAAGGAGCAGTTAAAAAATCAAAATAAATCTGCTATCTTTGCGGACTCTTTGGCGGCGACCTATCTTCTTTACCAGGAGTTGGATAGTGTAGCCAAATATGCCGACCTGTTGGCAGCGAGCGGAGAGTCGTTGGAGGCGAGAGAAAAAGCAGGCAATTATTATTACGAAGCTTTTGGATTTGCTGCCGACCAGGCAAAAGCACAGCGGTATGGCAACCGGGTGCGGGAGTTATTGGGTGACGTTGTTAAAAATGATCCCGGTAACCTGAAGGCTAAGGCGAGAATTGCTATGACATACATCTCTTCGTCTAATCCCATGCAGGGGATAACGATGCTGAGGGAGATTCTCGAAACTGACCCTAACAATGAGGAGGCACTGTATAACATGGGTATCCTCAGTATGCAGTCGGGGCAGTATGACAAGGCAACTGAAAGATTTGAGCAGTTGCTGAAAGTGAACCCGGACCACGTGCAGGCCATGTTTTATGCCGGAGTCGCTTACAAGGAGCTTGGAAAAAAAGAAGAGGCGAAAGCCTGGTTAGTAAAAGCAAAAGACAAGGGTAACGATCCTGCGGTAACAGCCGCGGTAAATGCTTACCTTAATGAACTGAATTGAAATATTGTTTCACAAATAAAGACATTCGCATATGCCCTGCGGAAAAAAAAGAAAAAGACATAAGATCGCAACTCACAAGAGAAAGAAAAGGCTTAGAAAAAACAGACACAAGAAGAAGTAATCTACTTTTTAAAACGGAATCATTGTGAGCAATGAATTGATCATTAATTCTACACCACAGGGATCCCGGATAGCCTTACTAAGAGACAAACGATTGGTTGAATACCATCATGAAGATGAGGGTAATCAATTTAATGTTGGGGATATTTATTTAGGCACTGTAAAGAAGATAGTACAGGGCCTCAATGCTGCCTTTATCGATGTTGGATACGAGAAGGATGCCTTCCTGCACTACCTCGATTTAGGGCCGCAGGTGCAATCTTTAAATAAGTTTACGAGGATTGCGCTCTCGAACAAGAAAGCAAGCTATAAACTAGCCGGTTTCAGAACCGAGAAGGATATTGATAAGCTGGGCAAAATTGGCCAGGTATTATCGAAGGGACAGAAAATACTTGTTCAGGTTGTAAAAGAACCGATCTCTACTAAAGGACCCCGGCTCTCGTGTGAATTGTCCCTGGCAGGACGGTACCTCGTGCTTGTGCCTTTTTCTACATCCGTCAATGTATCAAAGCGCATAGCCAGCAGCGACGAACGCAAACGGCTCGTACGGCTGGTATCTTCCATTAAGCCGGAAGGTTTCGGAGTAATAATCCGTACCGTGGCGGAAAGCAAAGATGTAGCCGAACTCGACAAAGATCTCCGGAACCTGGTGTCTATCTGGGAGGAAGGCATGAAGGCGCTGAAAGACGCCAAGCCTAACGACAAGGTGATTGGCGAAATGAGCCGTGCCAACTCAATACTGCGAGATGTCCTCAATGAATCGTTTGACGCTATCCACGTCGACGATAAGAACGTATACAACGAGGTAAAGACCTACATCAAAAAGATCGCCCCCGACAAGGAGAAGATCCTGAAGTTATATTCGGGCAAGGTAAAGATCTTTGAAAACTTCAATATCGAAAAGCAGCTTAAGATGTCATTTGGCCGGTCGGTGAGCGTAGCCGGCGGCGGATATCTTATTATCGACCACACAGAGGCACTCCATGTAATCGACGTTAACAGCGGCAACAAATCGAATGCCGAGGAGGACCAGGAGTCGACTGCCCTTAAGGTAAACCTTGATGCTGCCGCCGAAATAGCGCGCCAGTTGAGGTTGCGGGATATGGGCGGTATTATAGTTATCGATTTCATAGACATGAAGCGGCAGGACAACCGCAAGAAGGTGTATGAAAGGATGAAGCAGGAAATGAGTACCGATCGCTCCAAGTATACTGTTCTCCCGCTGTCGAAGTTCGGTCTTATGCAGATTACCCGCCAGAGGGTAAGGCCGGAGATGAACATTAGCACCCGGGAGGTGTGCCCTACTTGTAATGGTACCGGCAAAATTTCAGCTTCTCTTTTAATAGCCGATCAGGTGGAGAAGAATATCGAGCATATTTTCAGCAAGCAGAACGAGAAAAAACTGACTGTAAGCCTTCATCCGTATTTGTTCGCCTACTTTACCGGTGGTTTTGTATCGCGAAGAATGAAGTGGCTGTTTAAGTACCACAAGTGGGTGAAGCTGATCGAGGACTCGTCTCTCGGTCTTACCGAATTCCACTTTATTAATACTGCAGGAGAAGAGATTGAGCTGGTCTAAAACTTCAGGCCAAGCTCAATCTGAAAAAAATCGTTTTTGATCATTGGCTTAGCAGCGTCTAGCGGCTCTGAGGCCGATATGATGTTTACCATACCTCTGCTATAGCTAAACCCCCCAAAGGCAACGGTCGATATCCCCAGCTCTTTTTCCAAACCGGCACCAATAGATATCGCTGCATCCACGGGCCTGAACTTCTGAATAAAATCGAAGTCGTTGTTCAACGGCGAGTTGAAGATGTTGACTTCAATGGTTGGCCCCACCTGAAAGTAAGCCCGGAGCCCAGGCTGCATGTCATCTGTAAATAGCTTCAGCAACACCGGTATCTGCAGGTATTGCATTCGGTATTGTTCGCTATAGGGGCCGTCTTCATCCCCTATAAAAGAAAGATTTACTCGTTTTGGAGCGAAATTTATGCCTGTCGATACACTATAGGTATCGGTAAACGGGATGTCGGCAAAGAGCCCCAGCACCATTTGAAATGAGCTTTTTTCCTGATCAATTTGTAGCGTGTCGGACAACGAAAACACCCGGTTAACATTAATTGCCGGAGCGAAGCGTAACCCTAGCTTAACCTGCCCGAAAGAGGCTACTGACGCCAAACAGAAGATTGAAACAAAAAAAGTCCTCTTCATGAGTAAAAAATTATCAATAGTTTTAAAGCAAATTTTAGAATGATGATTCGAAAATATGCATTTCTATTCATTTTTTGTGGCTTATGCGGTTGCGGCGATAAAGATTGTGTGATTGACCCGGATATAGCGGCAATTGAGGTCGACATTGAGATACAAAGGAAGGAACAGGAGTTGCTGAAGCTGAACGATAAAAAGGAGTATACGGCGTTTCTACAGCAAAACAGAGGACTGGCTGATTATTTTTTGGATGCTGGGCAGTACCCCGCCGATTCTTTACTGGGCAATCGGTTGTTTAACCTGATGCAACAACCGGCTATTGATTCTCTAAAAACGGACACCTACCGGAAGTTCGAGCGTGTAGAATGGCTAGAAGACCAATTTGAGCTTGCTTTCAAGCACTTCAAACACTACTATCCCGATCGACGGGTACCTGAGATTCAAACAATGATTACTGGCCTGTACCGTGACATATATATTTCCGATAGCCTGTTTGTAATAGGTATCGATTTTTTTGTAGGCGCGGATGCCAGGTACAAACCAAACGATGTACCGGAATACATCTACCGCCGTTTTGTGCCCGATTACATCGTGCCGGCCTCGTTCTCGTTTCTCTCCGAGTCGTTTAACAGGGTAAACTACGAAGATCAGACGCTTTTGAATGAAATGGTGTCGGCGGGGAAAACCTATTATTTTACGAAAGCGATGATGCCTTGTGCGCCAGACTCACTGATTATAGGTTTCACCGCAGAAGAGATGGCGGAGGTAAACAAGGGGCAAGCTATAGTGTGGGCTAATTTTGTGGAGAATCAGCTTCTGTACGAAACCAGCCACATGCTGAAGAATAAATTTATGGGTGAGCGACCCAATGTGTATGAAATTGGAGAAAAATGCCCTGGTCGCATAGGAGCATGGGTGGGCTGGGAAATTGTAAAGGCTTACATGGCACGGCACCCCAAGGTAACCCTGCCGGAGCTGATGAACGAGACCGATGCCAAAAAGATATTTCTGCTTTCCAAATACCGGCCAAAGTCTTAGGAGCGAAAAAGCTCCAGCCATTTGGGTATTTGAACATCCAGCGAATACCTCGTTTGCGCCAGCCGAAGGGCATTCTGTGCCATACTTTCTCTGAGGTTGTCGTTTACCAGCGCTGGCCACACCACTTCGAAAAACTCATGAGGATTCTCAGGGTTGTATGAAAAGCCACAGCGGTGTTGTTCAAGTTCAGTAGCAATCCACCCCCCAAAATTGCATAGCACGGGTTTGCCCAACGCCAGCGCGTCAAAGTATTTGTTGGGGCTGCCCGTCCAAAGCTGGCTGAAATTATCGAACGACAAATAGGCAACATCGGCGGCTTTGAGCACACGGAACGCTTCTTCCTTGCCGGCTTGTGCTAAAAAAGTAACATTTTTCAGTTGTTTATCGGCTGCGAGCTTTCGCAGCTTGTCTTTCTCGGCGCCATTACCCATAATCACACATTTGAAGTTGGAGATTTGCAGCTTTTCGGCCGTTTCGGCAAGATTTAGCATGTACAGCAGCCGGTTGGCCCGGCCAATAGCGCCGGTATACGCCAGCACAATGTCCGTTGCAGTTGCCCCGGTTCGCTCGGCTGCTGCGGTGTGCCTGGCCAGCGCAATATCGCTGAAATTGGTGACTATCACCGTCTTTTCGCCAAATCCCAGTGACTGTACATGGCTGTAGATTGGGTGGCTCATGGCCACTACTGCACGGGCTGAGTTGCAGATGTTCCATTCGAGCTTCTGCAGCCACCGGATCAGGTACCTGTTTTTGAGGTACCCCATTTGCACCGGCACAGCTGGCCAAAGGTCGCCGATCTCAAAAATATAAGGAATGCCTCTTTGCCTTTTTAGCAGCATTGCGAGCCAACCAACGGATAGTGGCGTGCTGATGGCGTAAATGATATCGGGCTTCTGATATACCGAAAGAAAACGCCATGCGCGAAAAATAAAGCGCAAAAAAGAGCTGATTCTCTGGTAAAACCCGAAGCTGTTGTCGTAACGAACAGGCAGGTAATGCACTTGGAAGCCTGCTGAAAGTCCAGCGGCTGTTTGCTGGCCGTCACCGGCTGTTAGTACCTCCACCGAATGGCCAGCTTCGTGCAGTGCCTTTGCCAAATAAAACGACCGGATACCGCCTCCTTCGGTAGGGGTGCGGAAATGTTGGTGAATGATTAATACCCTCATTAGGTGGCTTTGGTGACGGGCGAAAGTTGGCTTTGATAGAACTTGCAAAAGTGGGAAATGGGGCACTCGCCACATTTTGGATTTCGCGCGATACAAATGTACCGCCCATGCAATATAAGCCAGTGATGGGCCTTGGGTATGTGCTCTTTGGCAATATACCTTACCAGCTGCTTTTCTACTTCGAGAGGGGTTTTTGCGGTGGCGGTTACCAGACCGAGTCGTTTGGAAACGCGGAAAACGTGGGTGTCGACAGCCATCGCGGGCTGATTGTAGATAACCGAGGCAATAACGTTGGCTGTTTTCCGTCCTACGCCGGGCAGCCGTTGCAGGTCTTCCAGCGTTTCCGGGATTTTCGACCCAAATTCCTCCACCAGCATCTTTCCAAGCCCCAGGAGATGCTTCGTTTTATTGTTGGGGTACGATACACTCTTAATATAAGGGTATAACTCGTCGAACGACGCCGCTGCCAGGTCTTCGGGGGTGCCGAACCTGGCGAAAAGCGCAGGTGTAACCTGGTTGATTCTTTTATCAGTGCACTGGGCACTAAGAACAACGGCTATCAGCAACTCAAACGGGTTGCTGTAGTGTAATTCAGTCTGTGGCTGCGGATAATGTTCGGTAAAAAAATTAATAAAAGCGAAAAAACGCTCTTTGCGTGTCATGTGTCTCTCACCTATTTAGTGACAGACAGCAAAGTTAGTTCTTTCGCTTTATTAAGAATGTTTTTTACAACATTTTCAGAAGGAGCATATTCTACAGTGTCGAGTTGGCTTTTCAACTCCTCTAGCTGCGAATAGTCATCCTGAGTCGTGCTATCAAAAAGCAGGACATTTTCAATTTCGAGATTTTCTACTTCTGAGGTTTCATCATAGACATACCGAATCAGGTCATTTTCTGTAAAGGTTTTTATCATAGGATATGCTTGTTTGCTGCATTCGCTTCCGCAGATTAATTAAAGCGTAGCGCATCCTGCCAAGTGCCGTATTGATACTTACACCGGTTGAGTCAGCAATTTCCTGAAAGCTCATCTGCATGTAATGTCTCATAATCAACACTTCCTTTTGTGCTTCCGGCAGCTCCTGAATTAGTTGCCTCAGCATTTGGTGCGTCTCCATCTTTATCTGCTTGTTCTCCACAGGATCTTCAGCAAACTCCAGTGTGTTAAACACTTTCGACCCGTCTTCCATTACGATTACCGGGTAACGTTTGTCTTTGCGGAAAAAATCTATGGCCAGGTTATGTGCAATTCGAAGCATCCACGGCAGGAACTTGCCCTCTTCATTGTACCGCCCCGACTGTATAGTCTTAACGGCTTTTATAAAGGAGTCCTGCAGCAGATCTTCTGCTACATAACGATCTTTCACAATTAAATATATGGTTGTGTAAACCCTATTTTTGTGCCTGTTCAATAATGTGGTAAAGGCCTCTTCGTCTCCGTTTCTGTACAGCGCAATAAGTTGGCTGTCACTTAATTCATACTTGCTCATCAATCTTCACTTTTAAGTAACGTAGAGGTTTATACCATATTGTTGGGGTTAGATTGTACCGTGATGTCATTTTTTTCTAGCTGGTTCATAAGAGTAACTTTTTTGATTGAGAATCGATTTTAGCAATTCATTTTCTTACATGAAAATTATTAGAGTAAAATTTTTGGATACATAATAAACATTAAGAGCTGTCGTTGCTTTAGGTTTGCATAACGTACTGGATGACGCTCTTTAGATTACATAAAGATAACAATTTACATCCAAACATAATAATTTGGCGGAATGGATTCAGCGCTTGTAAAAGACCCAACACCACGTATAGACGACCTCGACCCCAGGAAATATATTGTAATAAAAGGAGCCCGGGTAAACAACCTCAAGAACCTAAGTGTGGCAATACCACGCAATCGGCTGGTGGTGATAACGGGGCTTTCGGGCTCGGGTAAATCGTCGTTGGCATTTGATACCCTGTTTGCCGAAGGCCAGCGAAAATATGTAGAGAGCCTGAGTTCGTATGCCCGGCAATTTTTGGGGCGTATGGAGAAACCCGAGGTGGAATACATCCGTGGGGTGTCGCCTGCCATTGCCATAGAGCAGAAGGTAAACACCCGAAATCCACGCTCGACGGTTGGTACGAGCACCGAAATTTACGATTATCTGAAGCTGCTATTCGCTCGCATAGGTATAACCTACTCTCCTGTGAGTGGAGAGGTGGTGAAAAGAAATTCGGTGACAGACGTGGTGGACTGGGTAAATTCTCACGAGGAAGGAAGCCGCTATATTATAAGCTGTCCGCTGAAAATGAAACCGGGAAGGAAGCTGCAGGATGAATTCCGGATACTGCTGAGCAAAGGGTATACCCGGCTGTTGCTGAACGACGAGGTGCTGACCATTGAAGATTTGCTTGAGACAAAAGCCACTATTAAGGAGCCGGGTAAGCTGGAAATATTAATCGATCGGTCGTCGGTGCAGGCAAACGATGAAGACAGCCAATACCGGCTGTCTGACTCGGTTCAGACGGCTTTTTTTGAAGGGGAAGGAATAGCTTTTGTAAAAATTGCTGATAAAGGTACACGGGAATTTTCGGACAAGTTTGAACTTGACGGTATCCGCTTTGAAGAGCCAAGTGTTAATCTTTTTAGTTTTAATAACCCCTACGGAGCATGCCGGACATGCGAAGGCTTTGGCAAAATATTGGGCATAGACGAAGATTTGGTGATTCCCGACAAAAGCCTGTCGGTTTACGAAGGCGCAATAGCCCCCTGGCGTGGCGAAACCATGAGCGCCTGGGCGCAACCGCTTCTGAAAAACGGAATAAGGTTTAATTTTCCCATCCACCGCCCCGTTAGCGAGCTCAGCAAAGCCGAGTATGCGTTGCTTTGGAATGGCAACGAATATTTCGATGGCCTGCATGCCTTTTTCAGACACCTGGAGACGCAGACACATAAAATTCAATACCGGGTAATGCTTAGCCGGTACCGGGGGCGCACCGTTTGCCCCGATTGCCGGGGAACACGACTACGCAAAGACGCGGCCTATGTGAGGATTTCGGGCCACTCCATTTCGGACCTTGTGCTGATGCCCGTAACCGAGGTGATCGGCTTTTTCGAAAACATCGCGCTTACCGACCACGAGCAAAAGGTGGCGAAACGTATACTGACGGAAATAGTGAACAGGCTTAGCTACCTCGATAAAGTGGGACTTGGCTACCTTACACTGAACAGGCTTACCAGTACCTTGTCGGGCGGAGAGTTTCAGCGCATTAAGCTGGCTACATCTCTTGGCAGTGCGCTTGTTGGTTCCATGTATATTTTGGACGAACCCAGCATCGGCTTGCATCCCCGCGATACATCCCGGTTGATTCAGGTTTTGCTTTCACTGAGAAACATAGGCAATTCGGTAATTGTGGTGGAACATGAGGAGGAGGTGATGAAAGCGGCCGACCAAATAATAGATATAGGCCCCGGGGCAGGAAGCCACGGTGGAGAACTGGTTTTTCAGGGCGATTGGGGAGAAATTCTGCTTGAGCAGAAATCACACACCGCGCGGTTTCTTAGTGGTAAGGATGTGATACCGGTGCCCCAGAAGAGGCGCAAGTGGAACCAATCGGTGACGGTGTCAGGTGCGAGAGAAAATAATCTGAAAAACGTGAAGATGGAGCTGCCGCTTGGCGTGATGACCGTTGTGACGGGCGTTAGCGGCTCTGGTAAATCGACTTTGATTAAGAGGATTCTGTACCCTGCCATTGGGAAAATATTGGGCGTTGTAAACGAAGCCACGGGCAAGTTCGATAAGCTGGAGGGCGACTACAAGGACATTACGCAAATAGAGTTTGTGGACCAAAACCCGATAGGCAAGTCGTCGCGCTCCAACCCCGTAACTTATGTAAAAGCTTACGACGCCATCCGCCAGCTGTATTCGGAGCAAGCCGTGGCCAGGCAGCGAGGATTAAAGCCAGCGAGCTTCTCTTTTAACGTGGAAGGTGGCCGCTGCGAAACCTGCCAGGGGGAAGGCGAGGTTAAAATTGAGATGCAGTTTATGGCAGATATCCGCCTGGTGTGCGATAGCTGCAAGGGCAAGCGGTTTAAGGATGAGGTGCTTGAAATAAAGTATAAAGACAAAGACATTGCCGAAATACTCGACATGACCCTCGACGACAGCATCGCCTTTTTTTCTGATAAACCGGCTATTGTAAATAAGCTGAAGCCGTTGCAGGAAGTAGGCTTGGGCTACGTGAGGCTTGGGCAGTCGTCCAACTCGCTATCGGGAGGAGAGGCGCAGCGGGTAAAGCTGGCGTCCTTCATTGGGAAGCGTAATGCAGGTAGCAAGGAGCACATTCTTTTTATTTTCGATGAGCCTACCACTGGCCTTCACTTCCATGATATCAGGAAGCTTCTGGATGCGTTGAATGCATTGGTGAACCAGGGAAACTCCGTGCTCATTATCGAGCATAATATGGAAATTATAAAAAATGCCGATTGGGTGATTGACCTTGGGCCGGAAGGTGGCGAGCAGGGTGGCAACATTTGCTTTACCGGCACCCCGGAGGAAATGGTGAAGCTGGATGACAACCATACAGCGCGATTTTTAAAAGAAAAGCTCCCGCATTGATATGAAGGCTATTACTTTTCAGGGAATAGAAAAGCTTAGCTACGAAACAGTGCCCGACCCTGCTTTACTTACCACGGGCGACGTGATAGTGAAAGTGAGCCTTTCGGCGATATGCGGCTCCGACCTCCACGTATACCGTGGGCATGAAAAAGGCCTCGACCCCGGCACAGTAATGGGCCATGAGTTTTTGGGAGAGGTAGTGGAGGTGGGAAACGTAGTAAGAACCCTGGGTAAGGGCGACAAGGTTGTAAGCCCTTTTACTACGAGTTGTGGCCAGTGCTATTTCTGTAAAACAGGCCTTACTTGCCGCTGCACGCAAGGCCAGCTGTATGGTTGGGTGGAGCACGGCCATGGACTGCAGGGTGCCCAGGCGGAATACGTCAGAGTACCTCTGGCCGACTCTACGCTTGTGAAAGTTCCCGGCGGAGTAGCCGCTGAAGACGTGCTGTTAACGGGAGACATTTTTAGCACCGGATATTTTTGCGCCGAAAACGCTGCGGTGAAACCCGGCGGGAAGTATGCTGTAATTGGCTGCGGGCCTGTAGGACTGATGGCTGTGCTGGCAACACGTATATTGGGAGCAGCGCAAGTTTGGGCAATTGATAACCTGCCCGAGCGTCTGGTAGTAGCACAACACTATGGGGCACAAACCATCAACTTTTCGGAGACAGATCCTGCGGAGATCATTTTCCAGGAAACCCGTGGCATTGGTGCCGACGGAGTTTTGGAGGTGGTGGGCAACCCGGCAGCGCAACAACTGTCGTATGACCTGGTGCGGCCGGGCGGTGTGATATCGTCGGTAGGTGTGCATACGTCGGCGCATTTTGCTTTTTCACCGGTTGATGCGTACAACAAGAATATTACCTATAAAAGCGGCCGATGCCCCGCCAGGTATTATATGCCAAAGCTGCTGGCGCTAATTGCTGAGAAGCAACCGGATCTTTCGGCGATCATTTCTCATAAAATGCCGCTGAGCGAAGGAGTGGCAGGCTACCACATCTTTGATAAGAAGCTGGACAAAAGCTTGAAAATTCTCCTTACCTGCTGATTAGCGTGTCAAACTCAGGTAAATGTCACCCATCAGTACCAACTCAATGTTGTCGTCAGACTTTTCTTTCAAAAGATAAGAAATACCGTGAATGTCGCCCTCGTTGAGAAGTTCGAGTGTGTCGTTTTTCAGCACCCATTTTTGAGAATGCTCCAGTGTATCGGCCGAGAAAATACACCCCGGATAACCATAGGCCGTAATGGTAACCTTATCGTTGTTGAAATCCACCCAGCCGTCCATGGTAAGGGCCACATCGGTGCCTACTTCCGGAAAAGCCTCCTTTGATGTTTTCCAGGTGGCTTTCCATTTTCCTTCCAGCATGCTGTCTGCTTTGTCTTTGTCGGAACAGTAACTAAGCAAAAAAACCGAACCAATGAGCGCAGAGCGAAAAAGTAGTCGCTTCATATTTATATTAACATTGTATGGGTTGTTCATGAATAGCATACGATCTGCATGACTGCCGTAAAAATCTAAGCATCATTCAGTTATAAAAAACGCATGACTCACTCGACACAAAAATAGTGATTATAGCAAAACCTGCCTCTAATAACGAAAATGTGTATTATCAATTGCCTTTGCACCGGCCTATTTCAGACCCTGGGCAGTATGATGCGCCAGGGCCATTATTGTGAGCATGGGATTGGCGCCGCTTGCCGACGGGAACGCTGAGGCGTCGCCTATATAAACATTGGATACTGCGTGTAAATTGCCTTCCGGCGACGTGGGGTGTGTTTTTGAGTCGCCCCCCATTCGGCACGTAGCCATTTGGTGGGCGCTGTACATGGCAAATTGGTTCGGCCGCCAGCCCCACACCGGCAGGTCGTGCAGAAATTTTTCGAATTCAGCCCGCTTTCCGTTGTTGTTGAACCGCTTGTTGGAGTAGTGGGGATATAAGATTGCCTCACAGTTATTTTCCACGTGAATGCGGCTGGCCTCTTCCATTCCCTTTATTATATGCTTCAGGTCAAATTTGCTCAGCTGGTAGTGAATAATGGGCCGGCCTTTTTTATCGATCGAAATATAGCCGGGGTCTTTGTCGCGGCAGATTGCTATAAACGATGCCATATGCGCGGCCTTAAGCAACTCCTCTTTGTAAGCAGCTGCGTTTGTCCAAGGTAGCGACATGGCTATAACGCCCGGGTGTGTGGGTGGTGTTTCAAGTTTGAATCCGTAGTTGTCTTTCAGCCGTGTAAAGTGGTCGTTAACCACCGACATCATGGGGCCGAACCACGGCTCCGATTTATCGTGGTAAATACCCGTAACACCCACTGTGGGATGAAGGTGCAAGTTTCGTCCGATATGGGCGTGTTCAATTCCGCTTCTCTTTAATATCACCGGCGTGTGAATAGCCCCCGCGGCTACTACAATTTTGTCGGCTTGGATAAACAGCTTGCGCTTTTCCCCACCCTTGCCGGTGTAAACGGCCTCCGCACCAATGGCTCTGCCGTTTTTAATGGAAATTTTTTCGACGTGACAACTGCAGATAATCCTTGCCCCGTTGTTTACAGACTGCCGGAGATAAGTTTGCAAGCAGCCCTGCTTTTTTCCGTACCTGTCGCCCATACCACTAAAGCCAAGCTTCATCACGTCGGCGTCGGTCACTTCTTTCTCGTTTCTTGGAATTAGTCTCACCTCCTGCCCCAACTTGGTGGAGCCGTTCCAAAGCATCTGATTTTGAAAGTTGTGGCGTGCATCGGTGCTGTTGACCGACAGCCGCTTTGCCACAGCGTCAAGGCTATCGAGAAATTCTTTTTCCCTGAAAAAGGGTACAAGGTGATTGGTGGCCCATTCGTCGCGGATGTAATCTGGTGTGTGGAAGCTACCCGACCAGTTTACTGTGGTGCCACCCCCCAAACAGCTACCTGCCAGCAGATTTATCTCCCCGTTTGAAGAAGCTATGGCACCCATTCCTTCGTACAACGTACCTATCATGTCGCCCTCATGTTGGGTAAATTCGTTTCCTTCAAGGTAGGGCCCCTTTTCCACCACGATTACGTCTTTTCCGGCAGCAGCAAGCTCACCGGCAAATACCCCTCCGCCAGCTCCGCTGCCAACGATCAGGACTTCGCAGCTTAGTATGGTATCTTTTTCAATTTGAAGAGTCGGAATCTTGGTGCAGGTGTCCGCTTCGGCGGGAAAAGGACCAGGGTACGCCATTGCTTCGAAGGCAGGATGTGCAGCTTTTTCGGAAGCGCTGTAGTACAGGAATGTGCAGAGCTTTTTCATTGTGGCAAAGGCTTTTCGCAGTTTGCCTACCTTACTGCCCGACCATGCGGCGAGCATTTTTTCTCTCTGCAGAGGAGAGAGTGCGAGAAACTTTTTAATAGGGCCGCCCCAGGTAAGGCCCAGCAGGTTACTGTCGAGTAGCTTCAGAAGCTGGAGAAATTCTTCACGGGCAGGTGCAGGCTGGGAAGCAATAATAACCGCTATTTTTTCAGGAGCTACCTTATCGGCCCCTTTGGCCAGCCAAAACTCCGGGTGCGAACTTTTGCCATTTACGGGAGCTATGAAAGTGTTTGCTATTTCTTCCAGTATCCGGCTTTGCCTGTAGTTCAGCTTCATGCTACACGTACTTCATTAGCAGGGTGAGAATTTTCTTCTTAAAGGAGGTATATGGCGGGTAGAGCATTTTGGCGGCAGTAAATCCAATCCTTTGCTTCAACCATGCCTTCTCGTTTGAAAACGCCTGAAAGCCGTAGAAACCGTGAGATTTGCCGATACCACTGTCGTTAACACCTCCAAAAGGAAGATGCGGGTGCTGAAACTGAAGAACAACGTCGTTTACACAAGCCGATCCTGATGATGTCCCGGTCTTATACATACTATGCACCTTTTTACTCTTCGAAAAAACGTACAACGACAGCGGCTTAGGCCGTAGGTTAATGTAGCGGATAACCTCGTGGTGCTGTTTAAAGCTGTTGACGGGTAGAATGGGGCCAAATATCTCCTCTTTCATTACCATTGCTTCCTCTGGCACATCTTTCAGTATAGTGGGAGCTATGAAACTCGAAGAGCGATCGTTATTTCCGCCGAAATACAGTTGACCACCTTTTTCGATGGCTTCAGCCAGCAATGAAGTGAGGCGATCGTAATGTTTGCTGTTGATGATCCGGGCATAGATTGCCGAATTGTTAAACCCCTGTTTTTCGGGGTCGAAGAGCAATATCATCTGTTTTTTAAGCAATTCGAGAAACCGGTCCCGTACGCTCTCGTGAACCATCACGTAGTCGGGCGAAACGCAGGTTTGGCCACAGTTTAGCAGTTTACCCCATGCTATTTTTTCGGCGGCATCTTCCAGGTCGGCAGTTTCGTCTACTACCACTGGCGATTTGCCGCCGAGTTCCAGAGTTACGGAGGCCAGGTTTTGAGCGGCAGCTTCCATTACCACTTTGCCCACTGCTGTGCTTCCTGTAAAAAAAATGTGATTGAACGGAAGCTTGAGCAGCGCTTGCGAAACTTCAGCGCCACCTTCAAAAACCGCCACTTCTGCAGGAAGAAAGACTTCAGACACCATTCTCTTAAGTAAAGCGCTGGTATGAGGCGTATTTTCGGAGGGTTTTAACACCGCGGTATTGCCGGCAGCGATAGCCGAAATCAGCGGCCCCACTGCCAGGTTGAAAGGGTAATTCCAGGGAGAAATAATCAGGCACACACCCTTTGGCTCATAATGAACGATAGAACTTGTGCCAAAAAATGATATTCCAGCAGAAACCTTTTTGGGGCTGGTCCATTTCTTCAGCTTTCTTATCGTCAGGTTAAGATCGGCCACTGCCACAAATGTTTCCGAGAGGTCGGCTTCAAACTCAGGCTTGCCGAAGTCGTCATACACGGCTTTGCGAATAGCGTCCTGGTTTTCCAAAATCCACTTTCTCAAATTCACCAGCCGCGCCTTTCGTGCTTTATATCCCTCTGATCGAAGTGATAGGGAGTTTTTTCTCAGCCGGTTGAACACCTCTTCCACTTCGGTGGTGGCTGGTTCAATCGGTATATCAAGACCTGTTGCCTGCATTATTGGGTTTGTTTCATATCAAATTACCACAATTGTGCCTCAAAGCCAAATAGAGCACGCCTGATAATATTTGTTAACATTTGGGTAACATAGGGTGTCCCTTGGCTTACAAAAAGATGACCGCTACTTGAAAAAGAGACAATTGTCGCTCTATTCGCTTTGCTGCTGTTAAATTTGTGTTAACTTTATGTTAACAATAAACGGGGTTTGTTAAGAAGACCTTATCGGAGGTGAATAAAATCGGAACGTTAGCGGCACTCTACTTTGGCTTATGGGCTGCGGCCCTGGGGCAAACTCCCGATGTTGACGGAGGCGGAGCACCCGTGATTTTTCATTCACAGCTTGAAAAAGATGTTTTTTCTGACGACAACGCCTCTTTGATAACCAGATTGATGTGCACCGATGCCTCTGCAAACGAAGAGCTGATAAACGATTTCAATCAAAGCTTCCAAAAAACACTTAATCGCTACAAAAAGAAGTTGCAAAGGTCGGCCAATGAACAATACTTCGTAAAGCACATGTTTTATTCGGTGCATCGCAAGGCACTCAAAAGGTACGACCAGTACGTTTCTTTTGCCAATACAGCTTCCACCGGAAAATACGATTGTCTTACTGCGTCTACTTTGTATGCTATGTACCTGAGCGAACTTCAATTTGACTTTGATGTAGTGGAGACGGAGTATCATATCTACCTAAAGGTGTATACCGCTGGTGGTGTGGTGCTGCTGGAGACGACCGACCCCCTTGAAGGCTACATTGTAGCGGAGGAAGAGATAAAGCG
The DNA here is from genome assembly GCA_965651695.1 of uncultured Imperialibacter sp. Classification (GTDB taxonomy): domain Bacteria; phylum Bacteroidota; class Bacteroidia; order Cytophagales; family Cyclobacteriaceae; genus Imperialibacter. Next base: position 13,426 of record CBFGTI010000016.1, on the reverse strand, counting down.
GGCGGAGAGTAACTACGCTACAGCCGCTGCAGGCAATTTTATGGGTGTGGCCAACAACCAGGCCGAAAGAGGTGAGGTGATTAACACGGGAGTTACGTTTACAGAACTGATAGGGCTGCACTATTACAACCAGGCAATTGCAGCGTGGAACAATAACAACACTTCAACAGCAAGGGCTTTGATAGGTAAGGCTTACCGGCTATATCCTTCCAAAAGGGTAGCATCGCTCAAAAAGCTGTTTACCAGCACCAACCCTCATTTGCTGGCCCGTGGCAATTGACCGAAAGCCGGGTTGAAATTCTTATTCCAGTATTTTAAACTCCACCCTCCTGTTTCTTTCCATGTTCTCCTTTGTATCGTTGGCAAATTTCGGTTTGGTTTCGCCATAGCCAACCACGGTTAAGCGGGAAGGATCAATTTTGTTGGTGATAAAGTAATTGTAGACTGCCCTTGCGCGTCGTTCGGAGAGCTGCTGATTATAGGCATCGGGACCGGACGAGTCGGTGTGGCCGGAAATTTCTATTTTTTTCAATTTGCCGGAGGTCAGCATTTCCAGCACTCTTTCCAGTTCGGGGTAAGAGGAAGTTTTCAATTGGTATTTCTCCAGATCGAAGAAGATATTGTTGAAGGCGATTTCCGCTCCGGTTTCGAGTTTCACCATGAAGAGGTCCAATTCGCGGCTGGCATCTGATGAGGCCAGCTGCTTGAGGTCGAGGTTCCTGTCGAGCGAAACGTACCCTTCGGCTTCAGTAATGATGCCATAGTGGGAACCACCCCTGAGGCTGAACTGGAATTCGCCGGTTTCGGGATTGGTTTTTACAGCCCCCACATCCACACCGTCGGGCAGGCGTTCGATCATGATTTTGGCGATAATCGGTTCTTTGGTTTTCTCGTCAAGTACACGGCCTTTCAGCGCCACAAAAAGCTCCTCCGGTTTAATAGTAATGTCCTTCTTTTTTGCCCCTTCCAAATCAGCCGATGCAAGTAGCGGTCGGTCGTCCAAGAAGAACTCCTTCACCTCAAACTTGTAGATATCGGTGTCCTCACCGGCGCTTCCACGTGTAAAGTAGGCATGTTTTCCTGAGGCGGGCATGTTAAAGTAGATGTCGTCTTGTGCCGTATTAATGGCGGGGCCCAGGTTTTCCGGCTCCGACCAGTTCTCCCAGGTGTCGTCGAGCCGGTTTGATACAAAAATGTCTGATCCGCCATAGCCGCTATAGCCTTTTGTAGAGAAATAGAGAGTCTTATTGTCGTTGGCCATAAATGGTGCGGCATCGTCTGCGGCGGTGTTTATATCCCCACCGAGGCTTCGCGGCTCCGACCACTCATTTTTGCCTGCTTTGAAGGAAACATACAGGTCGCGCCCACCGTAGGTGTCGTCTCTCTCTGCGGAAATTAGCATAATCTGGCCAGAAGCCGTAAGAAAATAGTCCACCCTGTCGCTATAATTGTAGTCGTTCACAATTCCGATGTTTTCGGGTTTCGACCATCCTTCTGCCTCCAGCTTGCTCATCGATGCTCCGGCGTACATCTTGCCCTTTTTCCCGTACTGGTTGCCCAGCAAAATCATCATTTCGCCATTTTCCTGGGTCACCGACGACACAAAATTGGGGCCCTCGTTGTTGAGCGGAGGGCCGGCATTTTTGGCAACCGACCATTCCTGTTTCCGCTCGTCCCATTCGGAGTACCAAATGTCTTCGGGGTCGTCGGTACCGCCTACGTTTTGAGGATGAAACTGCCTGCTGAAAAAGAGGAATTTGCCGTCGGGCGAAATGATGGGGCTGTGCTCGATGTAGGTGCTGTTTACGTTTTCGCTGAGTTTTTCGATCGATTCCAGCGCTGTGCTCACGTTAGAAGCGACATTAATTAACACGCTGATGGGAATGTTTGAAGCGCTTATACCGATGGCATCAATGCTATTGAGACCTTCAATAGACCGGCCGTCGATCACCAGACGGACGGCAGCTATCTCATACGGCGTTTGCTCAAAGAACAAGTTGAGAAGACGGCTCGGAATGGGTATGGCTTTTGGCGTTAATTCAAAAAGGAGGTACTCGTTGAAATCGGGATCGTAGGCAAATACCTGTGAAATAGCGCCGGGGTTTTGCGACTCTGCAATGGCAATCTGCTGAGCTTTTATGGGCTTGGCGAAGCCGACTGTAATAAACTCGGGGCGATCTGCTTTCTTCGGCGTCCAGGCGTTTGGGTTGTCGCCACCAGCGGGCAGCACGTTTGGTTTGTGAAGTGCCTGAATGCCGGAATATTGCAGGGGAGACATTTCGGACGAAACCTCGATAACTTTGCTCGCCCAGCTTACAGACTCTTGTGCTTTAAGGGTGAAACAGGTGCCAGCAACCCCAGCAATAAGCAGTAACTTTTTCATATTGGCACTCGGTTAGGTTTGATTGGTGCTCTTTCTGAACATTTATTCTTTTATTACCCTCACCTCCACACGCCGGTTGCGGCGTTTTCCTTCGTCGGTTCTTTCCTGGGTTAGGGGCTGCGTACCTCCAAATGCTTTGGTTTCTACTCTTGCCTTTTTGATGCCCTTCGATACCAGGTATTCTTTCACGGCATCTACACGCTCCTGCGACAAAGCAAGGTTAGCATTGGAGTTTCCCTCAAAATCGGTGTGGCCTTCCAGCTGAATGTAAGTGGTAGGCCGCTCATTTAACCAATCTACCAGCCTGTCGAGTTCCTCAAAAGAAACTGCACTTATTTTTGACCGCCCCCGTTCAAAAATCAGGTTTTCGAGCTTAATCATCTCATTGGCTTTGTCGGGGGCAAGTAGAAACTCTCTGGTCATTTCTCCGGAGCCAGGTTCGTTTATCACGGTAAGTTCTTCAGTTACCGGATCGTAACCTCCGGCCTTTATCTGAATGCTGTACGAAGTGTTTTTCAAAAGAAATATTTCAAAGGTGCCCTCGGCAGGATTGCTTTTGGCAATACCCATGTCGTCGTAGTAGGGTAGCTTTTCGTAGAAGATACTAGCGGCAACCGGGGTGCCGGTTTTTTCATCTACCACCCGGCCTTTTACTTTGATGATGGTATCGTTGCGGTAACGTAAAAGGTATTCGTCAATGAAGTTTTCTACTGCTGCGGCTGGCAGCGAAACTGCAAGTAATACAACAAAAATCCAGGTAGTTCCTCTCTTACTCATACCATATCAGTATTGTGTAACTGATAAAAGTAAAGCTTTTCGGAACGAATTAAAAATTTCTGATTGCCTGGATACTATGGAAATACCTCATGCTTCGGCTGTTGCACAGGCACCTTACCTCAGTGCATGCCTGCTTCCAAAACTGACTCGTGGTTGATAAACTGCAGCGTATCCATGGCTGCCACTACACGGTCCCTCTCTTTGAAGTAGTCTTCCCGGCTTTCTTCTTTAATAGGCTCCGACGCCGGTATTTCTACTGAGAAGGGGTCTACCTGTTTCCCATTTCTCCAAAAGCGGAAACAAAGGTGGGGGCCGTTAGCAAGGCCGGTACTGCCCACATAGCCGATTACGTCGCCCTGCTTCACTGCTTTGCCGGGCTTGATGCCGGCCGCTATCTTAGACATGTGGAGGTATTGGGTAGTATAGGTGCTGTTGTGACGCACCTTCACATAGTTGCCATTGCCTGAGTGATATTTGGCCTCCAGCACTACGCCATCGCCCACGGTATAAATGGGTGTTCCTCTTGGTGCGGCGTAGTCGGTGCCCAGGTGGGCCTTGTATCTTTTGAGTACAGGATGAAAGCGCCGCTTCGTATACCTCGAGCTTATTCGGGTAAAATTGAGCGGTGCTTTCAGAAAGGCTTTCCGCAGGCTGTTGCCGTTTTCGTCGAAATACGACAAGCCGGTGCCCTGATCGAAGTAGACCGAATAGTAGCCCTGGTTTCTGTGGAAGAAGTAAGCACCGATAATTTTGGACACATTAACCACTTCGCCGTCGATCAGCTCCTCTTCGTAAAGCACCTTAAAATAATCTCCCTCCTGAATATGAAAAAAATCGATCTGCCAGGCGTACATATCCACCAGCTTCGAAACCATTAAAGGAGAGCCGCCTGCTTTAATGAGTGTTTCGTACAGCGAAAGTTCGATTTTGGCAGCCAGGCCATTCAGCCTGGTTTCTTTCTCCTTTTCTATTTTTTCGGCATAAATGGAGTCGCCCAGGTGAAAAACAACGTACTGCGTGAAATCGGGCTCATATACAAATGCTTTAAGTTGGGGCACTGTGTCTTTGGAAAGGACTACGGCGTATTTTTTTCTGGCTGCAATGCGGCGCACATCAAACACTTTTTTAGACACGCTGGCCAATTGGTAAATGTCGGCAGGCGCCACGTTGTATTCTCCCAGGATGTCGGATACTGTCTGGTTCTTTCTTACCTGGTTTTCCAACACGGCAAAAGAGTCGAGGTTAAAACCATAAAGGTATTCGGCTACCTGTACAATGGGCAGCGAGTCGAGCGGGATATCCTCTATTTCCTCCTGTACATATTCTGGTTTGTAGGTATTTTGCTGATGCCTGTACGCGAGAAAAAATAAGGTGATAACAACAAGAAGGATGGTGGCAAGCAGAAAATATCTCTTCATTAGAACTAATCAGGGGTTATAAGCCGAAACAATGGGTTTATTCTGATTGAAGTTGGAGAGACCTTCATCGAGAAACTTTACAAAATTAGCAATATTTAGATCATAAGCCTTCGGGGCAACCAAAAGGTTCCCGTTCGGATCAAGAATAATGTAAAAAGGCTGAGCATTGTTGTTGAACTTCGTAATCTGCAAATCAGCATTTTGCTTGCCGATGGTCTTTTTCACCTTGCCGTCGTAAGCAGAAGTGTACCAGTCCTCCTGGGGAAGCTCTGTTTTTTCATCCACGTAGAGCGCCACCAACACAAAATCGTTTCGGAGGCGTTCGAGCACTTGCGGGTCCGACCACACCCTGGCCTCCATTTCGCGACAGTTTACACAGCCGTGGCCGGTGAAGTCGATAAACAGCGGCTTTTGCTGTGCTTTGGCGCAAGCCAGGGCCTGCTCGTAATCGAAATAACCGGTGAGCCCATGCGGCCAATGCAGCAGGTCTGCATATTTGGGAGTTTCACACAAATTGCCTGCGATGTTATTGCCGGTTGCAGAGCTGCCTTGTTGTCGCACAATGCCGGGAATATCGAAATCGAGGGTAGACTGCGGTGGCAAATAGCCCGCAAGCGCCTTTAGCGGAGCTCCGAACATACCGGGGATGAGATATACCACAAACGTAAACGTGGCGATGGCAAGCATAAGCCGTGGCACCGGTAGCTTTTCAATTTTGCTGTCGCCGGGCAGTTGAATTTTGCCAAGCAGGTAAAAGCCCATTAGCGTAAATATCACAATCCAGATAGCCAGGTATACTTCACGGTCGAGTATGCCCCAATGGTAGGCTTGGTCGGCAATGCTGAGGAACTTGAACGCCAGGGCCAGCTCCAGGAATCCGAGCACCACTTTTACGGAGTTGAGCCAGCTGCCGGATTTGGGCAGATTGTTGAGCCAATTGGGGAAAAAGGCGAAAAGCGTAAACGGAACCGCAAATGCCATGGAAAAAGCAAACATGCCAAGGATGGGTTTCACGATCATGCCGCCGGCCGATTCAACCAAAATGCTGCCTACAATGGGGCCAGTGCACGAAAACGAAACAAGTACGAGCGTGAAGGCCATAAAGAACACGCCAATGAGGCCCCCCTTATCAGCCTGTCTGTCTACGCTGTTAACCCATTTGTGAGGTAGCGTAATTTCGAAAAGGCCAAGAAAAGAAAGCGCAAAAACGAGGAACACGAGAAAGAAGATCACGTTAGGGAGCCAGCCGGTGGCGAGGTCGTTGGCCACTTCTGGTCCCATAAAAGGCGCCAGCACCGACCCGATAACTGTGTATATTACCACGATGCTGATGCCGTAAAACATTGCTTTGCCCTTGCCCCCCTTGTTTTCTCCCTTGCTGGTAAAAAAGGTGACGGTCATGGGAATCATAGGGAAGACGCAGGGTGTAAGCAGCGCCGCCAGGCCGGCCAGGAAAGCGAGCACCATAAACGCCCACAGCGAATAGGCGTCGGCGGTATCGCGTTGGTTAAGCAGCGAAATATTGCGCTCCGAGGCTTCATCCGGGGTTTTCGTCACAGCAGGAGCTGGCGAAGGAGCAGTGCCGGTAAAGCTGGCAAAGGTAAATTCTTCGTCGAACGGAATGCACTTGCCATCGACATCGGTACACACCTGGTAAAAGAAGCTGCCAGAGATATCGGGCGGAAGACTGTTCAACTTAACCTTCTGCCTGAATTCCCCTTTTTCCCTGAAGTAGGTGTACTCTCCCTCCCACAAATCATCGTACTTTTTTTTTGCCCCAATAGGCATTATACTGTCGATTAGCTCGAAGGATGCATGCGGCGTAAAGGTAAACTCTGTTACCAGCGGCCCGAGGTCCGGATCAAAATCAGAAGAATAGAGGTACCAGTCTTTGTCAATCTTTGCCTTAAAAATCAGGGTAAGCGTGTCACCCGCTTTTGCATCGGGCCGGCTCAGTTCGTAGGTCCACGAAATGGGTTTAATAACCTGCGAATAGGCAACAGAAAAAAACCCGGAGGCAAAAAGAACGAGCAGAATTTTCTTCATTAGTTTCAATCTTTTTAAAAAAGGGGAATTTTTTGGATTCCCCTAAGTAACGCATCTTCAACACGGAGAGTTTACCTGGCGCTGTTGAGCGCTGCAAAATGTTTGTAAAACAAGGTAATAGTCTCAATTCCTTTTATGTAGTTAAATATACCGTAGCTCTCGTTGGGCGAATGAATGGCATCTTCGTCTAGTCCAAAGCCCATGAGGAGCGAGTCGAGGCCGAGCACTTTTTGAAATAAAGCCACGATGGGGATGCTGCCGCCTTCCCTGGTAGGGATGGGCGCCTTGCCCCAAGCTTCTTCTACCGCTTTAGCCGCGGCCTTATAGGCGTTGGATTGCGTTGAAACCATTGCCGCTTCGCCACCATGGTGAGGGGTTATCTTCACCGTCACGGTTTTTGGGGCGAGACTCCGGAAGTGCTCGCTGAACAGCCGGATGATCTCCTGAGAATCCTGGTTTGGCACAAGGCGCATCGAAATTTTAGCGTGAGCTTTCGAAGGAAGCACCGTTTTAGCACCTTCGCCAGTATAGCCTCCCCAAATGCCATTCACATCAAAAGTCGGTCTTATGCCAATGCGTTCGATGGTCGAGTAGCCTTCTTCCCCGAATACATCGTCTATGGCAAGGTCTTTTTTGTATTTTTCGAGCGAGAACGGCTGTTTTGCCATTTCGTCACGCTCGGCTTTTGAAAGCTCCACCACCTTGTCGTAAAAGCCGGGTATGGTAATGCGCCCCTTCTCGTCTTTCATCTTGTGAATAATTTCACAAAGCACATTGATAGGGTTTGCAACTGCGCCACCATACATACCCGAATGCAAGTCGCGGTTGGGGCCGGTTACCTCTACCTCCACGTAGCTAATACCCCTCAACCCTACTGTAATAGACGGGTTTTCATTGCTAATGATGCCTGTGTCGGAAATGAGGATCATGTCGGCCTTCAGCTTTTCTTTATTGCTTTCAACAAATTTGCCCAGGTTTTCAGAGCCAACTTCCTCTTCTCCCTCAATCATAAATTTGATGTTGCAGGGGAGTCCGCCGGTGTTCATAAGTGTTTCAAACGCCTTAATGTGCATGTACATTTGCCCCTTGTCGTCGGAAGAGCCCCGTGCGTATATTTTTTCGTTTCTCACGGTTGGTTCAAACGGAGGTGTGTGCCATAGATCGTACGGGTCGGCCGGCTGCACGTCGTAGTGGCCATACACCAGCACCGTGGGCAGGGAGGGGTCGACCATCTTTTCTGCATACACAATCGGATGCCCGCCGGTGTCACAAATTTCGGCTTTGTCTACCCCTGCTGCTTCAAGCTTTATCTTGATATAGTCCGCGGCCTTTTTAACGTCGTCTTTAAACTTTTTGTCGGCGCTTACCGAGGGAATCCTCAGCAGCTCAAAAAGCTCGTTGAGGAAGCGTTGTTGATTTTGCTCAATGTAAGGGTTCTTAACTTTAACACTCATGAAGTTTGTTGTTTATTCAGCTGTTCTAAAATGAAGATTAATTTCGGTGGCCGTTTTTTTTTGTTGGCCCGTAAAAGTAACGAATTATACTAAAAGCGCTGTGAAATAAGACTGAAGCGGAGATTGCTTGATGAGAGAGGCACAGACGCACTATGACTGAACAGGCCATAACGGAAGGGTGGGAAATTACAGCTACTTCCAGTGTTAGCCCCACCAGTGACGATGCCGACTAACTAAGAATCCCGCCCTATTTCTACGGAACCACCCGGTTAAAAATCACAAAGAGCAGGAGACAGATTCCCGAAGGAGCGTGGTTACACATCTATGTTTTGAATTTCTCAGGATCTTTTCGATTAGGCCGAAAACTTACCACTTCAATATGATCATCCTTAATTCGGTAATAGATACTGGTTTGCTTACTAAAAACACATTTCCTCAGACCTTTTTGCTGCTCAGATGCACGAAACATCTCCGGCATTTTGGAGATTTGATCAAGTACTTTTTCTATCCTCTCATATACCTCTTTTGCCTTCTTTTGCCCAAACTTTCGCATGACATATTCCAGCAATTCTATTTCCTCATACCTGGCACGAAGAGAATAACGAATCTTCAATGCCAGAATTAGAACTTGAAGCGGTTTTTAATCTCTTCCTGCACAGACTGATGTGCTACATATTGCCCTTTGTCTAACTGCTCCAGTCCTTCATTTATGGCAGCTTTATCTTCCGCGCTTAGCTCATCCCAAAAATCTGTTTCGTCTTCAATATTTAATAATGACTTTACGGCGTTCAAAACCTCGTCATCGTTGCTATTAATGATCTCTGATATAATCTTGTACTTTATTGCAATGTTCATCTGATTAATCTTTGTCTGATAAAAGTAACAATTATTTACTCATTTTGATCTAGAGCGAGCAGATGGAACGGCTGCTATTCTGAAATAAGACGCGGCCTGCCACACCAGAACTACCGCCTCGCGGTGTAGCTAATAATGGAATTTCCCTAAAAACCGTCTTTGTCTTCTTCAATGGTATCGAAGCCGTCGCTGCCAAAGGCTTTGTCGGTGCCAAACTGCAATTTGAACGGCTTGCTGATGTTGTAGTAGTTTTTGCGGAAGTTGTTGATAAACGTCATGGTTTCGTTTTCTTCGCCCAAACCCAGGGCAAACTGGCCGAGGCCGGCTTTCTGCAGTGTGGAGGTGCTGCTTACCGCGTCGTTGAATGCTGAATTGGACGACAGCATCAGCAGCCGGTTTTGATCGTAGCTGAAGTGGTACCACACCGCCTCCGAGAACATGATAAACACGTTAACGACGTCGCCAAGCGGATCGCGACGAATTTCCACGAAACCGTCGGCTTCGGCATTGATGTCGTTGCTGTAGAAGTTGGAAATACCAATTTTACCGTCGTTGTACCACGCCTTGAATTGCGGATTCCACTGAAGCTTTAGCTCCGACAGTACCATGCTTTTCATTAACTCGGGCGAAGAAGAAACCAACGGCACATAATCTTTCAGTGAACTGTTTTCATAATTTTTGGCGGCTGCATCGCCTGTAATGTTTGCCAAAAGGTAGACAAGGTCGCCCTGCAGGTCGTGCACCTGCGGTGCGCCCAACCGGTCGATAATGTCGGTAAGGTCTTTTACCATAGCGTCGATAACCGGGGGCGCTATTTTAAAATCCATAGTTAAGAAGGCGTCCATCTTGAAGTTGGCTGAGTCGAGCCGGCCCACACCTTTTCCCGATGCTTTAAGGGTGAAGTCGGGGGTGTTTTTTATAAAGTTAACGGGCCCTTCGAAAACCACGCTGTTGGTGGGTTCAAAATAAATAAAGGTGCTGCCTGCATAAGAATTGCCATCCGACTTCGGCTTATCCTCAATCTTATAGTAGTGGTTCTCCAGGTTGTAGGAAAGAATCCCGCTGGGCTTAAAAAGATCGAAATCGTCAGGAGAATTTTTGTCCTGAAGAAATGTGAGATAGATAAGGTCGTCGAACGAGTCGTAGTGCAGGCCGGCAGTGAGGGGCAGATTGTTTTCGGTGGTGGAGGTGTTAAAGTCGATGAGGACTTCCGGGTTTTCCGATTGGTTGCGATAGGTAATCCACTGCGACTCCCTGTCTTTCTTCCAATCGAGCTTTACACTGCCCGTTAGTTCCAGGGCCCGGCGATTGGCATACATTTTAGCCCTGCCCTTGTAGAGGAAGCCTGGCGACATTATAAACTTTTCGTCTTCCAGAATTTCTCCCTCCGACACCGTCATGGTTATGAACTTGTTTTTTGAAACCGGCACATTCTGCAACAAAAACTGGTCGAACTTGATATTAAAAGTGTCGTTGGCAGCATTTACAAGCTGGTACATGGCGCTGCCGCTAAATTTGTTTCGGTTTTCTATAGTAATTCGGCCGTCGGTGAGCGTGTGGTACCGGTTGGTAGTATCCATTTTCAGCACAGCATTTTCCAGCTCCTGCAGCACGGAGTTTTCGAGAATGGTGATCTCGTTGTTTTCCGGCGTAATTTCTGCATCGGCTACCCTTATATAGGGAATACCCTGCAGGTTGAGTTCGTAGCTGGTGATATCGTAAATACCGGCGGTAGCCATAAACGACAGCGAGTCGAGATCGGGCCGGGTGGAATAGAAATACGATTTGGAGATGTCAACATCTTCGGGCTTGCTCATCGTAATTTTCTGGTCGTTCAGGTTCCACACGGCGTTGGTAATCGACGTTTTCATTTGTGCATACGGGAAACCAATGGCGGCCTTTCCTGCCACCTCCGGATGCACATCGGCAACTTCTTTTTCGAGATCAAAATTGAGGGCAATGTCTTCACCCGACATGGCAGGTTTGTCCGGTATATCTGTTAATATTTCGAACCCGGCATGGCGGGCACTGAATTTCGTCTCTGCAAAAGCAAATTCTCTCGATGTAACCCGCGACCCCCTGGTTTCCATGGTGCCCGAACCATATACGCCCTTGGCTGTTACATTTGCCTCGCCATCAAGCGAAGCCGTGGTGTTGTATAGCTGGAACGGAGCGCCAATGTTGGCGAGGTACATGCTGTCTTTTTTGGGCAGCCATTTCAGCTTAAACTTTTCGAGCGTAGCCTGAGGGTAAGATGCCTGCCCCAGTAGCCCCGGTCGTATTTCGCCTCCGGACCCAATGGCCGAAACAGAGTCGGTGTAAAAAATAAAATCGCTGGAGTATACGGTAGTGGTTTGGTAGTCCACCTGTCCATTGGCTCTCAACCCCTGAAAATTGAGGGAGAGATCATTATACAGTACCCCGTTGCCGCCGTATAGCTTGTAGCCGCCTTCGGGTATCTTATGCTGAAAACCCAGCGACTTATCGGGTTGAATCACCAGCCTTTCCTCGAAGGGCTCCAGTATATCTCCGGCATAAAAAGTACCGTCGAAACCAATACCTGCCGCGTCGGTCCGGTTCAGGCTGTCCATTTCGAAAGGAGGAATCACAAATCGTACTGAGCGGTCGTAAGCCCCATTCAGAATTTCTTTTGAATCGAAATAAACCACGGCATCAGAATCTGAAGTGAAGTATGGATACCTCGGATTATTTTCTTTGCCCGACTTGTTGTTGGGAGCGTTTACGAACAGCGTACCGGAGGTCTCTTCTATTTGGGTGTGCAAGGTCGTTTTTTCTTCACCCTCCATCGTTTTAAGTGAGTCGGGTAGAGGCACCTGCAACCTGATAGAGTCGATCTGTGGCATTACAAACAGGAAGTCGTTGTAATGAAACTCGAAATTTTTTCCTTTGTATCTAAAGTCGCCGGCATTCACCATACCATTGAAAAGCAAATCTCTTCCCTCCTTGAGCTTCACCACGCCGCTGTCGGGCTCCACGTATATATCGAGATCGGTGGTTATGAACACCCTTTCAACCCCGCGCACCGTGAGTTCATTTTTAGCGAAGTTCAAAGAGCCATTGGCTGTTTTGTCTGTTAGCGACGGGATAAGCAGATTATCGAAGTCTTTGCGGCCCTGGTTGGCCAAAATGTAGTGGTGCGACTTCTCCTTCAGTTGGATTTCGCCGGTTGCCGAATTAAAATCGATGAAATTGTTTTGGTGCAGAAACTCCATGGCCGCCACCGATAGCTTATGATCGAGCTTAAAAGCGGCGGTCATGTCTGAGAGATAAAACCGGTCTGTTCGTGCCTGCCGGGCGTACCGCACCACAGCCGCCACGGGGTGGTAGCCATACAGGCCGGGATACACCGAGAACCGCTTTTCGCTGAAATAGTCGTGCGATTCGAAAACAGCCGGCACCCTGTTGCGGGCGTTCATTATTGATATGCTAAGGCTGTCGCTCTTCAGCTCCCAATTAATGATATCGGCGTTAAAATCGACCATGAAATACGAAGAGTAGTAAGGCGTGCCTTTAAACCTGCCCTGGTCGCGCAGCAAAACCAGCTTGTCTTCTTTCGGATTGTAGTCAAATTTGTTTTGCGGATGATAAATGGAGTCGCTGCCGTGGTAAATGGTAATAGCCGCGGCATCGGAAAGAATAAGCGAATCCACAAAAGCATATTTTTGTGCCCTGGCTTTGAAAGACCGTCCGAAGTTGTCTTTCACCTCAACCACCGAGGGCCTGTTTAAGGCGGATGTGCCGTAAAACTTGTCGCCCACAATGGCAAAGCCACCGGTGTAAGTCAACTGAGGATAAGGAAACTTCAGTTTAATATCAGCATAGTAAGACGTGAACTGTGGAAAGAAGCGGTCGCCCCGCGCATTTCTTCTATGGCTTTTAAAATCGAAAATACCTTCGATCTCTCCATCGAACCATGCCGGAAACGACAGCTTCACATTTTCCGCCTTTACTTCGGGTCTGTAAATTAGAAAGCTGTATCTCTCCAGGGTGATGGAAGCGCCGTCGGTGCCTTTTATATCGGATGGCCACCTGAAAACGCCACCGCTTCCAACAAAAGCCTGGTCGGTAATAAGCACGGAGCCGGACGTATTGGCAATGGAAACGGAGTCGTAGGGGCTGATCATCCGGAAAGTCACGTTTTCAAGCTTTATCATTGGCCCGGTTTCGGCAGGCAGCTGCAGCAGGCTGGTAGCACCCATTACCAGGTCTTGCTCAGCCGGCAGCGGTTCCGCAGCTCCTACGGTATCCCATCCGGTTGAGGTATCTTCTGTGGTGTCCCAGTCTCCATCCGACGTTGTGCCCCAATCGCTATTCACATCGCCCCAATCGGTGGCAGGTATTTCACCTTCCTCAATGTATTCGGTCTCTTCTTCAGCCGGTTCTTCGGCCGGCACGTATGCATCAGCCGCCGGTGCATCGTCGAACTGGAAGCTGTAAGTGCCACCCTCGGCGTATAGTTTATAGTAGTTGGT
>CBFGTI010000015.1:0-60918 GCA_965651695.1 uncultured Imperialibacter sp. | reverse complement strand
CCCCCCTAAATTTTCCCCTCCAAAACCATCACCCTTTCTGCGCTGTTAGTTACCTTTAAAATCAACTCTGCATCCAATGAAGCTAACACCCGTTAAAGCACTGCTGCCCCTGTTTTGCTTGCTCACCATAGCCGCCGCAGGCCAGCCTGCCGGTTACCTCGCCAAAGGCTTTCACAAGGAGCGGCGGCAGCTGCTGCGGGAGAAAATGCCGGCCAACTCCGTGGCGGTGCTGTTTGCCAACCCCGTGCGCAACCGCTCCAACGACGTGCAGTATGCCTACCACCCCGACCCCGACTTCTACTACCTCACCGGCTACCGCGAACCGCATTCGCTGGTGCTCATCTTTAAAGACATGCAAAAAGGCCCCGATGGGCAATCTTTCAACGAGGTGCTGTTTACCCAAAAGCGAAATGCCCGGGCCGAGCTGTACGACGGCGAGCGGCTGGGCGTGGAGGGTGCCATCAAGCAGCTCGGCTTCAACGCAGCCTATGATGCCTCGGAGTTCAAAGACTTCAACATGGATTTCTCGGTGTTCGATAAAATTCTCTTTCTCAACCTGCCCGCCGACGTGCGTGACAACGAAGACGATCCCGCCGACCTCTACAGCTTGCTGCTGCAGTTTAAAAACAAGGTAAACTACCCGGTCGACTTCAACGCCGACAAATACCGTGTGTACGACTACATCAAATCCGAGGAGTTTCTCAAAAACCCGCAAGCGGCACAAATCCTCCGCAAGCTGGTCAATTCGTTTCCCGAGTTTGGCTCCAACGAAAAGATAAAGGCCATACTGGAAGCCAGAACCCCGGAGCAGCGACAAATGCTGATAGACGAGCTGCCCCGGCCCGACGAAAAGCTCGACGGTACCTCGCTGCAACAATACATGACCGACCTGCGCGAGGTGAAAACCGCCGAAGAGGTTGCCTTGCTGCGGAAGGCCGTGGATGTGTCGTGTGTGGCCCAGGCGGAGGTATACAAAGCCATGCGGCCGGGCATGTCGGAAACCGAAGTGCAGGGCATCCATGAGTTCGTGTTTAAAAAATATGGCGCTGAGGAAGTGGGCTACCCCTCCATTGTAGGGTCGGGCAACAACGGCTGCACGCTGCACTACATTAGCAACAACCGCATGGACATAAAAAAAGACCTGGTGCTGATGGACCTCGGCGCACAATACCGCGGCTACACGGCCGACGTAACCCGCACCATACCCGCCAGCGGCAAGTTTACCAAAGAGCAGCGTGCCATCTACGAACTGGTGCTGAAGGCCCAGGAAGCGGCCTTTAAAAACTGCAAACCGGGTAATATGATCAATGCCAACACCCTCATTTGCCGCGAGGTAGTAAACCGGGGGCTGGCAGAGCTTGGCGTTATAGAAAAGCCCGAGGCACCTCACAGTTACTTTCCGCACGGGGTATCGCACCACATCGGGCTCGATGTACACGACAGGGGCAACTACCAGGAGTTTAGAGAAAACATGGTGCTGACGGTGGAGCCGGGCATTTACATTCCGGAGGGTAGCCCGTGCGACAAAAAATGGTGGGGAATTGCCGTACGCATTGAAGATGATATCCTGATCACCGCCGACGGCTATGAGCTGCTAAGCACCCGGGCGCCAAGGACGGTGGAGGAAATAGAAAAGCTGATGGCCGAAGAAAGCATTTTCAGCAATTATACGCTGCCGCAGCTGGACAAAG
The DNA here is from genome assembly GCA_965651695.1 of uncultured Imperialibacter sp. Classification (GTDB taxonomy): domain Bacteria; phylum Bacteroidota; class Bacteroidia; order Cytophagales; family Cyclobacteriaceae; genus Imperialibacter. Next base: position 59,227 of record CBFGTI010000015.1, on the reverse strand, counting down.
AATAACTGCTTTTTTACCGCGAATGAACGCTAATGGAGGAAATGATGATTGGGCTTGTGTGTGCTTTAACTAAAGGTGATACTTATTCGGCAGCTTTCTTACCGCGAATGGCGCGAATGAACGCTAATAAGAGGGGATGATAACGGTGGCTGTACCTTCCAAGCGCTTTTAACTAAAGGTGCTGCTTTTTTGGGCGCTTCTTACCGCTAATGCACACGCATGAACGCTAATAAGAGGGGATGATAACGGCAATTGTGCGCTCCATATGCTGTAACTAAAATTGGACTCCATTTTTGGGTAGATTTTTTAAGGAGGATAAATGCTAACGGAGTAGCCAAAACGCAACCCATCCTAAGCACTTACAAACTCAAGCATTATCTTGCCCCCTGGTCTGGAAGTTTCTTCCGGGGTGAGCCAACCCTTTTAACCGACCATGACACTACACCCAGCCAAAACACTGAAGTACTCACAAACTCAAACACCCAAACACTTACAAACTTAAACACCTAAACACTTACAAACTTAAACACCTAAACACTCACTCTCCTAAACACCAACCCCTCACTCCTCCCGCATCCACTCGCCCAGCAAATAGCCGGCTCCTTTGGTTACCACCTTGTCGAATCCCTGCGGTAGCGTGGCGGCATCCAGCAGCAGCACGCCGCCCGATTCAGCCCCTTCCTTCACCTGCACCGGCCTGAATAGCACACCCTGTTCCCCTCTATCAGTAGCGAGAAAAACGTATCTGTCCATGCCGGCAAACACGGCCGCTGTGGCAGGAATGGCAACCCCCTTTGTTTCGCCCAGCACAATTTCCCCCTCCACGTACATGCCCACTATAAACGGCTGGTCCTCCTCAAAGTGCCCGTGTACCTTTACCGTACGGCTCTCCATATCAAACTCCTTGTCGACCAGGTAAATTTCCGCTTCAAATACGCTATCGGGTCGCGACGGCAGCCATATATTCATCTGCTGGCCCTCTTTCACCTTCATGGCATCGGTTTCGTATACGGCCAGCTCCACATGCAGGTGCGAGAGGTCCACAATCTCCATCAGCGACTCGCCGGGCGACACAAAGCCGCCGATGCGGGCATTTACCTCCGTGAGATAGCCCGATATAGGTGCCACCACGGGAAACGACGGGCTAATGGTGCCGCTTTCAAGCCGGGCCATGTCTATTCGGGCGTACATCAGCTTGCGGCGGAGCGATTCTACCACAGATTGTGTACGCTCAAACTCCGCTTTGGCTTTTTCGAAGCTTTTTCGGGAAGAGATAGAGTCGGCCGAGAGGCTGCGTTGCCGCTCAAAGTCGGCTTGCAGCAGATCGAGCTGGGTTTTGCTTTCGAGGTACTGCTGCTGCAGGTCTATAAACGCCGGCCCTTCCATGGTGGCAAGCACCTGCCCCCGGGTTACCTTTTCGCCCACGTGTTTGTCGGCGCCCTTCACAAAGCTGCCCACAAATGTGGTAACCGACGCCCTGTACTGCGTGGGTACATCGAGCATGCCGTTGGCTTTGATGGTCTGCCGCACGGTGCGCTCTTCCACAGGCTCAACCACTATGCCCGCCGCCTTTTGCTGGTCGGCGGAGAGCAGCATACCCTCGCCGGTGCGACTGACCCCGCCGTCTTCCGGAGCGTTTTCGGCGGGTCCGGTACTGCAGCTTGCCAGCGAACCCAGCAGGATAAGAAAAAACAGGTATTTGAAAGTCTTCATGGTTGTTATGTTAATCGATAGTAAAAAGGGAAATATTAACTTCTGCCAGCCGCAGCAAATACAGTTGGTCAAGGTAGCCCAGCCGTATCTTTTCGGCGTCTTCATAGTGCTGCATCAGTACGTACGAAGGTATTTCTCCTTCGGCAAAAGACCGGCTGGCTGTGTATACCAGCTCGCGGGCAAGTGCCAGGCCTTCCTGTTCATAGTAGCGTACCATTTCAGCATGCTTATTCTGTGAGGCTTGCAAAGCAGCCAGTGCGGCGGCGCTTCGGGCATGGTAGTCGAGCTGCAGCTCCCGGGTGGCATCGTGGCTTAGCTTTGCCGCCTGTATGCGCCTGGTTTGGGCAAAACCAAAAATCGGGATACCCAAGCCCACCTGGTAGCCATCGAAGTCGGCGGCATTTTCGCCCTGCCCGAAGCCTTTAAAGTATTCGAGGTGGAAGGAGGGAGCCAGTTTGGATGTTTCTACCCTGGTCAGGTCGTAGCTATAGGCTTCACGGGCAAGCAACTCCTGCTGCCGCGGGTCGGGCAGCGAATCGGTGGGCAGCGGGGGAGGCTGGCCAAGCGACCCTGCCGGTAGCACCAGCGTGTCGCCTGCCTGCAGCAAGCCTTTGAGCTGTTCTTCGAAGAAAGCAGCCTCAAGCAGCGCCTGTTTTTTGGCAGCAGCCGACTCGCTGGCCCGTGCCTTTGCCTGCAGTACCTCCAGCCGGGTGGCGTCGCCCAGCTGCATCCGCCGGTTTACGTTGGCGGCCATGCCACTATACAGGCTGTCGAGCGTGTGCAGCAGGCGGTATTTCTCCAGCTGCAGGGCCAGCGCATAGTAGCTTGCCGCCACCTCTTTGCTTAGCCGCCGCTTTTCTACTGCCAACTGTGCAGAAGCAATAGCTGCTTGCGATGCCAGGGCGCTTTTGGTGGCCGTGTAAAACCCGGGCCAGGCAACTTGCTGCTGCACACCCCACACCCGCAGGGCAAAGCCGTTGGGGGCTATGTTGTTTTGGTCGTAGCCATGGAAAACTTGCGTAGGTGGAAGGTCAAAGGCTGTTCGCTCCAATTTGCCGGCACTTTCGCTGGCAAGGGCTGCCGACTTCACAGTCCGGTTGTTTTCGAGGGCGATGTTGATAGCCTGCTGAAGCGAGAGCGATGGTGGTGGCGACTGCGCTGGCTGTGCCTGTGCTTTGGCGGCAACAGAGCCAGCGAGAAGAAACACCATCAAGGCGGTTTTTTTGCGCCTGAAGGAAAAAGCACCCGATTCCATAAGCGTATACAATACCGGCAGCACTACCAGGGTGAGGAATGTGGCCGACACCAGCCCACCGATAACCACGGTGGCCAGCGGCCGTTGCACCTCAGCTCCGGCAGACCCCGAAAAAGCCATGGGAAAAAACCCGAGTGCTGCAGCCGAAGCAGTAAGCAACACGGGCCTCAGGCGCATACGGGTACCGCGAAGCACCCGCTCGTGCACATCCTTCAGGCCCTCCTGCTTCAGCTCGTTAAAAAACTCGATGAGTACAATACCATTGAGCACGGCAATGCCAAACAGGGCTATGAAGCCTACCCCGGCCGATATGCTGAACGGCATCTGCCGGATGGTAAGCGCAAATACACCACCAATAGCTGCCAAAGGAATAGCCGTGAATACCAGCACAGCCTCGCTTATAGAACCAAAGGTGAAGTACAGCATAAGGAAGATGAGAAAAAGTGCCAGCGGCACAGCCACCAGCAGCCGCTGTTTGGCGTTTTGCAGGTTTTCGAACTGGCCGCCGTAAGTGATATAGTAGCCGGCCGGGAGCTGTAGCGATGTATCAATTATCTGCTGCATTTCTTCCACCAGGCTTTCCATGTCGCGGTTTCTCACGTTGATGCTCACCACAATTCGCCGGCGGGTGTCGTCGCGGGAGATTTGCGCCGGCCCTGTGTCGTACGAAATGGCGGCTACCTCGCGGAGGGGTATCTGGCTTCCGGAGGGCAACGAAACAAACAAGCTGCTGAGGTCCGTCATGTCGCGCCTGTTTTGAGCACTCAGCCGCACCACCAGGTCAAATCTCTTTTCGCCCTCAAACACGGTGCCTGCCGCTTCGCCTGCAAATGCCATTCGTATCACCCGGTTCACATCTTTTACCTGCAGGCCGTAAGCCGCCAGTTTTTTGCGGTCGTACTTTACCGACATTTGCGGCAGACCGGCAATTTGCTCCACGTTTACGTCCGCCGCTCCTTCCACGTGTTGCACCAGCCCTTTTACCCGGTTGCCAAGTGTATAAAGTGTATCCAGGTTTTCGCCGAAGATTTTGATGGCCACATCCGCCCGTACACCCGTTACCAGCTCGTTGAACCGCATTTCTATAGGTTGGGTAAACTCAAAGCCGATACCGGGCAGCACCTGCATCGCCGCCTTCATCTTATCGGCCAGCTCGTCTTTGGTTTTAGCGCTCACCCATTCTGCCTTGGGCTTCAGGCGTATAATCACGTCGGTCATTTCCATCGACATCGGGTCGGTAGGTACTTCCGCCGCGCCAATGCGGGTTACTACCTGCGTTACCTCCGGGAAGTTGTCGAGCAGAATGCGCTCGAGCTTGTTACTGATGTCGATGGTTTCGGAAAGCGACGTACCCGGCTTCAGCACCGGCTGCACCACGTAGTCGCCTTCGTCGAGTGTGGGTATAAACTCGCCCCCAAGCCTGGCAAACAGAAACACACTTGCAGCCAGCAACAGCACCGCCACTGCCAGCACCAGGGCCTTGAACCTGAGCGCGAAGTGAATGGCCGGTGAGTAAAGCTTTTGCATAAACTCAACCACAGTATTGGAGAAAGCATCACGGGCCGAGCTCTTTTTCTTCGGCTTCAGGAAGATGGCCGACATGGCCGGCACATAGGTGAGGCACAATAACATAGCACCTATAAGCGCAAAGCTGAAGGAAAGTGCCATGGGTTTAAACATTTTGCCTTCAATGCCCGAGAGCGAAAGAATGGGGATAAACACGATCAGGATGATGAGCTGGCCGAAGATGGCAGGCCGCATCATGGTGGAAGCACTTTTGATGGTGAGATCGTCTACCTCCCGCTTTCGTTCGCCGTCGGAAAGCTCCAGCAGGCCTGCAGACCGGTCTTTGACCTGGTGCACGGTATACTCAACAATGATCACCGCCCCATCGATGATAATGCCAAAGTCGATGGCGCCCAGGCTCATCAGGTTGGCCGATACGCCAAAGTAGTTCATCAGCGTAAGGCCAAACAGCAAACTCAGCGGTATTACCGAGGCCACTATCATTCCCGAACGAAAATTGCCCAGCAGCAGCACCAGTACAAATATTACTATTAGCGCACCCAGTATCAGGTTTTCGGCTACCGTGCTGGTGGTCTTTTCTATCAGCTCAGTCCGCTCAAGAAACGGGTTGATCACGATACCCTCCGGCAGCAGGCCCTGTACTTCTGCCACCCTTTGCTTCACATCGTTAATCACCTGGTTGGAGTTAGCCCCCTTCAGCATCATAATCTGCCCCATCACCTTTTCGCCCTGCCCGTTGGCAGTAATGGCCCCAAAGCGCACAGCCGAACCAAACCTTACCTCGCCAATATGTTTGATCAGCACAGGTACGCCTTCGCGGTTTGCTACCACCACTTCTGCCAGCTCTTCCAGCGAATGGATCTGTCCTTCGCCCCGTATAAAATAGCTCTGCGAGGCCTTTTCTATATAGGCGCCGCCTGTTACGTCGTTGCTACCCTCCAGCGCTGCGAAAACATCGGCGATAGTTACGCCCAATGCATTGAGCTTGTCCGGAGCTACCGCTACCTCATATTGCTTCAGCTGCCCGCCCCAGGTATTTACCTCCACCACGCCGGGTATGCCCGACAGGTATCGTTTCACCACCCAGTCCTGTATGGTTCTTAGCTCGGTGGTAGAATAGCGGCCCTCGTAGCCCGGTTTCACGTCCAGAATGTACTGGTAAATTTCGCCAAGCCCGGTAGTAATGGGGCCCATTTCAGGCCTGCCGAAGCCCTCAGGGATTGCATCCTGTGCCTTCAGTATTTTTTCGGCAATCAGCTGGCGCGGAAGGTAAGTGCCCAGGTCCTCATCGAACACAATTGTGACTACCGACAGTCCGAACTTGGAAATAGAGCGTATTTCCAGCACCCCGGGTAAATTGGCCATTTCCAGCTCCACCGGGTAGGTGATAAACTGCTCCACATCCTGGGTGGCGAGGTTGCGCGATACCGTAATTACCTGCACCTGATTGTTTGTAATATCAGGCACGGCCCCGAGGGGAATCTGGCTCAGGGAGTAGAGGCCGCTGCCCGCAATTGCCAGTGCAAATAGCAGAACGATCAGCTTATGATGTACGCTGAATCGGATGATTGAACCGATCATTGTTGTCGCTGTTTTGAAGTAGTAAATGAATGAAGCTTAACGGGGAAACCACGCTACCGCTGAGGGCTATGGAAATGGACTTTACTGAATCAACATCGTTTGGCCAGGCAGGCACTCCCTGCAGAATAGACAAGGGTGGGTGTTACTGAGCCTTAACCAAAGGCATTGATTGCGAAATAGTAAAGTTGCCGGCGGGTATTCCGTGGTGATCAGGCTTGCTGTGGCGGCTGAAACCAGGCCGAAGCGTACAGGAAGTGGTAGCTGACTGAAAACGGCTTGAAGTGTTTGATGGCCAACTCTCCGGGAGATGCATCGAAATACCACTGGGCCGGCAGGGTAAACAGAAACAACGCGGCTACGCCATTGTGCAAGGGCAGCTCGGTTTCGTGCGAAGGCTCGTGGTGGTCGGAAGCCAGGCTGAAGTGCAGCACAAGAAACTCGGAGAAAGTGAGGTTGCCGGCAGTTTTGCCTTTGTGCTCCTGGAAGTGCGAAATCATCGACGGTATTTTCTCCAGCTCGCGGAAGTTGGAGCGCGGCATTAGACTTCCTACAAGGAAGAAGGAAGCAAAAGCTAAAGAAAACAGCGTCTTCACATTGCAAAGATATTTTACTGTAGCTACTGTTAAAATGCCGGCCATCAATTTGGAATTGGTCTAAACCATTTGGGATAACTGTCATACCATAGCTGCTGCGGGCCTTCTGGCGGATAGTTTTTGCTGCCGCACATTGCATAAGCCTTGCTTAGGACTATTATTTGCCGCTGCACCCTGCACGAGCCTTGCTTGGGACTATTATTTGCTCCTGCACGCTGCACAAGCCTTGCTTGAGACTATTATTTGCTGCTACACCCTGCATAAGCCTTGCTTGGGACTATTATTTGCTGCTGCACGCTGCACGAGCCTTGCTTGTGGCTACTATTCACCCCTGCATATTGCGGCGGCCACCCATTGTATATAAACCCTTCAACCACAACCTGCAGGAGACTACTACTTACCGTAAGAAAAACCCCTCGTCCGGAAGTTTCTTCCGGGCATCATTCGGGACTAATCCTGAGGCCTTGTTATAAGAAAACAAACTGTAGGGCAAGGTGGTTTAGCTATTTTGCAAATGCATGAAAATTAAAGTTAAAACTGAAGTGTACGCTTCTGTTGAGAAGGTAAAGTCCGGCTTCACGCAAGACCTCTTTCGGCAACTCAATCCCCCGTTTCCACCCGTAACGGTTAGCCGATTTGACGGATGCCGACGTGGCGACCGTGTAGTACTCGAGCTGAACTTCCTGTTTTTCAGACAAACCTGGGAAAGCCTCATTACTTCCCACGTTTCCACAGCTACCGAATTCTCTTTCGTGGATGAGGGAATAATACTCCCCTTTTTCTTAAAATACTGGAAGCATCACCATGTGGCCATCAGGGAAGGAGACACCACAGTCATTATCGACGACATTACTTTCCGCACCCCAACGCGCCTTACCGACTACCTGCTGTACCCCATTCTATACTTGCAGTTTTTGTACCGCAGGCCCATCTACAAGAAATACTTCAAAAACTAATCCCTTCAGGCTATGCTAACTCCGCCACTTCCGATTGATAATTCCACTTGCCATCGGTATTTCAAGGAATCAAACAAATAACGGATAACAGATAACAGATAACAATAACCGCTAACAATTAACCATTAACTTCTAATTTTGGCTTTACCATGGCCAAAGTAAAAACATCCTTTTTCTGCCAGAATTGCGGCGCCCAGTCAGCCAAGTGGATCGGCAAATGCCCCAGCTGCGGGGAGTGGAACACCTACGTCGAGGAAGTGCTTGAGAAAGAGCACGTATCGGCCCCAAGCTGGAAAAAGTCTAATGGCTTAACCAAAGCGGCCAAACCGCAGCAGATCGGCGAAGTAATATCGGTAGCCCACCAGCGCATAAGCACTGCCGACGACGAGCTGAACAGGGTGCTGGGTGGCGGAATAGTGCCCGGTAGCATGGTCCTCATCGGCGGCGAGCCTGGCATTGGCAAGTCTACATTGATGCTGCAAATAGCCCTTCGATTGCCGCAGCTCAAGGTGCTGTACGTGTCGGGCGAAGAAAGCGAGCAGCAGATAAAAATGCGGGCCGAACGCATAGGCATTCAAAACAGCAACTGCTTTGTGCTGTCGGAGGTGGGCATTGCCAACGTGTTCCGGCAAATAGAAGAGCTGGAGCCTCAGCTGGTGGTAATCGACTCCATCCAAACACTGTATTCCGACAAGGTTGAGTCTTCCGCCGGCAGCATATCGCAGATACGGGAGTGCACCGCCGAGCTGATGAAGTTTGCAAAAGAAACCAATACCCCCGTGTTTCTTGTTGGTCACATAAACAAGGAAGGCGCCATAGCAGGCCCCAAGGTGCTGGAGCACATGGTCGACACGGTGCTGCAGTTTGAGGGCGACCGCCACCTGGTGTACAGGGTACTGCGCACCACCAAAAACAGGTTTGGCTCGGCCTCGGAGCTGGGCATCTACGAAATGCAGGGCGACGGACTGCGGGAGGTGAGAAATCCTTCCGAAATACTGATTTCTCAAAAGGATGGCGACGTAAGCGGCGTGGCCATAGCCGCTACCCTGGAGGGTAACCGGCCGCTGCTTATCGAGATCCAAAGCCTGGTGAGCCCTGCCACCTACGGCACGCCGCAGCGCACCTCCACCGGGCTCGACAACAAGCGCATGAGCATGCTGCTGGCGGTGCTCGAAAAACGGGGAGGCTTCAGGCTGGGTACGCAGGACGTGTTTCTGAACGTGGCCGGGGGCTTAAAAATCGACGATCCGGCAGCAGATCTCGCCATCTGCATGTCCATTTTGTCGTCTATGGAAGAAATACCCATATCGGCAAAGGCGTGCTTTGCTGCCGAGGTAGGGCTGGGCGGCGAAATAAGGGCTGTAAACAGGCTGGAAAATAGAGTGATGGAAGCAGAAAAGCTCGGGTTTAGTGCTATCTACGTGTCGCGCTTTGGCATGAAAGCCCTGGAGGGAAAAAAATATGGCATCGAAATAAAGTTTTTTGGCAGAGTTCATGAGGTAATTGCAGACCTGTTTGGATAAACCACAAGCGAAATGGAAGAATTTGTAACAAGCCTCGGCATCAGCGAGGATGTATTCAATTACGTCATCATACCGGCTCTCATCTTTTTGGCCCGTGTCTGCGATGTTTCCATCAACACGGTCCGCATCATTTTTGTGATGCACGGCAAACGGCTGCTGGCCCCTCTTCTCGGTTTTTTTGAAGCCTTTATCTGGTTGCTGGCCATCCGGCAGATCATCACCAATATCGATGTCGTCTATTCGTATTTCGCCTATGCGGGCGGTTTTGCGGCAGGCACTTTTCTGGGTATGGTAATAGAAGAGAAGCTCGCTCTCGGCAAAGTGGTAGTACGGGTAATAACACAAGTACCCGCCGAAGAGCTTATTAAGTTTTTAAGCCAGAAAGAATACCGCTATTCTAACCTCGACGGCGAAGGAAACGACGGCAAGGTAAATATTCTCTTTAGCGTGGTGCGGCGCGAGGAACTGCCCGAGTACATCCGTATCATCAAAAAATACAACCCGCAGGCCTTTTATACAGTGGAAGGCGTAAAGCGTGTAAGTGAAGACGACGTGCTCCAGCAGCCGGCTAACAGTGGCTTTCTTGGCAGGCTCAAGAGCCTCAACCGACGCTGATCACTTCTTTTTAAATATCTTCTTAAACCAACTCTTTACCTTGGAGGACGCCTGGCCACCCGGGTCGCCGATCAGGTAGCCGTAGGGTTTTAGCTGCGCTACGTGGTCAAAAATAATTTTGGCAATGCCGAGCAGCGGAATAAACAGGATCATGCCAGCGGCGCCCCATACCATGCCCCCTGCAATTATCGCCAGTATGGTAGTAAGTGCGCTCAGGTTTACTTCACCACCCACCACGTATGGCTCAATAAAATAATTGTCCACAACCTGTATGCCGGCTATTACCGCACCCGCCCAAAGCGCTGTCTGAAAATCCTGTGTCACAAGCGCCATCAATACCGGAAATAGCCCACCTGCTACCGTGCCAACGTAGGGTATGAAAGCAAGCAAGCCGGCCACAGCTGCCAGCAGAATAGCGTAGTCTACTCCTACTATCAAAAGCCCGGTGGCGTAAAGTACAATGAGGATAAGAATAGACATTACCCGGCCCATCAGGTATTTTTGCGATACATCACTTACCTTGTCAATCACCTCCCGTACTTCGGAACGCTCTTCCTTGCTAAATATCTTGAGAAAAAAAAGGGTGTATTTTTCTTTGTGATAGAGGAGAAGAAAGGTGTAAACCAGGGTGAGGACCATGCTGGTTAAAATCGCAGCCACGCCACCTACCAGGCCTCCTATATATTTGCCCGCAGTATTGCCGGCCGACTGCAAGTGCTCCTTTACAAGCTCTTTTTGCCGCTCTTCCGATATGTTGAAACGTTCTTCGAACCACGATTGGCCCTGCGACACAAACTCTTCAGCCTTTTTTTTAAACTCCGGCAGGTCGTTGCTAAACGCTGCTACTTGCCCCGCCAATACCCCAAACATTACCAGAAGCCCCGTGAACAACAAAAACACGCAGATGAGTGTAGACCACCCTCTGCTCATTTTTTTATCGAGCTTCCGGCAAAGCGGCGCCATTAGCATGGCCAGCAGTGCTGCAAATACAAGTGGCACCAGGAAGGTCCTGCCATAGTGCATTATTACAATCAAAAGTACCCAAAACAACAATCGCTGGTTTACTCTAAAAATCAGTTCCTTAGCCATATCACACGGAGCGCAATTATTACTCCATTTGCCGAAGCACCCCTACGGCGCTTTGCTGATGAGGGGCGGGGCCGGCGCCCTGGTAAATAGTGAGGAACTAATTCTACAGTCGCCGTTGTGCTTCCGCACCGGATCGCCGATGCACTTAGCAAAGGTGGCACTGGCAGCCGTTTGGCCAACACCTTTGCCGCTGCCCCTTTGGCATATATTTTGGCTCGCGAAGCATATCAGCCTCTAACTAACCTTCTCTTCAACGGCGATGACCAATCAGCAAACAGTTGGCTATGAGAATACAACTAACATTCGGCATGAGAACGCTTCCCTACCATATGGCTGTCATCTGCTGTGGCCTGCTGCTCATTTCTTGCAGCAGTACATCAAACATCACCGGCTCGTGGAAGAATCCCGCCCGGGATGCCTATGGCTATAAAAATGTGGTGGTAACTGCCCTCACCAGCAATATACAGGCGAAAACAACCGTCGAAAATAATATTGCGGGCCAGCTAAGCAATCGCGGCGTACAAGCCCTGAAAGGCATGGAGGTGTTTCCGCCTGAATTTTCCGATGGTGAGCCGCAGAAAGAAGAAATGCTCCGGGAGATTCGCAATCGGGAAGCGGAAGCTATTCTCACCATTGCCCTTATCGATGAAAAAACCGAGTCAAGGTACGTGCCCGGGTCGTACGATTATTCGCCGTTTCCCATGTTCAGCTACTACGGGCGTTTCTGGGGCTACTATTCGTACCTGAGGCCGCTAACTTACGCCCAGGGCTACTATGTAGAAGATAAAGTGTATTTTATTGAAGCCAATATATACGATGCCACCTCCGAACAGCTCATTTGGTCGGCCCAATCCGAAATTTACAACCCTACGAACCTGACGGCATTTTCAGAAGAATTTGCCAAAGTGCTTGTCCAAAAATTACAACGCGATAAAATAATTTGAACCAGGTAAAACCTTACCTATTTGCATACGAAACCCAATGATAGAAACCGCAGAACAAAGAAAAGCCGCAACAGAATTTTATAAAGAGGCATTGGAATTACTGAACGAAAACGGAACCGGCTACCTGTTGGGGGGCGCCGCAGCCTTCTTCCATTACACGGGCTGCTTTCGCGACACCAAAGACCTCGACGTGTTTTGCAAGGCCAGCGACTACCCCCGTATCCTCAGGTTTTTCAGCGACCGGGGCTACCGCACCGAAATAACCGACGCCCGGTGGATTGCCAAAGTTTTCAATGGCGAGTATTACATAGATATAATCTTCGATACACCCAGCGGAATTTGCGCTGTCGACGACTCGTGGTTTGCCCATGCCGGCCAATGCGAAGTAGCCGGCGTGCGCACCCGTGTGCTGGCGGCTGAAGACCTGATATGGTGCAAAATATATGTGCAGAACCGGGAGCGGTACGACGGCGCCGACGTAAACCACGTAATGCTGCGCTACGGCAAGCAGCTCGATTGGCACCGGCTGCTCAGCAGGCTCGACCGCCACTGGCAGCTGCTGCTCGGCCAACTGCTCAACTTCCAGTTTATCTACCCATCCGACTTTCAGGAGATTGTACCGCAATGGCTGTTCGACGAGCTGATGAGCCGCGCCGCCGATATCTACAGCCTGCCCAACTCGCTGGAGAAGGTGTGCAGAGGCCCGATGCTCGACCAAACGCAATATGCCGTCGACATCAAAGAATGGAATTATAAAACCCTTACAATGAAAAGCGTGTGAAGCATGGAGGAGAACAATAGCAAAAAAGTGAAAATCGCCGCCGTGGCCGACATTCACGTGCGGGAGCACGACAAAGGCAAATGGGCGAATATGTTTAAGGAAATATCGCACCAGGCCGATGTACTACTCATTTGCGGCGACCTTACCGATACCGGCGACGAAGTGGAAGCGCAGGTACTGTGCGAAGAGCTGAGAGCATGTACCATTCCGGTGGTGGGCGTTTTGGGTAACCACGACTTCGAAAAAGGGCGGCACAAGCTCATCAGGCAGATACTGCAAAACGACCGGGTGCATATTCTGGACGGCGAGGCTGTAGAAATAGGCCATATCGGTTTTGCGGGTGTCAAAGGTTTTGGCGGAGGGTTCGACAACTACATGCTGTCGATGTTTGGAGAAGGCGCCATGAAAGCATTTGTGCAGGAGGCCGCCGACGAAGCCATGCACCTCGACCGGGCGCTAACCAGGCTCGAGAGCAACGAAAACGTGCTTAAAAAAATAGTGTTGCTGCACTACTCGCCCGTGGCCGAAACGGTAATGGGCGAACCCGAGCAGCTCTTTCCCTTTCTGGGCTGCAGTCAGCTGGCCGAGCCGTTGAACCGTAGAAATGTAGACGCTGTTTTTCACGGGCACGCCCACCACGGCCATATTGAGGGCAGAACCTCCGGTGGCGTGAAGGTGTTCAACGTGGCGCGGCCAATTCTGATGAAGGCGGGTTATGAGTTGCCTTTTTATATCTACGAAGTAGCCTTAACGGATAAAGTACCCGCCGAAACTACCCTGGAGCGATAAGCTGAACGGTTTGGGTGAGGCAGGTTCAGCCACCGGCAGGCCTGCTGCGAAATGAAGGCTGCTGAAAAAAGCGGCAATACAGCCGGTGGTACTGCTCCGTCAATTCCATGAAGCCTTTACTGATACTGCCTGCAGAAGGTAAGCGCCCTCTCGGCTTTAATCCCGAAAACGTCTCGCAGTGCTTGCTGTGCCGCATGAAATCCGCACATGCCATGCACGCCGCCTCCCGGTGGTGTGGAGGAGGAGCAGAGGTATACGCCTTTCATGGAAGTGCGGTAAGGAGACAGCCGCAACACCGGGCGTGTAAACAGCTGCCGCAGGTTGCCTTCCCCGCCATTAATGTCGCCTCCCACGTAGTTGGGATTATACCCTTGCATGCCTGCGGTGTTAAAGCTGTGCCGCGCTATAATCAAGTCCTTAAAGCCGGGCGCAAACCGCTCCACCTGGTTTTCAATGGCCAGCGACATATCGGTTGCCGAGCCATTGGGCACATGGCAGTAGGCCCAGGCAGTATGTTTGCCGTGCGGCGCTCGTGTGTCGTCAAACACGGTCGGCTGTGCCAGCAGCACGAAAGGTCGTTCGGGATGCAAACCCCCGGCAGTAGCACTTTCCGAGGCATTTATTTCTTCAAAAGTATTCCCCAGGTGTACCGTGCCCGCCAACCTGCATTCCGGTGCTTTCCACGGAATCGGCCCATCAAGCGCCCAATCCATTTTAAATACACCCATTCCGTATTTATACCTTCTCAATTGCCACCTGTAAAGCGGCGACAGGTCGTCACCGGCAATTTCCAGCAATTGCCGGGGTGTTACATCCAGCAGCACCGCACGTGCGGTGGGCAGTTGCCGCAGCGACCCTACCTTAAAGCCGGTCCGCATTTCACCGCCCAGCGACAAGAAATACGAAACCAGCGCATTGCATAGCGCCTGCGCACCGCCCTTAGGCATTGGCCAGCCGCGGATGTGCCCCGCTATCATCAGCACCAGCGCTATGGCTGACGTGGCTGCGTTGGTTAGCGGCTGAAGAGCGTGTGCAGCCATTCCTGCCCACAGCCCCCGTGCTGGTTTATGCTCAAATATCCGCGCAAAAGAGGCTGCCGAAGCCATGGCCTTCAGTCCAAACGAAGCCATGTGCAGCGGCATGCACGGAAAATGCAGCGGTCCCAGCACGTCGTCGGCAATAAGAGGCCAGTCTCGCACCAGGGGCTCAAATATACGGCGGTAGCTGCCATCGTCGGTGCCCAGCCGGCCTGCGGTTTTGCTTATCGATCGCTCCAGTACTGCAGCGGTGCCGTTGTCAAAAGGGTGGGCCGCAGCCAGCGGCGGGTAAATAAACGCAAGCCCGAAAGCGTGCAGCGGCAGCGAGGAGAAAAATGGCGATCCGGCCGCCAGCGGATGAATAGCGCTGCATATATCGTGTGTAAACCCCGGCAGCGTAAGCCCGGCTGAGCGCATGCCGCCGCCCGGTTCGCCGGCACCCTCCAGCAGCAGCACCGCCAGGCCCTCCTGCTGCAGCTTAATTGCCGCCGCCAGCCCGTTTGGTCCTGCACCCACCACAACTACGTCATAATCAAACCGATCCATGCCAGGTCTTGCTCAGATATTATGCCTGTTTTTGCAAAAGGGTAGAATGAGCACACGCCTTCCGTGGCGCCTGGCCCCGCACAGTGGCATGGTTTTTTGTCCGCTAAGCCGACAGATAATCAAAATTTACCAGCAATGAACAAGATGTTTAAAAAAGGCTTATGGGTAGCGGCGGGTATTGGCGCTTACATGATAGCTTCCTCCATATACCGGGAAATGACCCGGTACAGTTTGCAAAACAAAGTGGTGCTTATTACCGGTGGATCGCGTGGGCTCGGCCTGGTGCTTGCACGCACCCTTGCACAGCGGGGGGCACGGTTGGCCATTTGCGCCCGCAACAACGAACAGCTGGCTACAGCCAAACACGAGCTCGAAGAAATGGGTGCCGAAGTAGTAACCTACGCTGTGGACCTTACCGACCGCCGGGCGGTTGAAGAAATGATAGGCAAGATAATAACTCACTATGGCAAGCTCGACGTGCTGGTGAACAACGCCGGCATTATTCAGGTGGGGCCACAGGATTCGATGGAAGTAGAAGACTTTGAAGAGGCAATGAAGATCAACTTTTGGGCTCCGTTGTATACAATGCTGTCAGTGCTGCCTCATTTTCGCGAAACAGGCGGCGGTAGAATTGTAAACATCACGTCTATAGGAGGTAAGATTTCCGTGCCTCACCTGCTGCCCTACACGGTAAGCAAATTTGCGCTGGTGGGGCTCTCCGAAGGAATGAATGTGGAGCTTAAAAAGAACAAGATACACGTAACCACCGTGGTGCCTAACCTCATGAGAACCGGAAGCACCAGGAATATCACGGTAAAGGGCGACCATGAGGCGGAGTATGCCTGGTTTAAAAACACAGGCTCTTCTCCTGTAGCACAGGAGGCTGAGGAAGCCGCCGACGATATCGTCAAGGCACTGGAATACGGCGTGTCTGAGGCTATCCTTACCAACACGGCGAGGGTCATGCTCATTCTGCAAAGTGTAGCGCCGGGTTGGGTTAGCAGCGTGCTGGCCATTGCCAACAAGCTAATGCCCGACAACGTGCCGGGCGGCAACGTGCGGAAGAAAGGCCACGAGAGTGAGTCGGAGCTAACACAAAATGTAATTGCTTCCCTTACCGACAGGGCTGCTGTAAAAAACAACGAATACTAAGCCTGCTGCATGGATGGCAGTGGGGCTGGTGGCCTGCCCAACCTTGCGGCCGGCAGCAAGAAGCACGGAAATCACCATCGCTAACCTGTGCAATGAGGTAAAAAACAAAACGAATTTGCTTATGAACAGATTGAAAGGAAAAGTAGCCATAGTTACGGGTGGTGCTACGGGTATAGGCGAGGCTATCAGTAAAAAATTCGCAGCCGAAGGAGCCCGCGTGGTGGTAGCGGGATTTCCCGACGACCCCGTAGA
Organism: uncultured Imperialibacter sp.; assembly: GCA_965651695.1. Classification (GTDB taxonomy): domain Bacteria; phylum Bacteroidota; class Bacteroidia; order Cytophagales; family Cyclobacteriaceae; genus Imperialibacter. Next base: position 42,874 of record CBFGTI010000015.1, on the reverse strand, counting down.
GGAGGTTGTGCAGGAAATACGTAGCCACAGTGGCGAGGCAGTGGTGTTTAGCGGCGACATTGCTGTGGAAGAAAATGCCCGGGCGTGTATTAAAACTGCAACTGACACCTGGGGCCAGCTGGATATTTTGATAAACAATGCCGGCACATTCCCCGATATGCAGGAAACAGATGAGTTCCCCCTGGAAGCATTTGATTATATGCTGAAAAACAACATCAGGAGCACTTTTCTGATGACAAAATTTGCAATACCGGAGCTGAAGAAAACCCACGGGTGTATGGTAAATGCAGGGTCGGAGTCGGGCATGCTGGGGCTGGCGGAAAACACCGGCTATGGCGGAACCAAAGGGTTTATGCATGCTTTCACGCTGGGGGTGGCGGTGGAGCAGGCCAAATATGGGGTGCGGGCCAACTGTGTGTGCCCCGGGCCAATCGACACCGCCTGGACCCGCAGAAGCGAAGGGCCCATGAGCCGGCAAAACGAGAAGATGCTGTTGGGTGCTACCCCTCTTGCCAGGCGTGGCACACCCGAAGAAGTGGCCAACGTTTACCTGTTTCTTGCCTCCGATGAGGCTTCCTACGTAACCGGCGCACTGTACGAAGTAGACGGTGGCATTACCAAAGCAAAAGGTGCCGTGGGCAAGCAGGCAAAAAGCTTTGCCAAACAGCAACCTGAAGGCGAACTGGAGCTGGAGCACAGCATGGAGGGTGCCACCGACACCCAACGTGGGCGCTAGTCCTTTTTGCCCTTGTCAGAAGCGCCTTTGCCACCCGGTTGAGGCGCTTTTTTCTTTTCTCTTTCCTTTTTTGAGGTAGGGTCTATTACCTGTGGCGGTTCCGGTGTCCGGTTTTTGGGAGCTGCGTTTTTCTTTTCCATGGCTGTGCGATTATAGAACTCACTCTTAAAAAGCCGTGCCATCTGCGTGCCACAGCAGTGGCAGCCACAGGCGGGGCCGAAGCTGGCACAAAATTGTCAGTCTTTAGGGTCGCAAAGGAAGGGAACAAAGTTATGAACGCAGTAAGAATTGTATTGGCCAGCGTTACGGGCACCGCCTTTATGTCGCTTTTCAGCTATTTTATTTCCGAAAGAAGAAACAGGCAGTTCAGAGAGCCGGTTATCCTCAGTGCCATGCTAAGCAATACGGAGGCGCTTCGTAGCGTGAAAAAGAAGCATACGCACCAGCTGGGGTGGCTGCTGCATTATCTGGCGGGCCTTTCGTTTTCGGTGCTGTACGACCAGGTATGGCGAAAAACAGACGCACGCCTGTCGATCCAAAATGGGCTTGTAATGGGAGGTATCAACGGCTTTGTGGGTGTGTTGATCTGGAAGTCGGCGTTCGACATGCACCCCCGTGCGCCACGGGTCGAATACAAAGCATACTACAATCACCTGCTGGCCGCCCATTTTGTGTTTGGCGCATTTACCGCAGCAGGCTATATGCTCCCGTCATTATTTAAAAAGAAAAGCAGGAGGGTACTCCGCATAAGGGAAAGGGAGCCGCGGTGGATAGATGCTAAACCGGAGCACAAAGGGAATAATTTCCACACCCATCCACAGGATGTGAACCTCACGCATCACTAAAAATATGTTGCTGATTGAATTTTAAAAGACTGAAAATATGAACGAATCACTTTCAACTAAAAAACCTGTTGTACTCATTACCGGCTCCAGCGGACTTATCGGCTCCAGGCTCATAGAGCGATTGGCCGACAAATACCAGTGTGTGGGCCTCGACAAGCAGGGGAGCTTATATCCGCACCAAAAAGCCGAGACTATCCTTTTCGACATCACCGATACGCTGAGCATACAGGCCGCCATGGACAGGGTGGCCTATGCCTATGGCGACGGGCTGGCCTCGGTTATCCACCTGGCGGCCTACTACGACTTCTCCGGTGAAGACAGCCCCCTGTACGACAAGGTAACCGTACAGGGCACCGAACACCTGCTCGATGCGCTGGCCGATTTTGAGGTCGACCAGTTTATATTTTCCAGCACCAACCTGGTATACAAACCCACCGACCCCGGCAAGAAAATTAATGAAGACTGGCCGCTGGAGCCAAGCTGGAACTACCCCGAGTCGAAGGTGGAAACAGAAAAAGTTATTCACCAGAAAAAGGGGTCCATACCGGCGGTTATACTGCGCATGGCTGGCGTATACGACGAAAAAGGGCATTCCATCCCCATTTCCCATCAGATTCAGCGGATCTACGAGCGTAAGCTCACCAGCCACGTGTACCCCGGCGATCTGCTCCATGGCAACGCCTTTGTTCATTTAGACGACCTTATCGACGCTCTTGAAAGAACTGTCGACTTCCGCAATGACATCCCCGACGAAACCGTTTTGAACATAAGTGAGGGAAAAACCCTGAGCTACGAAGAGCTGCAGCGCGAAATAGGTGAGCTGATACACGGCAAGGAATGGTCGACCATGGAAATTCCCAAACCCCTGGCCAAAGCAGGTGCCTGGGCGCAGGATATGGTAAGCGATCCTTTCATTAAGCCCTGGATGGTCGACCGGGCCGACGACCACTACGAAATGGATATCACCAGGGCTCAGCAGTACCTGAAATGGCAACCACACCACGACTTAAAATCGACGTTACCTAAAATAATAGAAAACCTGAAGTCGGACCCCGACAGGTGGTACAAAGAGAACAATCTGAACTAAATGAGTGATACGAACATACCGCCCGGCTGGCAATACAACCCCGCCAGCTGGCCGCAACGTTTACCGATTATCGCCCTGGCCCTGGTAGGAGTGGCCATTGCCACCTATCTCACGCTTTACCAGTTGAGAGTAGTGCCCACCGTATGGGAGCCTCTGTTCGGAAACGGCAGCATCACCATTCTCAATTCCTACGTATCCGAAATGTTTATCATCCCCGATGCCGCCCTTGGAGCGTTTGGCTACTTAACCGATGCCGTGGCCGGTGCCATTGGTGGCCCGCGCAGGTGGCGGTCTATGCCGTGGATTGTAGTTGTATTCGGGCTGGCAGTGGGCCCCCTCGGGTTTGTAAGCCTGCTGCTGGTGGTGCTTCAGCCGGTGCTGTTCGATGCCTGGTGTAGCTTGTGCCTGGCGTCTGCCGTAATATCGGTAGTAATGATAGGGCCGGCAATGGACGAATTTCTCGCCAGCATGCAATACCTCAAGCGGGTTAAAAAGGCCAACGTCTCACTGTGGAAGGCCTTTTGGGGATACAAAAGCGTAAGAGAACTCGTAAAATAATAGCTATGTGGGCACAGGTAATCAGTTTTGTACTGGGCATATGGTTGATGGCGGCGCCCTCGGTCCTGGGGTATGCTGGCACGCCCGCCGACAACGACCACATCGTAGGACCCGTTATCGCTTCCTTTGCCATGATAGCCTGGTGGGAATGCACACGGGTCGTGCGGCTGTGGAACATACCGCTGGCAGCCTGGCTGGTAGCAGCGCCCTGGATTTTGGGCTACCACGACAACCAGATACTGCTAAACGATTCGCTGGTAGGCATATTGGTTATTTTGTGCTCCACCGTTAAGGGCCGGATTGAAGGTACCTTCGGCGGAGGCTGGGCTTCGCTGTGGACCGAAAATTCGCTGCATGAAAAAGACGCTGAGCAGAGCGACACACCGCGGTAGGTGCTTCACACAATGTAGTTTTTTATCCTCATTGTTGCTGCTTTTCTACACTTTCCCCCTGTTAAACCCCGCAGCTTAAATAGCAGGTTACCTTAGTCGAAAAACAATAGCCGGTCTTCAGCACGTCCACGGCGATAGGCCCCACAATGGCAGATAATCTCACAGAAACATCTTTTTTAAATGCGGTGAACACCTAAACTCAGCCTAGGCAGCTACTTTTCAGTGGGTGGTGAATCGAATACTTTCGGTTCGAAAGGCATGGTATTTGGCTTTGGTACGGTGTTAATCTCGATGAAGTGGTGCAGTTATAGGATATGCTTATTTTAAAACTGTACGGAGAGAACGCTTCGTCAAAACTTGATAACACCATCAGGCTTACAAGATTAACAGAGGGTTGTTTGTAAAAAAGCGACCCTCTACCTTTTATTACACTATCAGTAAAACAATCACTATGGCAGCTGTAAAACATTCACCCCTAGCCCCTTCCTATGGCAAATTGTGGAACCACGATTTACATGAGGAAAACTTCGCATTCGATTTTCCTGCGGAAAAAATAGAACCGGAACTGAACTTGAAGGAAAACACCAACTTTTATGAAGTAGAGATCGGCGTGCCCGGCCTGGGTAACAAAGACTTCTACATTAAAGTCGAAAACGGCACATTAACCATCTCTGCCGAAAAAAATAACCAGGCTCCGGAAAACGACTACGGCACACTAAAACTTTCTATCGCCAAGCCAGCTGTTAAAACTGCCGGCGACGACCGCTAAAACTTAGGTTTCTTTCTGTTCGTCCAGCTCCGCCACGATTTGGGCACCTTGCGCCTGGGAATCACGTCGTACATGCCGTTTCTTCTGAACACGCCCGGCTTCCGTAGTCGCGGGTCGGTAGGGTAATCCACCCCGTTTCCTTTCGATGAATAGCTGGGTTTCGACCGATAGGCAGGTGGCAGATTCGACTCATTCTTCGGCTTCCGGAGCCCAATTAGCACGTTCAGCCCCATCCGCAGGTCCAGCACCTTCATGTTGGCCACGTTCAGAAAACCGGTGAGGTTGTCCGAAGCCATGTAAAACTGCACGGGTCCACCCCGCAGTGCCACAGCCCCGCCCGCAGTGGGCCAATGCTGCGGCAGCTTTACTATGGCGGCCGATACCGATATACCCCTGCTTACCTGCTTGTTCAAAGCCACCGATACCGCCGTTTTCACCTTGCCAACCAGCATTTGGTTTACCAGCGTTAGGGTAAGCCGGTCGGCCGGGCTCAAGATCAGCGAGCTGCTCAGCACCGAACGGGCAGTAAGCATCGCCGTATAACTTTTGTACTCTTTCCGGGGAGTGAAAGCATTTTCCAGCGAATCAATGGCCGTGGTTACATCGCCTGTGGTGCGCATATTCACGCCGTCAAACACAAACGTGGTATCGTTAAGCACAAAGCTTTCCTGCCCTTCTTTCCAATGAATAAATCCCAGGTCGTTAATTGCGGCGGCAAAGCTCAGCAGCTTGTTTCTTTCATACACTACACCCGCGTCGATGGCAAACCCCCTGTTTTTGTTTGAGATCAGGTAGGGGACAGACGAAAAATCTTCCCGCCCGCTGGTGCGAATGCCCGCATTGGCAAAGTCGAACCCGTAAGCATAAGTAAGCGGCTCAAGGTCTATTCCAGCCCTGAACCCCGCCATTGTTTTCACGTTGGCTATCCCCTGTACCAGCTTCACCCGGGCCCCTGCTTTTATCTCGTTAGTCACGTCGGTTTTCAAGCCAACGCCATATTCCCTGTAGTAGGTTGAGGTAATGGCCGATTTCTTCAGGTTTACCGATTCCCCCACCAGCAGATCGGTGCCCTCCCACAGTGTTTCAATCAGCGCCTGTTGGTACTGCGCCCGCAAATCCACACGCTCGTTCACAAAAAAGCTGAAAGTGTGCGACGTGCCTTCGGGGCGGATGCCAAGAAAAAGAACAGGAATCCGGGTTTCGGCCAGCAAATTGTTTTTTTTGCGCAGGCTGCTCAAAATGCTTTCAATGTCCACCCGCGTGGTGTCGTCGCCCGATTGCTCAAAAGCCTGGTTATAGCTGAACTTATTGTTCACACTGCCGCCAATCTCCGATATGCCCGGTAATCCCAGAAACATGGAGCCGGCAGGCACCAGGGCTGGGTTGAAGTTAGCGTTTTGCGGTACAGCCTCGCCGAGCGAATACAGGGTAAGGCCGCTTTGTGCCTTTGCCAATGTGGGCAGCACCAGAACAATCAATATTTTTAGCCAGCCCTTCATATCAAAAAGTGATCTGTAGCTTTCCCGAAATAGACACACTAACCACTATTTCGTAGTCTGCAAAAAGCTTTACGTAGTCGTCGTTAGCGGCCGCCGAAGAATCGATGATGATGCTCACCGTCAGGCTTGCTGCTTCCTTAAGAGCGTCGGTACCATCCGCACCCAGGTGCACCTCTGCCAGCAGCGAGGTAGCGCTGCTTGTTCGGCCGTTTTCATCGAGTGGCGGAGCTTCCAGCGCCAGTCTTTCTTCCAAAAAATGAAAAGGTTCTCCGTCTGCATCAGCAAAACTCACCGCCAAAGTAGCCTTCAGCGGAATTTGGTTGATGGTATGGATTCGCAAAGCAGCGTTTTGCAATCCTTCCAGCTCCACACCTTCAAGGCTGTAGGTCAGGTTGGTGAGAAAAGTGTCTAGTTTTATTTCGAGTGGCAGCTCCACCTGTGTTATCGTTTCCATGTAGCTGCTGTCGGTTATAAAGTTCGCGGGAACTGCCTCAAACGCAGTGGGGTTGGAAATCGTAACCAGCGGCAGGTTGAAGCGGGTAGGGGTAAGCGAAAAAAGATCCTTAATATTCGAATTTTCGCTGTTGATAATGATTTCGGTTGTCCGCAACACTTCGGCCTCGTTGGCAGGGTAATTTATATAGTGAAGCGCCTCCGATGCTGGTCCCGTCAGTGCAATGGTGGAGCTGTCGTTGTTGGTGGCCGAAAGCCCCGCCAGAGAAAGCCCCAGCGGGAAGCCATAGGCATTGCTCACCAGCATACGGATAAGCGGCTCCTTAAAATCTATGCCCGAGTCACCAAATTTTTCAAAAAACGACATATCGATGAAGCTATCCTGTAGAGGAACCTCTTTCGTGCCGAAAAATCCGTGAGCTATTCGGTACGTGTGCTCTGCGAATGAGAAAGAGAACCCTACGAAATCCGAAAAACGAAGTGTTTCGCCAGGCGCCAGCACTACGGTTATTTTCATCACCACGTCGAAGTGGTTGTTGTCGCCCTCCACTCTCAGGGCCAACTTTCTGCCTGCCAGCGTAGCACCTGTTTCCGACGAAGCCGTGCTTCCGGCCGGCGCCGCCAGTGTATCGTAAAGCGCCGTGCCCGTGGTGTTGAGCGTGAGCGAAGGAATGGAAAAAGTAACCCTCACCTCGCTTGCTATGTTCGAGTGCAGTGCAAGCTGCAGCTCGCCCTCTTTGAAAAACACGGAGTCCAGCCTTTCGCCCTGCAGGCCGTCAAGCGAGTAGGTATAGGTCTCCTCAAATTCCAATTGGCGCACTTCCCCGTAGGGCCCCTCCGAAACCTGCGGAAACAAACTACCACTTGTGCTAAAGGAAGCCAGTTGCAGGTAAGCATTGCGGTTGGTGCTTACCATCGTATCGGAAAACACCAATGTCATAAACCTGCTCTCCGACTCCTCCACCGAGAGGTCGTCGCCCTGCAAACCTTCGAGCAACTCTACCATGGTGTAGTGCGACACCCCGATAGGCAATGCCATCGTGGGCTCGTAGTCCGGAAACTCGGTATTATCAAAGTTTAGGTTGCCCAATCCGCAGGCATGGATCAGGGAAAAACAAGAAAGCATCACCGCAGAGTAAAAAAGTCTCCTTAGTAAAAGCATATGGGCCAGGTCTAAAAAATGAGCTTAAAGATAGTGTTTTTCTGTCCAAATCACCGAAGGTGGGTCATCTTTCTTCCCTGCAGGCCGCCGGTGTGCAGTGCCAGCACGGTGGTGCCTTTACTAAAAAAACCCTTTTCAATCATTTTGTATATCCCCAGCATCATTTTGCCGGTATAAACGTGGTCGAGCGGCACACCATGCGCCCGCTCAAATTGCGCCATAAAACCGGTGAGCTCCAGCGTCACCTTTCCGTAGCCCCCGCAGTGGTAGCCGCCTTCAATGTGCCAGTTGTTGTAAAGGGGAAGCTTCCATATTTCGTGCAACTGTTTTACCTCGCCGGCGAGGAAGTCCCCCTTCAGTGCTGCAAATCCAAGTACATGCTTGCGGCCCTCCAGCGCTTGTATGCAGCCTGCAATGGTGCCGCCGGTACCCACCGGCAGGCACAGGTAGTCGAATGCGCTGTTTATCCCCAGCACCATTTCTTTGGCACCGGCAATGGCCAGACCGTTGGTGCCCCCTTCGGGCACCATGTAAAAGTCGCCAAACTCCCGGCACAGGCTGTCGGCAAACGCTTCAGTCGTTTTCAGCCGGTAGGCCGCCCGGCTTACCTTTTGCATCAGCATCCCGTTTTTGCGGGCGGTTGCCAATGTTGGGTTTTCGGGGTCTGCGTCTTCTCCGCGTATTATGCCAATCGATTTAAACCCACATAATTTGCAGGCAGCGGCAGTGGCGGCTATGTGGTTCGAATAGGCGCCGCCGAAAGTAAGTATGGTGGAAAATCCACGTTTGGCCGCTTCTTGCAAGTTGTATTTAAGCTTCCAGTACTTGTTTCCGGATATCTCCGGGTGGTTAAGATCTTCGCGGCGAACCAGCAGCCGCACCCCGGCCCTGCTGAGCAGGGGCTCAGTTATCTCAATTTCCGGTACAGGTAGCGGCGCGGGAAAATCCATGGGTTCAATATTGGCATAACTTCTCACTACTTTTGCAAAATGAATGAAGAAAATAAATTGACAGGCCGCAGCTTTTCAGATGGCGACGAGGAAAGCGCCGGTGTCACACCCGATGCATTCGACGACCTGGATAGCGACGAGCTGTTTGAGCATCACCGCATTGTGGCCGACAAAAAGCAGGGTCTCATTCGCATAGATAAATTTCTCACCGACAGGCTGCCCAACGCCACCCGCAACAAGGTGCAGGAGGCTATCAGAAACGAGTATGTGCTGGTGAACGAAAAGCCCGTGAAGCCCAACTACAAAATTCACCCCGGCGACGTAATTGTGATATCGCTGCCCGAGCCGCCCCGCATTACCGACGTGGTGCCCGAAAACATCCCCCTCAACATCGTGTACGAAGATGAGCACCTGCTGGTGGTAAACAAAGCAGCAGGCATGGTGGTGCATCCCGCCTTCAACAACTGGTCGGGTACCCTGGTAAATGCCCTTACCTGGCACTTTCAGCAGCTGCCCGAAATGAAAGGCAATGAGGGGCGCCCCGGCCTGGTGCACCGTATCGACAAAGACACCAGCGGCCTGCTCGTGATCGCCAAAACAGAGCTGGCCATGAACTCCCTGGCCCGGCAGTTTTACGATCACTCCATCGAGCGTACTTATTACGCCCTGGTATGGGGTGTGCCAAATCCGCCGGCCGGCACCATCAACGTGCACCTGGGCCGGAGCCTCAAAGACCGCCGCATTACCACCGCGTTTCCAGCAGCCGACTTCGGCCGCCATGCCGTTACACACTACCAAACCCTCAAAGACCTCCGCTACGTGGCGCTGCTCCAATGCAACCTCGAAACCGGCCGCACCCACCAGATACGGGCCCACATGAAGTACATCGGTCACCCGCTGTTCAACGACGCCACCTACGGGGGCGACAAGGCGCTGAAGGGTACGGTATTTACCAAATACAAGCAGTTTGTCGACAATTGCTTTCAGCTAATGCCCCGGCAGGCACTGCACGCAAAGTCGCTGGGGTTTGTGCACCCGGCCACCGGCAAATTCGTGCAGTTCGAGTCGCCTCTCCCCGACGACTTTACGGCGGTGCTCGAAAAATGGGAGCATTACCTTCAGTACGTGGGATAGGGGCCAGCAAAAGGCAGCCCCGGCGTCTTGTTTCACAGCCTGCATCCATTTTATCCTCCGGCCTCGTGTCTCACACGCCGGCGTCCTTTTAAACCCCGGCCTCGTGTCTCACAGGCCGGAACCCACAATACCCTAATACCCCCGGCTTGGTGTCTCACAAGCCGGAACACATAAGCATCCAAAAGATTTTTTCCAACCTATTGTGACTTTTCTGTTCTTCTTCTGATTTTAAGTACAAAGAAGAATCTTTTGGAAGAAGAAGAGAACATAAAACAAAAATCTTCACACCCTTCTGTGGAGGAGTTGATTATTCTGGCAAAGCAGAATATCAACAACTTCAGCGAAATATATAACCGGCATCACGACGCTATTTTCCGCTTCGTGTTGCGCAAAACCGACGACCTGGACCTTACCGCCGACCTGGTGTCGGAAGTCTTTCTCAAGGCTATGCTGGCGCTTCACCGTTTTCAGTACAACGGCATACCCTACCAGGCCTACCTCATGAAGATCGCCCGGAACGAGGTGCTGGCGCATTATCATAAAACCCGGCGGCAAATGATTATCGCCCTCGAAGAGGTGAGCCTGAAGGAAGTGCTGCAGCATGAAATTGAAGTGGACCTCGACATTTCGGAGGTGGTGCGGTTAATAGCCCTGCTCGACGAAGACGAAGTGGCCATCCTGGAGCTAAAGTTTTTCGAAGGCAAGGCTTTTCACGAAATAGCTTTCATTCTCGACAAAGGCGAAAGCGCCATCAAAATGAGATACTACCGGGCACTTCAGAAGCTGAAGGAAAAAGTGACGACGACATGAAGAAGTACGATATACGAATACGGAGAGGATCTTTTCAGGAGAAGCGCATCACAGGCTTTAAAAACTTCGATTTGGTAAGCCGCCGCTACCGCAAAGCCAGGATGCGAAACATCTGGCTCAAGATATTCTACCTGCTTTTCCTTATCGGCATTAGCGTGCTGCTTATTATTTTCTTTCGATGAACCGTAAACCGAAATATCGCTCACCGTCACCCGGCCCCGTGCTTCACAGGCCGGGACTGCACGAACAGCATGCCCCGGTTGGTCTCTCACAATCCGGCAAGTGCCAAAACCCCCGCGGTTTCGTGTTCCACAAACCGCAACTACCCACCGGTTTTGTGTCTCACAAACCGGAATGCACGAACAGCGTACACCCACCGGTTTCGTGTCTCGCAAGCCGTTACTACCTACCGGTTTGCGTTTCACAAACCAGAATAAAAGAATACTTATTCTGTCAATAAACCGTAAACTAAAACTGTTTCAATTATGGAGCTAAAAAAGAATCCCAAAAAAGACCTGCAGCGAAAGTACAACCTGCACCTGTCCGTAGGCTTCCTGGTGGCACTGGCCCTGGTAGTTACCGCTTTCGAGTGGAAAACGGCGTACGAGAAGCCGATTACCCTTGAGGAGATAACCGGACCGTTCGAGCCGGTAGATATCGCACCACAGACTGTGATTCCGGAACCTCCAAAGCCGAAGATCGTGATGCCCGAAGAGATAATCGAGGTCGATGATGATGACGAGGTCCCGGAAGTAGATCTGGTGCTGGATATGGATGATGCTTTAGATATCGACGATATTATCGATGATGATCCGCTTCCTATTGAAATAGCGCCCGAATATGTGGATTATACCGACGAAATGCCAACGCCAGCCGGTGGTCAGGACGCCTTCATGGCCTTTCTCGCCAAAAACATCAAATACCCTAAAAGCGGCCAACGCATGGGGCTGCAGGGCAGGGTGTTTGTACAGTTTATTGTAGACGAGCAAGGCAACCTTACCGACATAAAGGTAATAAAGGGCATCAACGCCGATTTCGACAACGAAGCCGTGCGGGTGCTGTCTCAGTCGCCCCAGTGGAAGCCCGGCAAGCAAAGAGGCCGCCCCGTGAAGGTGCGCATGGTTATTCCCATTATTTACAAGCTAAACTAAATAGAAAAAGGCCGGTGCTCCCGGCCTTTTCTGCTAATTTGCTTCTTTCCATTTGATGCCGCATCCTATCGCTTTGGTAAAGGTGGTGGGCGCCTTCCGGCCGCCTAATAAGGCATCTACCGCGTCTTCTACATACTTTTTGTCAGCCGCTTCCTCATCCTTATGGTTGTTGTCTATAGCTCCTATGTAGGCTACCTTCAGCTTTCCCTGTTCTTTGTTCAGCAGGTACACATGCGGCGTGCGGGTAGCTCCATAAGTTCTCGCAATCTCCTGGGTTTCGTCGAGCAGGTAGGGGAAGGTGAAGCCCTTCTTTTGCGCGTTGGCCACCATCTGTTCAAACGAATCGCCTGATGAAAGCACACCGTCGTTTGGCTGTATGGCTATTACAGGGTAGCCCTTCGCCTTGTATTTTGCATCCAGGGCTATAATCCGCTTTTCGTACAACTTGGCATAAGGGCATGTATTGCAGGTAAATATCACTATAAATCCCCTGGCCGCGCCATAGTCGGCTAGCGACACCATCTTGCCATCCACGTTTTTCAGCTTAAAGTCCCTTGCCGTGTCGCCCACTGCATAGCCGTCTTCGGCCAGGCTACCCCCGGGGGTAAGCGCACCAATGTGCACAAACGAAACAACCAGCAGCAGAAGTAGTAAACCTGTTAGCTTTTTCATAGGTATTGTATTTTACAATTAAACAATCAACGTTGTTTAGTTAGGCCCATTGTCCCTCTTCGGAGGCGCACGGCTAGCGAGGGTAAAGAAGGGGATCATAAATCGCTAACCAAACGACATTGATTAAACAATCAGCACCGCCTTCCCCGCGCCTCACCGCTATCGGCCTGGCCTTCCAACTAATTTATCTTCGTCAGGGTTCTTTCATAAACGATGCCAGCGTTTGCTGAAGCTCCCCTTCTTTAAATTGCTTTTCGAAAAACGCCTTTTTGCCTGTGGCAGCATTCACCAGCAATGTGGCCGGAATTGCCCCCGACCATTCCGGCGAAATCTGGTCAATAAATGCGTTGTAGTCCGTTTCGTCGAGCAGCACCACCTCGGCCTTCAAGCCCTTCTTCGCTACGAACCGTTTCACCTTTGTTTCCAACTCTTCGGCAAAATCTAGGCTCACAAGCAGCACCCGCACCTCGTCGCGGGGGTAGTTTTTATTCACTTCCTCAAAATACCCGATTTCCTCTATACAGGGCTTGCACCAGGTGGCCCAGAAGTTGATCACCCTTATGTCTGTCCCTTCCGCCTCTATCATTTGTTGGAGGTCCGGAAAGCGAACCACTTCAACCTCCTGCGCCAACAAGCCGGAGCCGCAGAAGCAAACGAGCAGGATGAAAACAGCAGACTTCATACCCAAACTTACAAAACAACAGGCGAACAATGACTTCACCTTCTGTGAATTTTCCCTGTTGCGGTTCATTATCAACCCTGTCAACCATGCCCGGAGCAATGGCTGCACCAGCCCGTTGGCAGCTGCTGGCGGCTGTTTTTTTAGCAGCCCGGCACACTTATCCACAATCAACGCAAGTTATCCACATATTACTGCCAAACAACAGTTAACGCACTGGCATCCAGCAATATAGTTTGAAATAGCTAAAGTAAATTTGTGTGGATAACTCCGCCTTGCGTCGCCTCGTTACTCAAGATTTTGCCTGATAAGCTTGTTGCGGTAAGCGCTGAAAATGCTCGATTTCGACACAAAACCAATGTATTTGCCGTTGTCTATCACCGGCAGGTTCCACGCTTGCGTAATCTCAAACTTGTTCATCACGCTTTGCATCTTTTCGTTCGACGTCACACTGGCAGGCGGTTGAGTCATTAGCGTGCGTATCACCACCTTTTTCCTCGCCTCTTCATTAAACATAATCTCCCGCACGTCGTCAAGGGTAAGTATCCCCTCCAGCACCCCTTCATCGTTCACCACGGGAAATATATTCCGCTTCGATTTCCGCACAAGCTTCACAAGGTCATCAAGCGTGGCATCGGGGTGTATACGCAGCAGGTCTTTCTCCACTATTTTGTTCAGCAGTATCTGGCTTAGCACCAGGCGGTCTTTGTCGTAGGGTATCAGGTCGCCCTTTTCTATCAGGTTTTTGGTGTAAATGGAGTACTTTTCGAAATACGAGATGGTGCTGTACGAAATGGCCGAAACCAGCATCAACGGCACAAACAGCGTGTAGCCGCTGGTAATTTCCGCTATCAGAAATATGGCCGTTAGCGGTGCATGCAGTATACCGCTCATTACCCCGCACATGCCCACCAGCGTAAAGTTGCTGAGGCTCAGGTTGGCAAAGGGAGCGGCGGCCGTCAGCATCTTCGCGAAAAAATACCCTGTTACACCCCCCAAAAACAGCGACGGTGCAAAGATTCCGCCGCTTCCCCCGGCGCCCAGTGTGGTGGCAGAGGCAAGTGGCTTTAGCAATATCACCCCAAACAAAAATACAGCTATTACAAGGAAGCTGTCGCGCTGTCCGTAAAAAAGGCTTCGGTGCAGCACCTCGTCCTCAGCGCCATTCAGCAGGGCCTTAATGGTGTCGTAGCCTTCGCCATAAAGCGGTGGCAGCGTTAGAATAAGCAGCGCCAGCAGGGCACCACCCAGCAGCGCCCTCGAAAAATCGTTCTGCACCTTCCCCAGCCGCTTTTCTACAAAGTACGTGAGGCGGGTAAAATACAGCGACACCAGCCCGCATGCCACGCCCAGCAGCATATAATAGGGAGTATCGCCCGGCGTAAAGGGGTCCTTCAGCTGAAAATAAAAGAGGATGTCGTTGCCCAGCAGTGCTTTCGATACCAGCGAGCCCGCCACCGAGGCTATCAGTATGGGGATAAACAGCGAAATGGTAACATCGGCAAGTATCACCTCAATGGCGAAAATTACACCGGCCACGGGCGAATTAAAAATACCGGAAATGGCCGCTGCCGTGCCGCAGCCAATCAGCAGCGTGCGTTTTTTGTAGTTGAGGTGAACCAGCTGCCCGATGTTGGAACCAATGGCCGAGCCCGTTACCACTATGGGCGCTTCCAGCCCCACCGAGCCACCAAAGCCCACCGTTATGGCGCTGGTAAGCATGCGCGAGTACATCCTCGAACGCTTGATAATGCCCGAGTTTTTCGAAATGGCGTAAAGCACCTGCGTAATACCATGCCCCAGCTTTTCCTTCAGCACATACCTGGCAATCAGCATGGTTAGTATAATGCCTATCAGGGGGTACACCAAATAGGCATAATTCACGTCGTAAATATACAGGCTGCGCTCCAGCACACGCTGCAGGGCATGCACCGCGCTCTTTAGCACCACCGCTGCCAGGCCGGATATCGCCCCTATCACGCCGGCCATTATCAGTATAAAGTTTCTGTCGCTAATGTTTCTGAGTCTCCATATAAGAAACTTCAGAAGCACGTCATTAGCTTTCATGCCACGCCCCGCTCATCATTATCAGCCGGCCTTTTCCTGCTCGGCCATCTGCTTAAAGTGGATGTCGTAAAACCGGTAGTGCACGTAAAACTTATTGCTGGCCAGTATTTTCAATATGTATCCCCACAGTATATCATAAGGAATCACCTCCATGTCGGCTTTTATCTCGGCGGGTATCTTCGTCCGTTTCAGCTTCGAGAAATACACCTTGCCACGTTCTTTTATCTGCTCGTGGCTAAACTCCTGGTCGGTAATAATCGATATCAGGCGAATGAAAATGCTGTTGCGGTAGTTGCTGCGCTTGTCCAGGTGCTCCGAGTTGTACTGCTGTATTTCGGCCAGCACCTGCTTCAGCCGCACCACGTTCGAATCTCTGAGCAAAAACATAAACTGGATCACCAGCGTGGCTACGGCGTAGTTGTTCAGATCTTTCGGGTACGACGGCACCTGCGCCAAAAACTCGTCCAGGTCAAAGCCCCACTTCAGCAGCTTCTCGTCGTTCACAAACACCAGGAACGCCCTGTATATCTGCCATCTTTCCTTGTCGGCGTCCTCCAGCAGGCCGTAGTTTTTGTTGGTACGCACCCCCCTGTACACCTTGCCGGCATCTTTATACAGCTCGGCTTTCATCAGCAGCAGGAAGTGGTACTCCATAAAGTCGAACCAGTCGTGGCTGCCGTTTTTAAACAGCGCCACCGCGTCCCGCGCATACACCTTCCCGTGGTCGCTGTCGCCCGTGTTGTAGTAGCAGTATATCTTCAGCAGGGCCACCTGTGCCTTGTTCAGGTCTACCTCTACCTCCTCGTTGGGCTTGTTCAGGTATTTTTTCTCCAGCTCCGTGCAAATCGCCAGGTTTTCTTTAAACCGCCACGTCAGCTGGTTATACAGCAGCTTCAGCTTGTAGGCCACCACATCCAGCCGGCGGCTCTTCAGCTTTTTGGCAGCGTCTTCCACAAACTTAATGTGCTGCGGTATGTCGTCAATTACCCGCTGCTGCGCACTTACCGACTTGTTTATATTTACCAGCGTGGCATAGTACCGCTGCTCGCATTCGCGCACCTTGTCCAGTTTCTGGGTGGTGGCAGTTATTTCCTCCATCACCTCTTCGTAGGGCGTTAGCTTGCCCATGTGGGCATACTCGTTGCGTTGCAGCTGCAGCCCTTCAATTTTTATTTCGTAAAACTCGTATTCCGTACACACCCGCAGCATATGGGGTATCAGCCGCATGCCTATGTCCGACGAGTCTTCCATAAAAAGCACCTTCGCCTGGTGCAGTATGTGCAGGCACTCGTAGTACAGCCTGTGGTGGTTGGTGTAAATGTCCTTGTCGTAGTCCAAAAAATACAGGTGGTTCAGCAGCCTTTGTTTCAGCTTGCTTTTGGCGTTCCGGTAGTTGCGGTTGCCGGGGTCCGACTCAAACATCTTCACCGAGGCCGTATCGTCGCTGGTAAATTCGCCCGAAATAATACCCTCGTAGAGTTGATTGTCCTTCGAAATTTCCTTCTTGCGAAAATTCTGGTTCACCAGCTGAATACTCCGCTGTCCTTTCTTTTTTGCAATCTCAATAAGCTTTACTAAATCTTCCATTACATTGTGCTAATAAGTAAAAAGTGCTAGTTCCTGGGTTTCAAATATATCTTTCCTTACATAAAAAGGCTACTTCTAAGCTTTAATCTAAAAGGTAAAACTTTCAATCAATATCACTAACACATAAAATTAAATAAAAACTTAATGAAAGCGGCCATTTTGGCAAACATAAATTCGCCTTAATTTGATAGGCGCACCAAATCGCCCCCCTCCCGGTCTATTCGCGGCGCAAATTGCGCGGCATTGCCATCTTTTTAGCGGCGCACCCTGGCCCGTGGCGGCAACTCCCGGCTCCGCTTCGCAGGCATGCTGCCCACCGTTTCTCCGGCTCCGCGCACCTGCATTCTTCCATGGCTGTTTTTCCACCGGACCCGCAGTTCGCTTGCACCTGAGGTGAGGCGGCACATCGCATGCTGCACCGGCCCGGCAGCCGTCACTTTCATCACTCCCCCCTTTACCGGCTTTGCATATGGCCGGGCTTCCCCATCCGGTTTCGCCCGCCGCCAAAAGCTGTGGTGGCAAACATAAAAAAAAATGCTTTGGCTATCCAATTGCCACCACTTCAGGCTTTTACAATTAAAGAGGTAATTTTATGGAATTATTAACACTAAAACTTATTTATCATGAAAACATTCAAATTGCTTGCCCTTGCCTCTCTTTTCGTTTTTTCCTTATCTTCTTGCGAAGATCCATTGGAGGAAATGGCCCCGATTGCAGAGGAGCCACTCCTGACAACTGAAGGGGGGGATCATGGTGGCGGGGAGGGCGGATGCCCATTTAACAACTGCAAATAAAATGCAGCAAGAAATAACATGAAAAGCAGGGATTGTTCCTGCTTTTTTTTTTATTTGTAGAATATCACTCATGGGATGCTCAACAAGGCTATTTTTCTATTTGCGATTATTTTTACCACTGCTTCTGAAATAACGGCGGCCAGTAACTTGGAGTTTGATTCTTTATATGCCAAAGCAATGGAATTATCTTCGGTAGACTTGGACTCAACCGAAGTTATTGGAGTCCTCCTGCTAGCAAGGTCTTTGCAGGAAAGAGATTATGAGTTCGCTGGGAAGGGGGCGTTTCTCATCGCCTCGGTCAACGATGTGAAAAAGAAAGTGTTAAACGCAGGAATGCGTTATTATGAGGCTCTTCAATATCTAAGAAAAGCTGACAATGAGGACCTTGAACTAATGATTTCGATTTTAATAAGTCTTGGACGGGTTAATGGGTTGGCTGGAAGAAGTTCAGAAGCAATAAATAATTATAATGAAGCTTTGAGTCTGTGCGGGGATTGCCGGGTCAAAAGCTTGATTATATTTAATATTGGCCATCGCTTCTATAAAATGCAGGCATATGATTCGGCAATTGTTAAACTTTTTGATGCGTATGAACTTTCCTTGGACCAGAAGAACTACAAACGTGCTGCCAACTGCTTAAATTATATAGGTCTCTGCAATCACTACAATAAAAATTACGATTTAGCCAGGGAATACTATTTTAAAATTTTGAATGCAGAGGGTTATTTGATTGACCAGTTCGACGAATCGGCAGCTTGGGCTTGGCACAACATCGGCTTCAGCTACTTTGAGGAAGGAAACTTGGAAAGGGCATTGGAGTATTATGATCGAGCTCTCCTGATTGAGAGGACCTTGTCGGATAGTAGTCAACAATTTCCAACCCTTCGTGATATCGGGGAAATTAAGCTTAAGCAGGAAAAAATAGATGAATCAATAATTTACCTGGAAAAAGCAGCAAAAATTTACGATCTAACCTATCATACGCCGGAGACTTTCAAGATTTATGATTTTCTTGAAGTCGCCTATTCCAAAAAAGACCCGGTTAAACATCGGCTTTATCTGAACAGAATGAAGGATGAATATGATAGCTACATCATTCGTATGGAGAGTTTAAGGAAAGAAAACCTTGCTTTCGAAATGGAACGTCTTCAGGATCAGGTAATCGAAAGGATACAACAATACGAAAGAATAGAAAAATGGATGTCAAGGGTTTACTTGATTGCCCCGCTAATGATCTTCATTTCTCTCGTAATATTTCATTTCTACAAGCGAAAACAAAAACGCAAACACCGCGAAATTCTCAAGCTTATTTCCGAGGTTTAGCCGCTTCACCAGCCGCTCTTGTCGCGGCTTGCGAGCGCCAATGCCGGCAGCCCATCGCATCCACCACGTTTGTAACGTGGTTGCCCGAGGCCGGCGATTGTATCGCCACTTTAACGCCGCTAACAACATTGCATCAGCATACCAATTGCTTCATTATTCCCGGCAACAGGCCGCACGCTTTCTACAGCCCATGCCACAAAAAGTGCTCCGGCGCAGGCATTCCAATGGCTTTTTTCCTATTTTCGGCATAAGAGTAACCAAAATGCACAAAAAACACTTCTTTTTATTGCTTGCATTTATGGGCGCCAGCCTGTTGGCCGGGGCTTCCACGGCCGACCTCGATTCTCTTCATAAAAGGGCCTGGAGGTTGATGAATAATAATCCCGATTCGGCGGAGCAGTTGGGCTCGAAACTGCTCAGGCAATCGCTCGAGGAGGGAAATTTCAGATATGCTGCAAAGGGAGCCTTATTAATTGGATACGTTCACGATGAGGCAAATCGGATCCAGGCGGCCGACATAAGATATGTAGAATCGCTGGCGTACCTGCGCATGGCTGAAAACAGAGACCGCGAACTGGAGGTCAACCTATTGATTCTTCTGGGAAGAATTAAACAGTTGCTTGATAGAAATGAGGATGCGTTTCGGTATTATGACGAGGCTTTGGAGGTATGCGGCAACTGCAAAATGGAAAGTATGGTCCTCTACAACACTGGCTATACGCTTTACACCACCAAGGCCTACGAAGAGGCCATGCAAAAATTTTTCGAAGCGCATGAATTATCGGTAAAGCTGGAGAACTACTACAGGGCTTATAATTGCGTCAACTACATTGGCCTGTGCCACCATTATTTAGGCGATTACAGCAAAGCCAGGGAGTATTACCACGAGATTTTGAATGCGGAGCACCGGTTGGGCGATAATTACATGAAATTCGCCGGTTTCGCATTGCATAACATCGCCTTCAGCTATTACGACGAAGGCCTGCACGATCAGGCTCTCGATTACTACTTGCAGGCGCTTCAAGTCAAGCAGCAGCTTGCCGATAGCAGTCAGCAGTTTAGAACCCTCATGGACCTCGGCGAACTGATGATGGTAAAAGCCGATACCCAGCAGGCCATCCGCTATCTCGAGCAAGCCGCCGCCCTTTTCCACCTGAAAGTACCCCATGCCGAATCCTTCAAAGTGTTTGAACTGCTCGACCGGGCCACATTCAGCACCGACCCCGAAAAAAACAGGCAGTATTTGAAGCGTGTAATGGACGAATGGAGTGCCCAGGCAGCGCAATTGGCAGCGGAAACAGAGCGCCAGCAAAGCCAGGCGCTGGAAGGCTTTACCCGCCGCACCGAAAAAGAAACCTCCCGCCTCACTGTTTATTGGATCGCCTCGCTGGCAGCAGCGGTAATTATAGCCACGCTCTCCTTTTATCTCTACAAGCGGCGGCAAAGGCGCAAACACCGCGAAATCCTCAAGCTCATTTCAGAGGTTTAGCCGCTTCGCCAGCCGCTCTTGTCGCGGCCTGCCAGCATCAATGCCGGCAGCGCATCGCATCCACCAAGTTTGCAGCGTGGCTTCCCGAGGCCGGCGATTGTATCGCCACATTACCTTCACATCTTGCGCACCAGCATACCAATCGCTTAACCCCAAGCCAACCGCATATCGCATCCACCACGTTTGTAACGTGGTTGCCCGAGGCCTGCGATTGTATCGCCACATTACGCTCACATCTGCCGACCAACATCTCAATCGCTTAACCCCAAACCAACCGCATATCGCATCCACCACGTTTGCAGCGTGGCTTCCCGAGGCCGGCGATTGTATCGCCACTTTAACGCCGCTAACAACATTGCATCAGCATACCAATTGCTTCATTATTCCCGGCAACAGGCCGCACGCTTTCTACAGCCCATGCCACAAAAAGTGCTCCGGCGCAGGCATTCCAATGGCTTTTTTCCTATTTTCGGCATAAGAGTAACCAAAATGCACAAAAAACACTTCTTTTTATTGCTTGCATTTATGGGCGCCAGCCTGTTGGCCGGGGCTTCCACGGCCGACCTCGATTCTCTTCATAAAAGGGCCTGGAGGTTGATGAATAATAATCCCGATTCGGCGGAGCAGTTGGGCTCGAAACTGCTCAGGCAATCGCTCGAGGAGGGAAATTTCAGATATGCTGCAAAGGGAGCCTTATTAATTGGATACGTTCACGATGAGGCAAATCGGATCCAGGCGGCCGACATAAGATATGTAGAATCGCTGGCGTACCTGCGCATGGCTGAAAACAGAGACCGCGAACTGGAGGTCAACCTATTGATTCTTCTGGGAAGAATTAAACAGTTGCTTGATAGAAATGAGGATGCGTTTCGGTATTATGACGAGGCTTTGGAGGTATGCGGCAACTGCAAAATGGAAAGTATGGTCCTCTACAACACTGGCTATACGCTTTACACCACCAAGGCCTACGAAGAGGCCATGCAAAAATTTTTCGAAGCGCATGAATTATCGGTAAAGCTGGAGAACTACTACAGGGCTTATAATTGCGTCAACTACATTGGCCTGTGCCACCATTATTTAGGCGATTACAGCAAAGCCAGGGAGTATTACCACGAGATTTTGAATGCGGAGCACCGGTTGGGCGATAATTACATGAAATTCGCCGGTTTCGCATTGCATAACATCGCCTTCAGCTATTACGACGAAGGCCTGCACGATCAGGCTCTCGATTACTACTTGCAGGCGCTTCAAGTCAAGCAGCAGCTTGCCGATAGCAGTCAGCAGTTTAGAACCCTCATGGACCTCGGCGAACTGATGATGGTAAAAGCCGATACCCAGCAGGCCATCCGCTATCTCGAGCAAGCCGCCGCCCTTTTCCACCTGAAAGTACCCCATGCCGAATCCTTCAAAGTGTTTGAACTGCTCGACCGGGCCACATTCAGCACCGACCCCGAAAAAAACAGGCAGTATTTGAAGCGTGTAATGGACGAATGGAGTGCCCAGGCAGCGCAATTGGCAGCGGAAACAGAGCGCCAGCAAAGCCAGGCGCTGGAAGGCTTTACCCGCCGCACCGAAAAAGAAACCTCCCGCCTCACTGTTTATTGGATCGCCTCGCTGGCAGCAGCGGTAATTATAGCCACGCTCTCCTTTTATCTCTACAAGCGGCGGCAAAGGCGCAAACACCGCGAAATCCTCAAGCTCATTTCAGAGGTTTAGCCGCTTCATTAGTATCTCCATTATCTTATCCTTCTGCTCATTCAGCTTCAGGTACAGCATGCCCACTTCGGTTAGCAGCCTGTTTTTGTCTTCTTCCTCCAGCGGCAGGTCGTTTATAAATAGTAGCAGGTCGTCATCGCCGCTATTGGGGGCACCTTCGCGCGGCGGCACCTTCTCTTTGGGCGCCTTGCCTTCGAGCACCTCCTCGTAGCTGCTGTTACATACCCGCACAAACTTCACTAAAAACGGCCACGGAGGCTGGTTTTTACCCGACTCGTAAGAGGCCACCTGCGCCCTCGAAACGTCCCCCATAAGCTCTGCGAGGCCCTCCTGCGTCAGTCCCTGCTTTTTCCTGATCGCCTGCAGCCGCTCGCCCACCGTCATTTTTTGAAGCAATATTGTGTCAATTAGTTGCAAATGTGTCATTTTATGACAACATTGCGCTCGTTACCCAAAGTTAAGAAAAAGGTTACACAACAAGGGAAGGAGGCGAACCTTCTATTAACAGGCATACATCGTATGGAAAGCCATCGACCTGATTTTAAACTATCGTTGTACGTCAATTCACAACAGATGAACCAAAAGCTACCTAACCACCGTGAGCAGGCAAGCAAATTTGAGTGTCCTAAGGATCAATTCCTCCTTTGTGTTGTAACTGCACCCAATCAACAGGTTTCCCTTTATCAAATCAAGGGATTTTACGTGGAGTTTATCACCCACGCGGGCAGGCGGGGGGCACAAAACCTGCGGCGGCGGCCGTACCATACCTTACCGCACGTGGCCGCTGCTGCCAATAGCCGGCGAGCTGCCATTACGCTGGAGGCACTCAACCTGCAGCGGTTCACTATTTATATGAATTAGTCGTAGCTGAATATAATTTCTTTAAAGGTTTACACTGTGCTTAAAAAGGGGGCGTGTTTTTTCCGCTCCTTTTTTCATTACACCCCAGCCGGCACTATACCGGCCCACCAGCTTGTGAGGGCAGCGCCGTGACGCCTTTTAAAATCGCCGTTAGCAATTTTACCTTGCCGCATAGTTATTAGTTTTCGTCATTTTTGTTTCTGTCTTGCCAAATCCAGACCAGTTGCCACAGAGCTTTTTATCTACAATTTGTGCGGCTGATCTAAAAAAATCTTTCCATATTTATTTAGTTTTTTCTTTAAACTATCGCCGATGTTTATTATACTGCAAGCGATTTTTGTTTGTTTATTTATTTCGGTGGCCCCTGTGTCGGACAAAAGGTAAGAACGATTGCTGGAAGGGACAGTCAAAATAAGGGGCCGCCAGTTGTAATTTATTTTTTTATTATTTATTCGCTCAATTGCTCTAAGCGCAATTTGATGAAACCAGCTATAACCATTTTTCTGCTTTTTTCCTTTACCCGGGTAGTTGCCCAATCTTCGTTCGTTTTCGTTCGAAACGCCCCCGCAAATTCGCCCTCCGCTACTTCCGTCGAGATCAAGTGGTTTTACAACGACGTTATAAACCCCGATGGTTTTAACCTCTATCGCCGCCAGCAAGGCCATAGCCAATGGGTGCTTTTGAATAACACACCCATAAAAAAGGCCACGGCCATCCAACCCCCTTTGCCCAATGAGGATGCCGATTTGGAATTTTTCGTCGACGCGGTCAACCGCTCATCGCCGGCAGAACTCCACGAAAATTTCTTCCTGTTCAACCTTGTGCTAAAGGCCTTTCAAAGCAATGCCTTCGCCCGCTTTTTAGGCATTTATTTCGCCGACAGCACAGCAGCTTCCGGCGCCTCCTACCAGTACAAAGTTACACGGCTTACCGCAACAGGCGAAACAGACCTCGGCATTTCGGCAACGCACCGGGCCGGCATTTACAGCCGGCAGGCACCCATTGCCGGTGTTGAGGTATTCCAGGATAACAAGCACCTGGCCATCAATTGGCGGCAGGAGCAGGAGCGATTTTACGCCGTTAATATTTATAGTGAGGATGCGTCGGGCACAGTTATAAAGCTGAACGATAAGCCGCTGATGCTATCCATGGTAGCAGATAGCTCTGGCAGGATGGTCTACCCAAAGCCGATGTACAAGTCGGCGGCATTAAAGGAAGGGGAGGCTTATTCACTTTTTCTGGAGGGGGTTGATTATTTTGGAGATGTTACGGAGCGTTCGGAGCCAGTGGCGTTACAGTTTGCCGATGTTACTCCCCCCGCACCACCTGTCGATATCAGGGGAAAGGTTGATTCGCTGAGAGTTAAATTGAACTGGGCACAGGGTGATGCGCGGGATGTAATGGGCTATAATGTGTACCGCGCCAGTAGGAGTGAGGGGCCTTTTGTTAAATCGAACAAGTCGCAGCTTTTTGCGGCTGATTCTGTGTTTGCAGAAACACTACCGGCACCCGGGCCCAACTACTACTATGTTGAGGCGTTCGACAGTGAGGGGAACAGTGCCAGGTCGGAGGCCATATTTTTAGACGCGCAGGACGTAATGCCGCCTGCTATACCCGCTGGCCTCACTATAGCCTCCGATACCGGCCGGTTCGTGCTCAATTGGCAGGCAAGTACCGAACCCGACCTAAAGGGCTACTACGTTTTTAGGGCAATTGATAGCAGGCAAGGCGGTGAATTTTTGTTGCTTAACGCCGATCCTCTCGACACCAACTACTACGAGCAGGTATTACCCGAAAACGTCCGTAACAAGTTCCTGTACTACATTGTAGCAATCGACTCTTCTTACAACAGAAGCGGTCGCTCTGCAGTGGTGTCGGCCGCCATGCCCGATGCCACGCCGCCCGAAAAGCCATTCATCAAGCAGGTTACTTATTCTGATGAGGGAGTGGTAATCGAATGGCTGGCAAACGTAGAGGCCGACCTGGCAGGTTACCATATTTTCCGGGCAGATTCCACCAGCGGACCCCGGTTTGAAAAAATAAACGTAAACCTTATCGACAAAAGCAGCTACCGGTACACAGACAGAAACGCTGAAGGAAATAGCCCTTATTTGTACGCCATCGTGGCCACCGACACCTCGGGCAATACGTCCGATTATGCAGCGCCCGCATTTGCTCTTTTGCAAGAGGACGAATCGGCAAACGGCCAACTCACGGTGCGTATAAGAGTACGCAAAAGAGATGGCACCGTACAGCTCTCGTGGAGCGAGCTTCCGCCCGAGCAACTGAGAGGATACATAGTTTACAGAGGAACGGCCGAAAACCTGCTGCGGCCCCTCAGCGGCTTAACGTCGTCCGCCGTATTTACCGATAGGGAGATCCGCAAAGAGTTCTATGTTTACCAGGTGAGGGCTTATACCCAGGCGGGGCAGGTAATCTATTCGCCTAAAATTGAATGGAGGAGCCGATGAAGCAAGCCACCACCAGTATCGGCCGGCTGTTTCGCAGCTCATTTTTGTGTGTGCTCAGTACGCTTAGCTGCTACACTTCGCTTCTCGGCCAGGTTACCAATCAAGGCATCAACGTTGTCGTGCAGCCCGGGGCTACCTTCTACACAGGCGGAAGCTACACAGATGCATCCGACAACACCAATGGAGACATCACAGCTAATGGATCCTTTGTGGTGGGCGGCAGCATCACAAGTAGCAACACCACCCCTATTTTTCTATATAGTTCCACGGGAACAATAGTCCTGAACGGGGACGGCGAGCAAAACATTTCAGGAGCCGCTTACCGGGTCGAGCTCCCGTTTCTTCAGATTGCCAAAACCGACGGAGAGGTAGTTGTAGCTAATCAGCTGTTTATAAGAAACGGCCTAACATTAGCCAGTGGCAATTTGCAACTCAGCGAGGGAGGAGTAATCGAACTATACGAGTCTGCAGTCCTTTCAGGCGAAACAAATGCAGGGAGAATTTATGGAACCGGAAATATTCACACCCTTGTAGAAGAACTTAGTCACAATGTGACTTATGCCGACCCACACGGAATGGGCGTTTCTTTTGTAACAGGCGCTCCGTTAAACGACTTGGGTATTTATCGCTATCACCAATCCGACAACACAGCGGGCTACGTCGGGGTTGCTAATGGATATACTGCAACCCGCTATTTCAGCTTTAACCTGCCAGGCGTAGAGGATAATCCCGGCTTTAGCAGCCTTACACTTAATTTTCTTCCGGCGGAAAGAGGTGTACTAAGCGACGGCGGCCTTGCGGTATATTTTTCCGACGATTCGGGCAGCACCTGGTTAAAACTACCCGCAGTTTCAACTGCAGGCGCTACCAGCATCACCAATAGCAATGTTGCCATCACCGGCCAGGCCAACAATCTGTTCGTCATAGCCGATGCCGAATGCAGCGAAGCCCTTAAGCCGGCGGCGGTTCCCGTAGCAGTGCAGGGTTCGCCAACCATTGAGGCAGGAGAGATCAAAGTTTGTTTGGGCGACTATCTGGAGCTGTCTTCATCGGCACTTTATTACCGCTGGGAAACAAACGGCACGCTTGTCACGGAAAACAATTCATTGCACCTTAATATCAACGACGACACTCAACACGGCAACGAGTACACCCTCTTCGAACGCAACGCCCGTGGCTGCGAGCGCTCCATCACCTATACCATCGACGTGCTTCCGCTGCCCATAGCTACCTTTGTACATAACCCGCCAAACATTAATTCCTGTTTTGACGATGAGCTGCAGTTCGATGCCAGCGCCTCAAGCGCCGAACGTGGCGACCTCACAATAGCTCAGTACGATTGGACGTTCGACGACGACGGCGCCACCGCCACATCGGCTACCCCTGCCTTTACTTTCTCCGCGCCCGGTACTTACAACGTAGAGCTCGTGGTTACCAACCAGTACGGATGCCAAAGCATCAATGAGCGGGTCAACGACGTAGTGGTAAACACACTGCCTGTCCCCGGCTTCGAGTTCATTAACCTGGATGGTGACGCTACCGACGATGCTTGCGAGTACGAAGAATTCAGCTTTGTAAACACCAGCACCTATTCCGACTGGATGGGCAACACCGGCGATCCGGAGCTCGTACTTGCTTACGATTGGGACTTTGGCGATGGCACCACCGCCACCGGTTGGGCCCCAACCCATTATTATACCACCCACGGCGTAAAAACTGTAACACTAACAGCCCGCGTAGTAGCCACCGGCTGCTCGGCTACCATTACCAAGCAAATCACCATCGACCCCCGGCCCCAGCCTGCCTTCCATTTTGAAACCGACACCGATACCGACGTCGTGTTCAGCGAAGGCGTATGCGAAGGCATAAACATCCTCTTCGCCAATACAAGCACCATTGCCGACGATACGCCACTAAGCTATTTGTGGGATTTTGGCGACGGCGCCACCTCCACCGAAGCCAGCCCCCTCAGGCATTATTCGCAAGAAGGCACCTACACAGTCGCCCTGCAGGTTACCTCCGATACCCACGGCTGCGTGCATGTGCTCGAAAAGCAAATCGTTATTCACCCCACTGCCGAGAGTCACTTCCAAATGCAGGCAGCCGGTGCAGAGGTTCGCGATATATGCGAGGGTGCCGATGTTTTTTTCAACAACCAGAGCCACATCCCCGGCGAAGACCCGGATAATCCATTGCAATATCTTTGGGAGTTTGGCGATGGCACCACCTCCACCCAGCCTTCTCCCACACATTCCTTTGCCGAGCCCCGCCTGCATGTGGTCAAGCTGCGGCGAACGTCCGACAAGGGTTGTGTCAACAATGTAAGCCGGCAGCTGTTCGTGCACGCCACGCCCGTGGCCGATTTTGTAGCCGAAAATGCCTGCGATGGCCAGGCCGTAGCGTTTGCAAGCAGCTCGTATGTAGTCGGCGACGAACTGGAAACCTACGCGTGGAATTTTGGTGATGGCGCCATCTCCCCCCAGCCCCATCCGGAGCATTTATACCATGGTTATGGCACCTACAATGTATCACTTACCGTCACCTCTGCATACGCCTGTTCTGCAAGTATTTCCAAAGATGTCGTGGTTTATCGCAATCCGCACATCAACCTCGGGCCGCACGCCCTTAGCTGCTCTGGCAGCCTGGTGCTCGACGCTATCAACGAGCCCACCGACTACCCCGCCACCGGCGGCAGCTTCACCTGGAAGGACAAAACCGGCACCATTTTGGGCAACGCCGAAACCCTGGCAGTTTCCGCTTCCGGCGTCTATTACCTTACCGTAGCCACCGCCGCACCGGAAAGCTGCGAAGCAAACTATTCTGTTCCGGTTTATTGTCGTGTAAGCCTTTCTTCTCGTTGATTTGGGCGTGCCCCCAATAGCAAGTAGGCATTCTACTTAAACCAGTCATCATCAATTGCTATTGGGGTCCGGCTATCCGCTTGTACTCCTCGCCCTTCGGGACTGCGGGGTACCGCTCCTATCCGTCACGCACTGAACACGGATCACTCTCAATCCCTCCGTTTACACTTCTTTTGATGGGGGTCACTTTGCCTATACACATGTCCCTTTTGACTTGGTACCAAGATGTCCTTCTTTTGTTACTGATCCGCGTTTAATTTCTCATAGCTGTTCCTACGGGATCGGTTAGCTCATCTGCGGTTATGCAATACTTGTTTTTGACATTTTATCCTATGGGTGCCAGATTACCAGTCGTCTCTCATCAACTAGGGAGGGGTCCGAAATATTTTTTTGATATATCATAGTCTGTGGTATTAAAGTAGTCATCAAAATAGCTTTACATCCTTGAAGAAGGAAAAACATCTCATCGAATTGGGTTTGCAGATCCGAGAGTTAAGGAAAGCTAAGGCCTTGTCACAGGAACAGCTTGCATTAAACGCGGAAGTTGATAGATCTTATGTGGGAGGAATTGAGAGAGGGGAAAGGAACGTGAGCTTTTTGACACTTGTAAAAATTGCAAAATGCTTGGGGTGCGATGTTGCGGCTTTCACAAAAAAAATCCCCAATGAATTCAGAGGAAAAGATTGAACTTGCGGAACGGTTACTTACCTATTGTACAAAATTTGCAATACCATTGCCGTATTTGTTTGAGATTCTAGAAGACCAAAAAGTAACTCCCATGATTAGGGGCAAGGCGATGGAGTACAACATATACCTTCTACTGGATTCTATGCTGCCGAGAATTACTTGGAGTGTTCAAAAATTGAATTTAAATGCTCAAACGGGGTTTAATGATGAGGATGTTAGTATAACTCATAGGCGAACTGGAGTAATTCTTAAAGTAGAAAGTAAAAGCGCCGTTCGAGCATCAATAAAGAGTGGAAGTAGGAGCAAAATATTAACCGTTCCGCACTTTAACGTAAAATGCCACAGATCAAGAAGTAATATCAAACTTGCTGGTTCCTCAAATGATAGATATTCGGTTGACAGCTTTGATGTTATCATTACAAATCCGAGCAATGCCATTTTTGAGGGTAATACCGTAGGGGAGCATCTGGAGGTGGTTCGTAAATCTGACCTTGTAGCTCTTCTTAAGGATTTTTATGGTGTTGAGTCAGACGAAGAATTAATAGTCGCCACCGCCCATGATTGGCGTTTTTGTATTCCGCGGGATATAGCGATAGATGGCTTTATTCCTCGTACACCTTATGTCAGACTAGACAATGATGAAAATTGGAGGCCAATTTCAGATCTGGAACAACGGTTGCTAGAAGTCGTTGAAGAAAGGCGGAGAATCAACACCGCTAGGAGGCAGCTTTAACAATCATCGTCTCTTCTTTTGATTCCGTTTCGTAGTTGAGAATAAATAATTCCTTTCCTTTATACCTTTCTCCCTTTCTGGCCGAGCCGTTTTTTTGATCGTCAGTTCTTTGTATGCAATAATTCCATTCTTTATCGTGCATTTCCATCATCCAAGCATACATACTTCTGATGTCGGGGACATTGTCGTAAGTCAAGAAAAGTTTTAGCCTATTTGTATTTCTTCTAAGGCAGTTTTCTAGTCGTAAATGATCAGCTCTTGAGAAGTAATGCTGATAAAATTTATCTTGATCAGCATTAAAATATGGAGGGTCAATAAACAGGAAAGCGCCGTCCGGGGCATTGTCGATTACGAACTCAAAGTCTAAAGAACTGAGCTGAACCCCCTGCAATTTCTCGCTAGTACGGGAAATGTTTCTAGGCCAGTTCTTTGGCTGCATAGAGAATTTGTCTCCATATCCCCAGTACATATTTTGTGCATTCATGATTCCGCTATACGACGTTCTATTTAAATAGAACCACCTTAACGCATTTTCTAACGGATCCAATGGAGCAAAGTGATTCTTGAAGAAATGATGTAAATCTTTTGATGCAGGTAGCGGGTCACCAATCGATACATCAGGAGAAAGACGTGAAGGAATCCGACTTACTGCTTCTTCCCTCTTAGTAAGCAATTCGATTAATTCATTTGGCCTATCTCTTATAGTCTGATAGACATTGATCAAATCGCGATCTATGTCATTTAGCTGATTAACGGCGACTTTTTGTTTCGCGAAGAATATGCTTCCACCTCCGGCAAATGGTTCAATATAAGTTGTATGCTCTGGGATGTGTCCAAGAATTAGTTTACGAGCATAAAATTTGCCGCCTGCATAGCGGAATGGACTATTGATCGAACTCATCATGGTCTAAATATACAATGATGATCAATACATGACCAGCATCGTGCCGGGTAATATTTGAATTAAATAGTCAACTCTTTTACATTTCGTCCGTTTTGCGATGGTAGTAGCCTTATAACCAGCAACTAACAATTGAATCTAACGTCAATTGCATCATTCCAATAAAACTAGGCCGTGGTGTGGCGTTCGACATTATTAGTTCATACATAATAAGGCATAAAAGCGGGTTCATTTATTCTTAATTTAGAATCACCAGCACCTATCCTCGGCTACTACTAAAGTTGTCAGCTGCGAACTCTGGCAAGAATAAGATTGACCGACGCAGTAAAGTGCAGCATCAGCGGTCTTTTGAAGTTCTTCACCTCACCTCCTCCTGGAAAAAAATGTTGCCGGTACTTGTAGAGGCCGAATGCAATACCGATTTCTATTGTTAGACATAACCAAACATATGGATATGGTTCGAGCCCAATCACTGGCGAAGTTTTCGCTAAGTACTAGTGAATGACTCCAAATGTCCGTTATTGTAGTAAGTCTGACGCTCCACCAACAGTTGCAATTTTTCTGAGTGTAGCTAATGCATTTTCATGATCTTCTATTGAACCTGCTGCACAGCAGTCTCTGAGTACAAAAGTGTTGAAGTCTCTGTCGTGACTATCCCGTGCGACTGATGAAACAACGAGGTCTGTGGCACAACCACAAATGTAAAGGTCTGTGATGTCGTTGCTACGCAAAATTACTTCTAAGGCTGTTGAGTAAAACGGACTAACACGATGTTTGATCACAATGCTGTCGGTATCCCTCACTTCTAGCTGCTCGTGAAAATCAGTTGCCCATGTGCCAAGTCTCAAGGCTTGAAACTGATCTGCTTTTCCAAAGAGCAACGAGTTTTTTGGTTGATCTTTATAGTCGGCGCTGAAACCAACTTTAACGTAGATAATTACGAAGCCAAGCTCCCGTGCCTTATTCACAGCCCTTGCGGCATTGTCAAGTGTGTTGTTTTGTTCAGCAAAAGATGCATAGCCTTTTCCTTTGAACTTACCTTCGTTGCTGATGATTTCATTAATGAAATCACAAATGATGAGTGCTTTTTTCATACTGTCTTTAGTTTAATGGTCCATGGATACTTGTTGTAATATTTCTGGTTTGTACAACATAAATTTCTTGTTTAGCCATTACTAGTTCAATGTCCTGAGGATGACCGAATCGTTCTTCAATATCTAAACCTACTTTGGCAATTCGTAGTGCGGTTTCGTCGTCGACGGACAACCTCTTTTGCAGATAGTCGGCGTTTGCAACAAGGCTATAATTGCCTCGGTTGACGCCGTTAAATATGTCGTAGACTACTTTATTGCGTTTGCTGCCAAGTTCCCTTTTGGAGACCATCATGGTATTTCTGTTAATTGCTATTAGGTCGCCCGTTACCTTACCGCTTACAATTGCCTCACAGGGACCGTATGTAGCTTCCATTGCCAGCACTTCTTGTTTTTCAATCGGGTCTTTAGTCATCACCACTGCGGAAATATCAGCCAGAATCATTTGCTGGATTACAACAGACATTTTGCTTTGAAGGAAATTAGGATTGCTTTTTGCTTCAAAGGCGTGCAAGCTCCGCTCATTGAAAAGTGAGGCCCAGCAATGTTTTACTGCAGTCGCCACTTCCTCCGTCGGTACGTTTAAAAAACTTTCGTACTGCCCAGCGAGACTTTTATTGGCTGAATCTTCTACTACTGCAGTGCCATTCTGCAGGGCAACACCGCTTGATCTTACAGCAAACATTGTGTCATTGGGAAATCCTGAAATGAATTCTTGAATACTGGCCACAACGTCCTGTGGCATATCCGAGTTGGTCATCAATTCACGGATTTTTTCACAAGCACTTTTGTAGTCGTTGCTTTGAATAATAGCTCCTACTATGCCTGATAATGGAGAAAAAAATCTCTCATATGCCTCAAATATTACGCCTGAGGCTTTAGGAACATTGAATCCGTGTTCGGCGAGTAACGCCAAATTGCTACACTTGTTGCCTATCCCCGATAGGTCTTTGACGCTGTTTAATTTTTTCACATACATGGCTTGCTGTATTAAATTCAAAATAAAAGGGGCTGCTTCTTCTTTTTGGTAATTAGGGTGCCAACTCGATCCGGTTGTTTGTTGTGTCTAGAATGACAAGAGCTCCATCAGGAATTTCCTTCCTTGCGTTTTTCACATCGGTGATGCACGGAAGGCTGTTTTCACGACTATAGATCGCTGCATGGCAAAACCTGCCGCCTTCCTCTGTAATTAATCCAATACAAAGTTCTAGCGCCGGAACGAAATTGATGTCAGTCTGTGGCGCGACCATGATGTCTCCAGCCTGAATTTTGTCCAATTCCGCTTCACTGTTTATGATGCGGGCAGTGCCCTTAGCGACTCCTTTGCCGATGCTGGCAACCCGGCCTGCAAGTGTGAATTTGGTCTTCATGATTAGTGTTTTTTTGTTTAATAAATGAGTGTGCAGTTGCTAGTATAGATTTGGATGTTCGTGTGAACTTCATAGCTCTGTCGAAAGCGTTCCAATGAATTAAGCCAGGCCATGATTTAAAGCTAAATTTGACGTCGATGTTGTCGTTGAGAAAATTCAGGTGATCAATTTGTTGGATCAATTGGATGAATCGTGATGTGTTGCCTCCTGTCGAATCAATCCTGTTTGTGATCCGCTCGGTCAACTCGATTTTCTCCGACCGCTTAGCCGAAATCATCGCTTTTTTTGCCTCCAACCTTGGTTTTACAGCACGATACTGACTCAACTGCCTATTGAATTTGACCAACGAATAGCAACAGAACTCGCGAAGTAGTTTTCTCACCAATCCATCCGCCTTGGCATCCGCGTCTTGAAAGTTGGATTTTGTAACCACCAAATCGCAAACATCTATGTACTGCAGGTAGTTTTCAGGCAACTCTGTGGCCGATGAATGACCTGACATAACTGTTTGCACAATGGTGTTGGCGGCGTCTTCCATGTCACCAAGTTTCCTCGTCCATACGGTACGGAGGATAGCCATAAGTTCAGTAATAAGACTATTCTGCAGATTGTCCAACCCTATTTTGGACCGTTTACCCTCCCGCCCACGAGCCGCTTCTGAAAATACGGCAATTTCAAATGCGAGATATGTATCATCAATGCTTGTGCCTTTTAGAAGACGGTAAATGGTAGTGGCATTGGCTACATAATTCAACGATGTTTGATAAAAGCGGTATACCAGTCCGTTGAAGCTGGATGTAAAGTCATCGCTAAACGGCCAGGGATTCGTTCGGATAAGTGTTTGATAACTTTGAACGAATGAAGCTAAGTGCTCGTTGCTGTCAGCAAACTCAATAAGGTTTGCGATGCCTTCCTGGTTTTCGAACAGGAGTATTTGCTGCTCCTGGTGTTTTATCAAGGATTCAGGTGATGGTAATTCTCCGCTCATTTTGTTTAAATTTGATTTAGACAAAGTTGCTTCCAGATATTCAGGTTTGAAAACATCAAAAACCTATACGTTGCTAATTATTGATCTTGATTTTTATGTGGGTGTGCAATTGTAGGATTAGCTAAAAATTAGTAAAAAATTATAGCGTAGGTTTCTTACACGCTTTTTTTTTGTAAAGCTTAAGTCGAGCAATGCAGCAGAATTCAAAAATTTATAATGAGAGTGCCCTTGACAGGCTGATCGGCATACTTGAGGGTGCTCATAGCAGGATCACTAAAGGCTGGCCGGCACTTATGGCTGTGGTACGTAAAGTTGCTGAAGATCACCGAGGGCTTACTTACGAAAGTAAAAAGAGCACCAAATCCTTTTACGACTACATTCGAACAAAAGATGACAATTTTTTAAGAAGCATTGCGAGAGAGGGTAAAGGAGTAAGGATGGAACCTTCTTTAATCCCATTGATAGAATTTTGCATCAAAAAAGTAGATGACTACAGCGATTTTCTTCTTCAGGTAGCCGAGGAACAATACTCAAGCCCGATAGAAAAGATCAAAGATCCGCTGAAAAGGGAGTTTTATGAAGTGCTACAAAAAAATATTAAAGACAAGTTATCTTCTTCAAAACCTCGTGACTTCTTAAAACTGTACACGAATTCCTTGCATATAAAGGGAGATGAACTCCTTGAACATATCGTGGGTAATCCGTCATTACTTTTTTCTTTTATTGACCCGGAGTATAATTCCGTTTTCGAGGGAAACAAGTCTGTTCCGCTGGTTTCAAAAGTATACCATTTTAATACCGAAATTGAAACTGATCTATTCGTTGAAGCCACGGAGGATTTTGATGACTATTTTAATGGGGGCAAAGATTTATCTAAACCAATGAAAGGGCTGTTTTCAAAATTAAATGGGAGTCCGGGTTTGTTTCTTGGCCATTCGCTTTCGCCATATTCGGATTCAATTTGTCTGCTTTATGAATTGGGCCGATTTAAAAGAGTAGCGGATATTTACGGAGTAGACCATAGGATATTTTTGACTGCTCCAAGTTGGGCTAAGTACAACCGAAGTGCAATTGAGATTTATGATGATGAAAGCAAAAGAGAAAGAACTTTAAAACAATGTTTGGTTTTTCGGGAAAAGCTCTATAAACAACTACGAATAGAGGTTGACAAGTCTGAAGACTCCGACATTAGTTCATCGAATGGGAACAGGATTATTAATTCGACAAAAATTAAACAATCCGCGAAAGAATTCGCCGCATACTCAACCCATATAAATAAAATTGAAGTTGGTGATGGGAAAGATAAGTCAGTGCAATTACTTGAAATCATTGAGAATTTATGTAGCCCCGACAACAGTGATTCATATGTTGATCAGCTTCCGACGGAACTGAAAATACTTGCATTCTCCATTGTTGAGGACAAGAAAAATTTATTTGTGATACATACAATTCTAAGACATTTTAATTCCCTTGATGAAAATACTTTTTACTACACTTTGTTGCAGCGATATAAACAACAGAGCTATAATGGTTGGATGAAACTCGGTGTTGAAAGTGAGAGAAAATTTGATGCATCTTTTATTAAGTTGGATAAAGTAGACGGCTATACGGACTCCAATTTTGGCGCAGTTTATTATAAGCACTATTATTTCAGTAAGGGAAAGGATGACAGCCCGCTGAATGTTATCCCCTATACGTTTCCGTCTGGTAGAGTTTGGCGTAGAGCAGCGGGAGAGTTAAAATACGCAATAGATAATACGATTCTTCTTTGGGACTTTGAGACAAGCCGACAACAGAAGATAAAGGACATCGTCAAGCAAATGGACCTAAAACAATTGGCAATTCAAATGGCTGACTTGCTTTCTTTTTGCAACTACTTCTTCGCTGATGACGAAACTTTTTGGGAAGGGGAAACTGACGTATCCGGGAACAAACATAACGGGTTGAATTATTTTCTGCACCAGTTGGATAATGGATGTGGAAAGGCTTGGAAGAATTATAGAAACAAAAATGATTCGCTTAAAACGTTTTGCCAATACTTTCTTACTATGTGGTATGCTGAGATGGACCTGCCATATTTTTTCTATCCTTTCATGCACATACGTAAAGCCGAAAGAAATGTAGCCTTTCAAGAAATGTTACGAGTTGTTTACTCGGATATAATTATTTACACTTTAACACAACTAAATAGAAAAATACCCTGCTCAGAATGGAAATGAAATCAAAGTATAGACCGAAACAGTATATTGAACTTGTTGAGCGCTTAGGAGATCCCGTATTGGACAGGTTCATGAGAGATGAAATGGAATTTATCGAGGAAATTGTCAAGCAAAAAAGGTTTCACGTCTTTGACCTCGGTGCTGGTTATGGTCGAATAATTCCAGGACTAGTAGATGTCGCTGCAAGCATAACAGCTATTGAAATTGATGATGATATGTTTGAAGCGCTTGTAGAAGGTCAGAGACTTCGGAACGTAAATTGTCTCAAGGAGGATATTACTGCACTTTCGAGATTTTTGACCCTTTCAGATACCTACAGAAACCTCTTTCTGCTTTGTCAAAACACATTGGGGGTTATTGAAGGTGACTATAAAGAAATGTTTGATGGACTTAAGAAACTTGGATGCGATGGAAGGACTGAGGTCGTTGTGTCGGTTTTTAACAAAGAGGCATTAAAAAGCTACGGTGTTTCACTTTACAAGAAGTTGACCGAAATGGTTGGCGAAATAGATATAAACAAAAGTGATTTAGATGAAGGGGTCTTTGTCTCTCAGAACGGATATGTTTCCAAATGGTGGTCTAAAGAAGAAATTATGGCTATAGCCAGTCTGATGAACGCTAGAGTTGACTCACTGAAAGAGACTGCCGAGTATTCAGTTTATCACTTACAAATGTCGCCGAAATGAATGTAGATTTGCTCGTTGCGGCGATAGCTGCAATTGGATATTTCGCCTTTATTTACCGGACACGGAAGTCAAGGACATTTGAGGACTACAGCGTGGCTAATAGGTCTGTTGGCTTCTTTCTATTGTTTGCGAGTCTCTCAGCTAACTTTATTGGTCCTGGCTTTACTTTAGGGTTAACTCAGCAAGGCTTTACACACGGATATTTCTATTTATTCATTGCCGGAGCGTATGGTATTGGAAAAATCATTGAAGGGTATTTCATTGCTCCACGATTGCGAACAAAATTTACCGAAGCATTAAGCATTGGCGATGTTGTTGCTGGCAAACGCAGTCACAATTATAAGCCACTTCAATTTCTTGTTGGATTAATCAGCTTCGGGTTGTTGGTGGGACTGAGTGTAGTAATGTCAAAAGCAGCGGGTGAGGTATTAAATAATTTCTTAGGTGTTCCCAAGATTGTTGGTACTGCAATTATTACTTTGATTGTAACAAGCTATTCAGTGTTTGGCGGGTTGAAGAGCACGATGTTAACAGATGCTGTGCAATTCGTCACATTCATGATTTTACTTCCATTGCTAGCAGTTGTTTTAATGCTACAGGAGAATTTTGATTTCACCGAATTTGCGACTCACGCTCATAGTCTCACTCTTAAAGGGTTTGCAGAGACTTCCGGTATTGCAATTTTTGGGATGGTATTGTCTTGGGGACTTGGTGAAATGCTGATGCCGTTTACTGTGCACACTATTCTGGCTAGTGGTAGTAGCAGTGTTGCTAAGAAAGCGGTGAGTTATTCTGGCGTCTTAATGATTGGCTGGTTGGTTCTCATGTTGACCTTGGGCATTATTTCTGGAACTGTTTTGACTGGCGTTAGCAACGATGATCAAATTTTATTGAACCTTGGCAAAGGTTATTATGCAACGGGACTCTTCGGATTGTTTACAGTTGCAATTGTCGGTGTCATTATGAGCAGCCAGGATGCATTGATTAACTGCGCAAGCGTTGTTTTTGTACAAGACATGGCTAACGTGGTGAATCCGTTGGGTCAACAGCGGACCTTTCAGATTTCAAAAATAGCTGGCGTTGTTGTCGGTGTACTTTCAATTTTGCTTGCTTCTTTTGTTCCTTCAATTATTGACGGACTTTTATTTTTTTACGGTATTTGGGTCCCGTCTGTTCTTGTCGTTGCGTTGTTTGCCATATTCTTAGACAAACCTTCTTATCATGCAGCTTTATCAGCTTTGATGATCGGTGTATTAACTTCAATCCTTTGGAACTTGACACAATGGAAGGATATTATTCCGAATATTCTTGTCGGCCTTATTTTGAGCACTACCGTTTACCTTCTTATCCATTCTTTTCGAAAGAAAATTATCTCGAAAGCCACTGGAAACAACCCTAATCAATGAGAATTCGGATCGCACTACTCGTCACTGCCTTGATCGTTGCTTCGTCTATCTGCGCCCAAACCGACCTTAGCGCAACCTTCACGGAGCCCTGGCGCCAGCCCATCAACAACGAATTTGTCACCATCGGTCGAACGCTGGTAAAAAACGGCCTCACAAACTGCGGCGAGTATTATGTGAAGCAAAGCATACACAACAACGCAGAATTTCTCGTCGCCTGCTCCCCAGACAGCCTGGAGTGGACCTATCACATTGTAAACACCAAAACACAAGAAGTACTCAAACTCGAA
Source organism: uncultured Imperialibacter sp. (assembly GCA_965651695.1). GTDB lineage: Bacteria > Bacteroidota > Bacteroidia > Cytophagales > Cyclobacteriaceae > Imperialibacter. The sequence goes on along the minus strand of CBFGTI010000015.1, from coordinate 4,440 downwards.
AACGAGGCAATCCTCAATCCACCTGCACGAAGCTTCTAAAAATTACCCTGGCTGCTGCCGACTTGGTCGCCCTCCATCCCGCAAGCGTCTCGCCCGGTTGGATACCTGTGGGTCATCTCCTATAGCGTCCGCTACGTGAAAATACCTTGCCAACTTAGCCCCAACGGGGTGAAGTAGCTTTGCGAAGGGTGCAGCCCTTCGCATACCAAGCCTGCTATTGCTGCCACTGCCTCCTGGCCACTGCTACTTCTCCCGTCTCCCGTCCAATTGACTTCTGCCCAACAATTATTACATTAGTATGCAGCTGCCACCTGGTAAGAATGCATACGGAGCTTATTACAGAAGAAATATACTATTGGCTTCTCAGGGGATTCAAATACGTGCTATTGATCCCCATTGGTGAATCAGATGATGGTGTAATGCATTTGATTGTTAAGCCATTTCCCTCACTTGAAGAGCTAACGAGCTACAAAGCCATTTTCTATTCAGGTGCACAAAATGTCAGCTACATCGAAACCGAATATATCCTCGGTATATGCCTCGAACCAATGTTTTTGAAAGTGTTTAAAGAAGAGCTAGATCAGTCCCACCTAAGCTTAAATTAAACCTCCACCCAAGCCCCTAGCCTGGCGCCCGTCTAGGGTGAAGTAGCTTTGCGGACGCTTCCCCAACTTCGGACTTCCGTCTCCGGTCTCCAAACTTAAAACTGAGAACCACAAACTAAGGCACTAACTACCTTCATCCCTCAATCTCACTATAATCCAAATCCGGCCATTTAAACTCTTCTTTTATCTCCGGCGTGTTACCCACATATGGCATGTCCTTCCGCTGCCTCAGGTTCCTCACACTGTAGTAGCCAAGTTTTCGCTCGTCATAGGGCACACATAGGCTCAGGATTTTTTCCTGGAAGTCTTTCTCCACCTGCGGATCTCCATTTTCACCGGGTGTATACGGATAAGGCTCGAGAAATGGACCGATTTGTTCTTCATCCAGTATTACCAACATTCGGTGTCCCGAGGTAGCAAGGGTTGCCGGCTCATTGTGTATTCTTGCAAGGGTTACATTTGCCGAAGTGGTTAGCGTGGCCACCGTGGTTTTTGTAATTTCCTCGCCGGTGGCTTCGTCTACGTATTTGGTTCTTGAGCTGATGGCCGCAATGTAAAGCGGGCTGCCATCCTTTTTAAAAATCCGGAACGGGTAAGTCTTGCCGTTTGCCTTATGGTGTTCATAGTACGAGTCAATCGATACTACACACCGGCCATACTTTGCCGCATACTTAAAGGTCGACTTCTCAAACATACCTGCAGCTTGAGCATTCAAGCAATTGTTTGCCGGCTTTTTGAAGTCGTAAGCCTCTTTCTTCGTTTTCACCCACGGGGCTGTCAATCCCCATTCAGCCACTTCAGCCTGAAAAGGCTGAAGAGAGCTAAATACAACTTTCAGAGGATGAGAATACCCGCTCACGTGATGATAAACTGGCAGTAGGTTCATTAAATCTTCAGCATCCTCCACTTCCTTTTCCAGTGGCGTTTGAAAGCGCAGTATTTTATCAACCAGCTCGTCAATCAGTTCCTGGTCAGCACCTCGGCGTTTAGCTTCTAACAATTGCTTTCTCAATTGATATTCTTCATCTACACACATAAAAGATTATTGTACTAGTAAATAAAATAGCAACAACTGATGTCCTTCCATTTCCGTGGGCTTAATGATTCTCGCGTCATTCCACTTTTAGAGTGTGGATTCGCGGTCCGTATTCTTTAACTACTTCATTTTCCCCTCTAAAATTCCGTCGCCGTACAGCACGGACCTCAATTACGACCACATCCCCAACTTTTGCCGGGGCCAAAATCTCCTTTAAATCAATAGCTGCCAAGTTATAGCGTCTGACAGCGACAGCTCTAGCTCCTCGAACCAGTGCTATCTCACACTGAGTAACTTCAAATGTAGCATCGATTGGCAGCATGGCTTGAAAATCGTCGTCTGGTTTAGCTACAACTGAAAGTTGACGCAAACCAGGCGATAAAGAATTTAACTGCCTGCCGTTTGACTCTACAACAATTGTAGGCGGCGGAACATTCCGAACTTTAAAACCCTTGGTGCCAATCAAAATGTCGTTGTTGAAAACGTTAACTTTCATTTCTGAAGAGGAAGGAATAAGGTGTACAGACCCTTCTTCACTCCGCAACACTGTACCACCATCTCCTTGAAAGGTGAGCGAGGCAGGCATCAATCCAGACACCGTGAAATCAACTTCATGCCTGCAATTAAGATATAGAGTGGGAACAGCGCGTGAACTTACACTTATTACAGGCCTCATTATATCGTAACTAGTTTTGTTGTGAAGAGTTTTCCGTTCCCCGTTAAGTAGCTCTACTTCAGCATGAAAATTCAGGTCTCTTCTCTGGACACTTTGTTGGCTCGCGGCGTTTACTTTTTGTAATAATTTATAAGAGTCAATAAATCTGTTCGCGGATGTCTCCAACTTTTGCCCATTAACCGAGAGCGATTGTACGTATGCCGGATTGATTCTGGCAACTAAATGAAGGTCGGAAACATAGTCTTCGCCCATATAAATAGCAGAGGCCTTAGGGACAGTAAGAAGGTATATACTGTCTGTAATTATTTCACACCGCTCTACTAAGCTGCTAAGAGAGTCCTTCACAACACGCAAACCCTCGACTTGCTGTTCCAATCCGGTCACTTCTTCGGATAGAAGATCAATTTTCTTTTTCATAGAAAGCGGCGGCAACCAGGGTTCAGGGTTGATGAATGGGACTAGCCTTGCCTGTGGATTTTTAGAAGGCGAAGCTGCGTCAATGGTTGAATAAGCAGAATGAATGCCGTTTACAGTGACATATAATAGCAATGCGTTCAAAACTGAAATTGATATGGGCTTAAGGCCAAAGTCGTTTTTTCGATGAGAAAATGTAAAAACGATAAACAAGGAACAGAGAAAGGACACTATTCCGCTGTAAATTATATATACCGGATGCTTGCCCAAAGAGACAATAAGCAGGCTTAGGAAGTAATGTGTGGCATGGGTAAATATCCAAACACCACTGCTGGCAACGGATATGTTTTTAATAGTTTCTGACTGGAAATAGTCTTGCGAATCTTGCATAAAAAGACATTAAAAAATGGGATTTACTAAACCAAAGTACAAAATATCCCGAAAATACTTCGCTAAAATAACAGGTTAACTATTTGCCTCTTCCTGGGCAGTAGGAGATATAACTGAAAATTCTTGTGGCGGACTCGGTAATTCTTAAATGAGATGCAAGTATGGGTGGGCCCGTTCTTTTAGTTCCACAAAATAAAAAACCACCCGGCAACGCCGGGTGGCTTCTTTGAACTTTTCAACCAACCAGTCAATTGTGACTATGACTGATTGAATCAAAATTAAAACCGTTATTCTTAACTACAAAGCACCATTGTCAAAAACTGCTACCGCCTACAGCGCGTTTTGCAGATTCGCCTAAAGCCTCTTAAACAGTATTCGTTTCACGAAATTGAAGAACCTCGTAGAAAGCCTAAGGTCAACAAAATCAATTTCAAACTGGTCTCCTTCATGGGCGAATGTAAACCTCAATCTGATATTGCTAAATCTTCTGTCCTTCAGTTGCTCTATCCTATCAAAGCGGTAAGCAGGTAAATTTTCAATGGGCTGGCTGAAGCCGTAGTCAAGGGCAAAATTCTTTTTCGTTACTCCTTTCGTCACGTGAAGCAAATGCGCTTTTCCGTCCTTCAATGCCTTGTAATACCCTTTTGTCAAAGCTCGGGCGCTTTCCAGGTCAGTTATTCTGTTCGGAGGCATCACCTCATTCAGATCGCTAATTTTGTTGCTCACATAAAGCAACTCTTCGTCAAATTGTCGCTCGTTTGGTTCCATAGTGGGGTTTGGTTAATCGTCACCTCAATCCTTTTTATCATCCGGCACAATTTTAATAGGTGGCCTTCTGGTGCCGAGCAACTTGTATACCGGGCTCCTGTATACTTTCACAGTCTGCTTCCGCTCCACCTCCACAACCGGCTTTTGTTTGTATTTTTTAGGTCTTGCCATGGTCACGTAAGTTCAAATTTAATCTTAAAACGTTATACTCTTCACAAAGCTCTTAATCTGCCAGGCATAGCGTTCGCCGTTCTCTTCGCCGTATTTGCCAATACCTAGTGCAACAAAATGGACCCCATTCCAACCGGTTTCATAAACCAGGTAGGGAGGCGCTTCTATGTCGCCACGGTTCGTTTTCTTAAGAAAGTAAGATTTTGACCACGTAATGCCAGTCTCACTAAAGCGCACCTCCCACTTGTCGTCTGCCATTCCTATTACAGCCAGGTAAAACGGAATCGGTTGGTCATCTTTTCTAAATTGGATGGGGTCGCCAAGTTTAAACTGCTGCCGGGCCAATAGGGCATTAATGCCAGTAGCCGGCCAAATGGCGC
>CBFGTI010000014.1:0-61158 GCA_965651695.1 uncultured Imperialibacter sp. | reverse complement strand
GAGGCAACTGGATATTTGTAGTAGAGCCAGGAGGTGAGTTTGCCACAAGAAGGAACATACGCCTTGGCCGTCAGAACCCGAGATTCTATGAAGTAATCGAAGGATTGCAACCCGGAGAAAAAGTTGTTGTCTCTTCTTACGAGGGATACCAGGATAAAGACAGATTAGTATTTAAATGATAAACCAATATTCTAACCATATAACGTATGGAAAACGCTAAAACAGTAATCAAAACCGTAGGACTCAAAAAGTTTTACTACACCGATGAGATTGAAACAACAGCCCTTGCAGGTGTAAATCTTGAAGTAAAAGAAAGTGAATTTGTGGCTATCATGGGACCATCTGGTTGCGGTAAGTCTACTTTGCTTAATATCATCGGCTTGCTCGACAACCCCTCTGAAGGTGAGTTCCACTTTATGGGGCAGGAAATTTCCAGGCACTCAGAGCGCCAGCGTGCCGACCTGAGAAAGGCGAACATCGGCTTCGTGTTTCAGAGCTTTAACCTGATTGACGAGCTCACAGTATATGAGAACATTGAGCTTCCGCTTATTTACCTGAAATATTCGGCTGCGGAGCGTAAGAAGAGAGTAGAAGAAGTAATGGAGCATATGAAGATTATGCACAGAAAGAGCCACTTCCCTCAGCAGCTATCGGGTGGTCAGCAGCAGCGTGTGGCTATCTCCCGTGCCGTGGTGGCCAAGCCAAAGCTTATACTTGCTGACGAACCAACAGGTAACCTCGACTCCGCCAACGGACAGGAGGTGATGAACCTGCTCAGCGACCTGAACGAACAGGGCACTACCGTAATAATGGTAACACACTCACCCATTGACGCCGAATATGCACACCGCATCATTCACTTATTCGATGGTCAGATTGTTTCCGAAAACATCAATGCCAAAGACAAGGCGATGGTTTAATAAATATTTAGGACTAATCCATGAAAAGGCAGGAAGAGGTAGCTCTCCTGCCTTTCTTTTTATATAACTATCTTTGCACCTGCACATCAATGTCGTTTAGTTAGACCTATTGTCCCTCTTAGGAGAGGGTACAATGCTCTTAAGTTAAGGTATTGACTTCTTCTGCGTCATTACCCCTGGCCCGTTCCACGTCGGCCTGAAGGGGAAAGCTGCAACGCTTCGGCCTGGCCCCTTTAGGGAATCGAAGCCGCCCGGCAGTGGGTGGATCGGCCTTAACTTAAGAGCATTGGGAGGCGCACGGCTAGTGAGGGCAAGGGAGAGGATTATAATTCGCTAACTAAACGACATTGGCCTGTATATATTAAATAGCTATGAACACGTTGTCTATCTTTTGCATCTGGTTGTTGATGTGGGCAGACCAGGATATGTGGAACGTGCTCGAAAAAGTGCCGTTTAGTTCGAAATATGTTGAGAGCGAAAACGCGTCATTTTATTTCCCCGAGTTTACCGATGAGCTGCTGGCGCTGGAGGGAAAGAAGGTGAAAATTACCGGCTACTACCTTCCGATAGACTTGACGGCCGACGCAATTGTATTGTCGCGCTATCCAATGGCTACCTGTTTTTTTTGCGGTGAGGCCGGACCCGAAAGCGTGATGATGGTATACCCAAACAAAAAAGTTGGCGCACTCCAGATGGACCAGAAGGTGACTTTCGAGGGTTTGCTTCAACTCAACAATAGCGACGTTTACCAGTTGAGTTTTATATTAAAAGATGCTACAAGGCTATAAAATCAGTAAAGGGGCCGAAACCCCTTTACCTTACGATTGATCGATAGTAGTAGAACCCTCTTACAGGTTATCTTTAAAATTCTAATTTAACTTTTTTGGTATAAAGAAGAGCAATATCGGACTCTTCTTTTAATGTGCGGAGCGTGCTTTCAAAGGCGTCCGTTTCCTGATACCTGATAAATAAAGCGATATCCAAAGCTTTGGTAAAGGCATCCCTCGCCTCTTCCTCAGAAATCTCCCCCTTTTTTATCGCCTTCTTATAATACTTATCAAGTTTCTTTACTGAATAGTATATGGCAGGTTTTTCAACGATCGTCTTGGATGTTGGACTATTGGGAGTTCCTTCTTCCTTCCAGGTGTATGTGCTTTTTAGTAGTTCGAGTTTCTTTGCAATATCCACTCCAAGGTAGTGACCGGGTATGCTGGCCTCACTGATACCGGAGGCATCCAGTCTATCCTCAAGAAAATTAAAAGAAAACGTTCCGGCTTCCTCCTGTGCCTGACTAACAAAACCAACTCCAATAAACAGTGCAAGTAATAGAAAAGCTCTTTTCATAAACGAATAATTTACGGTGGTAAGTTGAAGAATCCATTATCAGAGCAACGCACTGATAATCATTTATTAACAAAGATGCAAAAGACAATCCAAATTCAAAAGTAATGAAATAAAAATTGATATACGAAAAGTATTATTCTGTATTTTTAAATACTCTATAGCAGGAATCGTTTTCGAAGGCTCTGAAATTGTAAATAATTCAAAAAAGCGAGTGTGTCATTATATAACGATTACCTATCGGGGCCTTTTCTTAGATGAAATGGTAGTAGGAGGAAAGCGTTAACTGGCGGTTTGGGCTGCGATCTGCGAAATTCACACGGTCGACTATATTTGAAAAATGCAAAAACGGGTGAAGATACCGTTGTGTAGCACAATTGTATGAGCGTATTTCTATCAACGATAAATCGAAAGATACTTCTGTCTCTTGCGGGTTATTAATGACTTTCCCCAACAAATGCAGTTGGTGAATGGGCTTTTCGAAATTTTTATCCGAACGGCTTCCTGAGTGTTTCGAGAGGTGTTCGCCTCTTGGTTTCTTCAAAAGGTTAAATTTTTATGCAGATGGTTTCATCGTAGTTTTTAGGCAGTCAGGCTGAAATTCTTTGGTGAATGAGGCATCTAAGCGGCAGTGTGCTAATTATGTATGGCTGTTGTCGACAAAAATGTTTGCGTGCCACGTTTTTTGATTTATCTTTCAAGTTTATAAGCAGCCTAAACTTTTTACATGATTTTAAGAGCATTTCAAAGTTCGGAGACACCCGAGTTGTTGCAATTGTTTAAGGATACAGTTCAGCATGTTAATCGCAAGCATTACTCGAGTGAGCAAATAGAGGCCTGGACCACCGCAAATACCGGTGCGAAGGTGTGGAGCGACAGGCAGCTGGCCAATCACACAATCGTTGCTGAGGCAAATGGTACAATCACAGGGTTTGGGGAATTGACAAAGCAGGGGCATATAGACATGCTGTATGTGCACAAGGGTTTTCAGCGAAAGGGAGTTGCTTCTGCATTGCTGCAGTCGCTGGAGAAATACGCCCGCTCAATAAAGCTGAAGGAGATCACCACCGATGCCAGCATTACTGCCCGTCCTTTTTTCGAGAAAAACGGCTTTCAGCTAATAAAGGCGGAACATGCTATTCGCAATGAAGTCGTTTTTATTCAATTTCGTATGAGTAAGCAATTGTAAAGTTGCTCGCGGGGGGGGGCATTGCGCCCTCTAAAGAATTCGGGATGTTGTTTTACCTTTTGAGGTAAAAAATGTAAATTGAAGAATTCGATAACCAACCTGATCTATTATTGCCGCCTTCAAGGCGGCTTTTTTGATAATAAAAAAAGAGGTGAATTACCACCTCTTTGCTATTTTATGCCGGCCGCGGTTTTATTAATGATGCGAATCCTTTGCCGGATCGATGATATGACCGTGAGGAGAGCTGTACGAATGCTGTATTTTTTCGGTATAGGCCAGAAGCAATGCCGACACAATAAATGTGAGGTGTATGGCTATTTCCACCATTATACCGTCGTAGCCTTCTACGTCTCTCATACCTCTTACATCGATGAAAGTTTTTAGCAGGTGAACACCGGAAATAGAGGCCAGTGAGGAGGCTAATTTTATCTTCAGTTTACCTGCATCCAGGCCCTCCAGCCATTGAGGTTTGTCTTCATGGTGGTCTACATCAATTTTACTGGTAAAGATTGAGTAGCCACCTACTATCACCATTACCAGCAGATTCATTACCATGCTTATGTCAACCAGGCCCAATATGCCCAGCATAACTTTGGCTTCAGTATATTCAACAAGGCCTTCGTACAAATGATAGAGTTCTTCAAAGAACTTATACAAATACATAAAAGAGCCCAGGATGAGGCCCGTGTACATAGGAGCCTGTACCCAGCGACCCCAGAAGATCACTCCCTCAAAAAATTCCTCGAAATGTTTTACGCCAGATCTAGCCATGATTGTATGATTTGTCTAAAAATTAGATCGCTGTTTTAAAAAAACCTTCTAAAGTACATCGACCTTCAAATTTATCCAATTTATCTTATTTAACTACAATTTTTTCGTTACCAGTGAGGGCAATCGCACTTAAACCAGATCCGTCAATTGAGTTTCAAATCTGTTTTATTACCCTTCCAGGTCGGCCCGCGCCCTAAAGGGTGAAACCTAGCCGGTCGCAACAGCTTTGAAATTCTTCTTTCCCTTCAGGGGCAGGCCGACGTGGAACGGGCCGCCCGGCAGCCGACGTGGAACGGGCAAAAAAGAAGCCGCCCGGAGGGAATTTCAAAGAAAATATTTTAAATGCAATCGCCCTGCGTTACCAGTTGGCCCTGGGATCTATTTTGGACACAACCCGGGTTCGGGTGAGGTAATCGTGTAGTGCTTGTCCCCTGGGGTGAAAATAGATCATGAAAAATCCCGCGAAAAGCAACAGAAGCGATGCGCATTTGAGCAATTGCCGGAGAAACGTTTGAGGGAGCTTGTATGGCTTTTGCGAAACCGGCACTATTTCGAGGCGAAGCAGCATTTTGCCCGGTGTGCTTCGGTGTTTGGAACTTTCGAAAGCAGCCGAATAGAGCAAGTACAAAGTGAAGCAAATGGCCCAGAACATGTGGCTGGAGCTTCCGGGGAGGAGGTCCAACAACAAAAAGCCAGGAAAAATAATGGTAAGGTCAACCATTTGCGCCAGTAGCCGCTGATTAAAGCTGGCAGATTGGAATTCCATTGCTAAATCGCTGGTGTCACCTTCTCGCCGGCAGGCTCAGCCAGTTGCTTTTCGTATCGCTTGCCGATAATGTACGATACGGGCCCAATGAGAAAATAGATGATACCGCCAACCATACCGGCAAAAGACCAGCCGATGAGCAATCCGGCAACGGCAATGCCAGTAGACACAATGCCTATTGTAGCAATGCCTGTGTAATGAGCTACAATGGAGCGGGTCAGTATTTCCTCGGTTCTGTCAAGACCCAAAATCAGTTTGTTCTTCAGTACCTCCCGGTGCATAAAAATATATATGGAGAAGATGCTTATGAACCCAACATTATAGATCAGCAGCAGTGCAGGCATTTGATGCCAGCTAATGATACCGCGGATATCCCTAAGCTCGTTAAAAAATGAGTCGCTTATGAGATATCCCTTCAAAAGAATAGCTGAATACTTAATAAGGAAGGAAGAAAGGAACTTAAGTGGGTATACATAAAATAAAACGACAATCATCAGCAGCGTATTGAGTACGATAATACGCATGTTGCGAAGGCCAAAGCGCAGAAAAAACTGATAGTGGCCGTGCCATATCCACATAACCAACACTATGCAGATGGCAAAGGCGAGCATGTCTGACACGAAACTTACCAGCTGAGAATAAGTTTGAGGCGCAGAAGTTGAGACAAGAAGCATGGTAATCGCCAATGCAAAAATACAATCGCTCAGTTGTTCAAGTCGCGACGATTCGCGGCCACGGGCTACAAATTCACCGTATCTCGCGGCATTTTTGTCAGTAACCAGTTGTCTCATAGTCATAATCGATGATGATACTGCAGACCTTAATTCGGCGCTGCAGGCTGTACTAAAAAAGCGATGTGAGCTTCATGGCAATACTCATATCCCCGTCTATCTTCATCATTCCACCCATAAAAGCACTCATAGGATCCAAATCGCCATCAAGCAATTTAGTAAAATCCCCAAGTTCCATGGTAATTGTGCAAGCAGCGGGAGCATCGGTGTTCGATACCTCCGTGGGCTGTTTGGTGTCGTCAAGCAAAATTACCCCTTCGGAAAAGCCGAACTTCACTGTGCTGTTAATAGCGCCGCCGTTGCTGGCAGCTAGGTCCCTCACACGGGCGGTTGCTTTTTCTAAGCTCATTAATATTTCTGTTAAGATTGTATTTTTACCAGTTCGATCTGAAACACCTTTGGCCACCATTTTCCGGTTACATACAAAGCCCCGGTGGTTTCGTCCCAGGCAATGCCGTTGAGCACATCAAGGGGCCGGTTGTAGCCCTGCGTATTTAAAATGCCCTGCAGGTTGATACTGCCTTCCACCACACCCGTTTCAGGGTTGATGATCACTATTCTGTCCGTTTGGTACACATTAGCATATATCTTTCCGTCGATTACCTCCAACTCATTCAACTGGTCGACCTTCCCCTGATGATCGTATACCTGTATGCGGCGTTGCTCAACAAAGGTTTCGGGGTTCATAAAGTAAATATTTTCCGACCCATCTGTCATTATAAGCTGGTCGCCCATCGTTTCAAGACCCCAGCCTTCAGTAGGGTAGTTGAAGGTTCTTATGCGTTCGAAGGTTTCGCTATCGTACACAAAACCGATGTTTGTGGTGTATGTAAGCTGGAAGATCTGGTTGTTGTACATCGTAATCCCCTCGGCAAAATACTTGTCTTCGACGTTTACCTGCTGCACCACCTTACCTGTTTTTATTTCTACTTTCCTCAGGGTGCTTTTTCCCTCTTTGCCCGTGCTTTCGTAAAAAAAGCCATTATGTACAAACAACCCCTGCGTGTAGGCGTCGGGGTCGTGGGTGAAGGTATTTACTTTGTTGTAAGAGTAGGAGACAGGGGCCGAAGGTGCCAGCACCGTGAGGCGAAGGTAATGCTTTTCGGTGTTGCCGTTGCTTAGGTGCACTATGGTTAAAATGTCCTGTTTCCCTGCATTTAGCCCCTCAAGCGGAAGTGTGAAGCCGGTGGCCTGAGAAGTAAGCAAGTGCGTATTGTTCCACGATACGGTAATAGAGTCGACGTGTAGTTTATTTTGGTCTTCAGCCTTGTTCAACTGCACTGAAACCTCAATTTTGCTCTCCGATGTTAGCCTGGTTTTTGGTGAGTACGTCACCGATGAGTTTGCTTTAGGTAACACGGGCGGGTTGTCGGCTTTGCTCTTGTCGTCGCCGCATGAATATAGCATTGACCCGGGAATCAGGTAAGCGAGCAACAAACGACTTAACAACTTTTTTTTCATTTTTCAAAAACTAATAAGAGCGTAACCATCCAGCTGGTACTTTGTGAGCACCGTAAGGGCAGACAGGCTGATTGCGACCTCTTCGGCCAGCTCATCCGGATCAACCTTTCTCGCCCTCAGCGACTGCCCGCAAATAAAAAGTGTGACGCCGGCTTCGTGAAGTGACGTAAGCAGATCGATGTTTGGATTTTTTGTACCAAAGCGATTTTCGTAGGCTTTGTGTGAGACAACAGAAACGGTGGCCTCGTTGTGCACTACAGCCACTACTTCCAGATTTTCCTTGCTTACCCCGCCTAAGCCGTGCAAATTCAATAGCCTGGCCAGGTTGTTTAGCCCCGGATTTACCGATTTAACGCCTTCGGACCCAATTTTAATATCGACTACTATTTTGTACTTCTTGTCGTTTGGCGGGTACTCTACTGCCTCTGGTATTTCATAAATGCCCCCATGGCCTTTTACGATTGGGAAAAGGGCTTCCTGGGCGGTTGCGGCATAGGAAGCGATAAGGACAGTTAAAAACAGCGTTAATCTCACCACTTGATTGGGTACGGTTAAATGAAGAATTTCCAAAAATAACCATCCCCGGCAATTATCAATTATATGAATGACAAAGTTCAGCAAATGTTTCTCTTAAAGTCATTTTCGTGCGGGGCGATGATTGGTATGTTTGTTAACTTTAAACGAAACACTTTTGCTATAAACCGATGCCGGTTGAAAAATAAACAGGCGAGTCTGGTTTATTGCCACCTGTTTTTCTGACAATTTTAGTAATATTAAGAGCGACAAGCTCCTGATTGAAAACAAACCCGAAACTACTCATGAAAAAAATTCTTATTCCCACTGACTTCACCAAAGAGGCTTACTATGCGCTCGATACCGCTTATCCTTTGGCCAAAAAACTCGGGGCTTCCATAGTTCTGGTTAATGTGATTGAAGATCCCCACGATTACAGCTTCAATACCATGGGAATAGTGGGGTATAACCCCGAAGAGAATATTTACATCGCCCAACTGGTACGAAAGACCGACGAACGGATGAAGGCAATGCTGAGTGATCCGGCATATCAGGGAGTGAAAATGGAATTTGACGTAAAAATCGGGAAGACGTTCGATAAGATATTTGAAATGGTCGACCATCACCAGCCGGACCTGATTGTAATGGGCTCGGGTGGCTCATCAGGCATTGACGAAGTTTTTGTGGGGTCGAACGCCGAGAAGCTGAGCAGGTATGCACAAGCACCGATGATAACCGTGAAGTCGAAATGCGACCTGCTGAACATAAAGAACATTGTGTACGCCACTAACCTGATGGAAGAACAGGAATACATAATGGAAGACTTAAAGGCGCTGCAGAAATTTTACGATGCGAAAATTCACTTGCTAAAAGTTTTTGAGCCTGTGTGGGTAAATGATGATGAAGTGCGTGAGCGTGTACAGAAATTTGCCGACTTCTTTAAGCTTGAAAACTACACCATCAACACCTACCACGAAAGCGACGAGGCAGAAGGTATCCTGGCATTCGCAGGTAAAATACGGGCCGATCTGATTGCCATGGCCACGCACCCCCGCAGGGGCTTGGGCGTGCTGCTCGGCGGTATGATTTCGAAAAACGTAATTAACCACACACAAATACCTGTGTGGACCAAAGCCATCCGCAAAAAATAGATGGGCATAGCTTTACTAAGCTGCCAGAGCTTAGTAAAGCTATAGTGAAACCCCTACCTATTTTAAAACACCGAGTTCTTTACCAACCTCAGTAAAAGCTGCAATGGCTTTGTCGAGGTGTGCTATTTCATGGACGGCGGAAATCTGCACCCGGATTCGGGCCTGCCCCTTGGGAACCACAGGGTAGTAGAAGCCGATCACATAGATGCCTTTATCGAGTAGTTTTTGGGCAAATTGCTGCGACAATACAGCATCGTATAGCATAATAGGCACGATGGGGTGCTCTCCGGGCTTTATGTCAAATCCGGCTGCAGTCATTTTCTCCCTAAAGTATTTCGTATTCCGTTCCAGCTTGTCACGAAGGGCCGTGGTTTTAGACAGCAGGTCGATTACAGCAATAGATGCCCCCGTAATTGCGGGTGCCAGTGTGTTAGAAAACAAGTATGGCCGTGAGCGCTGCCGCAGTATTTCTACGATCTCCTTTTTGCCGCTGGTAAACCCGCCCGAGGCTCCTCCCAGGGCTTTCCCCAGGGTGCCGGTAATGATCTCGATACGGCCCATTACGCCGCGGTGCTCATGTGTGCCTCTGCCGGTTTTGCCAAGAAACCCACTGGCGTGGGAATCGTCTACCATAACCACGGCGCTATACTTATCTGCCAGGTCACAAATTTTATCCAGCTGTGCAATCGTGCCGTCCATCGAAAAAGCGCCGTCGGTCACAATTACTTTTTCTTTGCAGTGGGCGGCGGCTTTCAGCTGTTCTTCCAGGTCGGCCATGTTGTTATGCTTGTAGCGGAATCGCTGTGCCTTACAAAGCCTTACACCATCTATAATGGAAGCGTGGTTGAGCTCGTCGGATATAATGGCGTCGTCGGCACCAAAGAGGGGCTCAAACACCCCCCCGTTGGCATCGAAGGCCGCTGCGTAGAGTATGGTATCTTCTGTGCCCAAAAATTCCGATATTTTACGCTCCAGCGTCTTGTGTATGTCTTGCGTGCCGCAAATAAAGCGCACCGAAGACAAACCATAGCCGTGCGTGTCGAGGGTGTTTTTGGCAGCAGCCAGCACTTCCGGATGCGCCGACAACCCCAGGTAATTGTTTGCACAAAAGTTAATTACCTCCTTACCTCCCTCGGTTTTGATTACTGCACCCTGGGGGGTGGTTATAATGCGTTCGGTTTTATATAGGCCAGCCTCACGTATTTCCTGCAGTTCCCTGGTGAGTTTTTCTTTCAACGAGTCGTACATAGTTCTATTCCTTGGTTTTGGGTATAATGTTTAGTTTGGGTTTCATCATTTTTGCTTTCGGGGCTTCCTTTGTTTCGGCTTCGGCAGGTTCGGTGTAGGGAAACCTCCGGCGGATTTTATTAATGAGAAAAAGCTTTTGTGCGGTGAAGCTATCGGGATGAAGCTGATCGAACAAAGCTTTAAAGTCTTTGAACTGCCCTGGTTCTCCAAGTGCGAAAGCTTTAGGATCAATTTTTTTTGCCTGAAGGTATTCCCTGAAAGTCATTGTGAAGCCTTTCGGCAAATATAGATGTAATGATTAAATTTAGATTGATCTTCCGAAGACGTTTCTGCCTTGTGCCATTATTGCTAATTTTGCTCCGCAACATTAACACCACCAAAAAGATAACATGGGTAAAATTCTCCTTATCGGAGCTTGCGGTCAATTGGGGACAGAGCTCACGGAAGCGCTTCGTTTACAGTACGGGAATGACAATGTGGTAGCGACCGACGTGGCCGCACCTAAAGAGAGTCTGCTGGCCGGGCCATTTGAAAAGCTGAACGTGATGGACAAACAGCAGCTTGGCGATGTGGTTTCACGCCACCAAATCACAAAAGTTTACCATCTGGCAGCTGTTTTGTCAGCGAAAGGAGAGGCCGACCCCAAATTTGCCTGGGATTTGAATATGACCAGCCTGCTTAATGTGCTGGAACTGGCTCGTGAGAGAAATCTTGAGCAAGTGTATTGGCCAAGCTCGATAGCGGTTTTTGGGCCATCTACTCCCCTCGATAATACGCCACAACATACAGTGATGGACCCTAACACCGTGTATGGCATAAGCAAGCTGGCTGGTGAGCGGTGGTGTGAGTATTACTTTCTCAAATATGGGGTAGATGTAAGGAGCATTCGCTACCCGGGGCTCATTGGGTACAAAGCCAAGCCGGGAGGCGGAACCACAGACTACGCGGTAGACATTTACTATAAAGCAATAGAGGGGAAGCCGTTTGAGTGTTTTTTGCGCGAAGACACCTACCTGCCTATGATGTACATGACCGACGCTGTAAACGGCACCATTCAGCTGATGGAGGCAGCGCCTGAAAACATTACCGTTAGGTCCAGTTATAACCTGAGCGCTATGAGTTTCTCCCCCGCGGAAATCTACGAGGCCATTCGCACCCACTTCCCCGATTTCAGCATTAGCTACACGCCCGATTTCAGGCAGAAAATTGCTGACTCATGGCCCAATAGTATAGACGACCAGTATGCCAGAAGGGATTGGGGATGGAGGCCAGCTTTTGACCTGCGAAGAATGACAGAAGAAATTCTGGCTAACCTGGTGCCTAGTTGACCAGCAAACGCAGCGTGCTGGTGTAGTTGAGCGTTTCCAGGGAAACGAAATAGATGCCCGGAGCAAGCTTTGATTGAAAAGAAGCCTGTACTGTCGACTCCGCCACCTGCTGCTCCAGCAAAACGTTGCCGTTTACGTCGGTAACTGCCAGGTTAAATATACCGCCCTGAAGGTTCTCGGGGATTGCCAGGGTGAAAGAGTCGCCGTTGTTCGGGTTGGGATATATACGAACCGACGAGAAATCCGGTTTAACCTCCACGCTTATTACCTGAAAAAGCTCTGAAGTGCCATCGTAATCTACAGCGTTGAGGCGGTAGTAATTGAAGCCGATGCGGGGGGAAGGGTCGGTGAATGCGTATTGCTGAGGCTCGGAAGTAAAACCATTGCCTTTTACGGCGCCTATAGTTTCAAAAGCTGCACCGTTTACCGACCGCTGTACTTCAAAGTAGTCGAAGTTTTCTTCGGTAAGTGTTTCCCAGGCGAGAGCGACGCTTTTATGTTGCAAAGCTCCGGTAAAATAGCTGAGGGTAATTGGGAGAAGTGTTTCGCCTTCGTTGTTAATAAAATTAAATAACTGTTGCTCGCCTGGTTCAGCCGAACCGTCCAGACTGGTGGTCGGTTCATCTATGCCGTCTGCATCAGTGTTTCCTGATATGGTACCATCTACATATAATTTACCATCGCCAATGTTTTCAAAGGTATCCTGACCCGAATCACTGAAGGTCATGTTGCCGGTTACAGCCATTGTGCCCCCGTTTGCGATCGAGATTTTGTTAGTTGCAGAAAAGTCCCCAAATACTACCAGCAATCCTCCGTCTTCAACAACAAGGTCCATCGCCTTGTTATTGAAATGCATATCACCCTTTACCACTAAAGTATCATAAATGATAATAGATTTCGATTCATTGTTAGCCGCAAAGCTCAGAGAACTATTGGCAGTTATGTAGCCATAAACACTGATGTTGACATTTATTCCATTAGCCAATGGATCAGGTTGGCTGCCATTTAGCCAGCTTGCCCCTGTTTCCCAGGCCCCTATATAGTCGTTTAGCGTCTGATGCTGGCCCTGCGCCAGTTGAGAGTAAACCAATAACGACACCAATAGAAAAAACCGATAAAACATCATCATTTCACTTCTATAGCTCACACAACAAAGTTAGGGAGGGCTCTTTACAAGCTAAAATCATTCATGTGTAGGAAAAGGGGTGTTTATCGAGTTTTTTAGGGGTTTCATGTTTGGCCTGTTTTTCCTCAGCTGTTTCCGTACCTTTGGAGGGCTCATTTTGAGACATTAAGACCGTATGCGAGCCCGGGGGAGCTGTTGCCATCGTACGTAAGGTTTTGAGTGGAAGCCGTAATTTTTCTTACCCGCTAGCGCCCCTCGTAATTTTCTGTCCGGCAGTAGCCATTACCACCAGCTTAATGAACAATTATTGTTATACTATGGACGTAGCGGTCGGTGGTTAGGGTGGCGATGTACATGCCATCAGGCAGTGTGCTTTGAAATGAGGCGAGCATAGATTGCCCGGTTATTTCCTGTTTAAAAATACTTTTGCCGTTCAGATCCGAAATGACAAGCGAGAGTGGTGTGTGAGAAAACAAAATTTCAGGAACGTCTAGACGAAGTGACAGGCCGTCGCCTGGATTAGGATACAACCTGACGTTGGAAAAATCAGGTTGGTTTTCAATCATTATAACGTGAAAGACTTCTGACGAACCGTCAAAATCTACAGCATTGAGCCGATAATAATTAAAGCCGATTCCTGGCTGGGAATCAGTGAATGAATAGTGGTGTGGCTCGAAAGTGAAGCCGTTGCCCTTTACGGTGCCAATAACATCAAAAGCTGCCCCATCGGCAGATCGTTGCACCTCGAAATAGTCGAAGTTTTCCTCGGAAAGGGTTTGCCACTCCAGGTTTATTTCAGATTTGTGCACACCACCCGTGAAATATCCGAGTCTAATAGGCAGTGGTGTTTCTCCTTCGCCCGCAATGAAACTATACAAGGCCAACTCCGCCGGGTCGGACGAGTTGCTTAAAGTAGTAGACTCTGCCGCAATAAATTCGTCGGAACCTCCATCCAGATTACCAGTGACATCCCCGTCTACGTATATACTGCCTCCTTCATCGTTATAAACAGCCTGACCACCATTGCTAAAGGTGACGTTTCCGGTTACAACGAGGGTCCCTCCATTACTTATATTCAGCTTATTTTCGGCTGTCAGATTACCAAAAACCACCATCAATCCTCCGCCTGGAATATCCAAAGTCATGGAACCATTCTTAAAACGGATGTCACCTTCAATGACCAAAGTATCTGTAATGGTAAAACTTTTGCCTTGATGGCTTCCACCCTTAAAGCTGATTTCATCATTGGCGGCAGCCAGTATATCAGCTTCTGCTATGGTAATATATCCCTTGATCTCTATCGAATTTTCAACAACATCTTCAAATAACGGCGAAATAATACCAGGGGAATCCCAGGAGGCGGGATCAGACCATGAACCAGTATAGTTTTGCAGCGTAAGGTATTGCCCAAAACCCAGGCGGGCGAAAAACATTAATAGACTGACAACAAGAGTAGTGATTACGTTAAACTTCATCCGCTAAGCTCAAAGGGCACAATTTCAAATATATAAATTGCACCAAATACTTCAAATCATTCATGTGTAATGTTTTGGATAAATTGCTGCCCGTTTTACTGGTGAAACTCCTCTTACGATTTTTGATGTCGCCGATTCTGCTGCATTTGAGAAGTAATATACTGTAATGCAACCGCCATCTGGGTCAAAGTGTTTTGTAAGGTCTGTGGTAAAACCTTCACTTTTTCTTAAAATGCTGCATTAACGCCTTGAAATAAATACCGCACAATGGCGTGTATGAAGAGGCGTAAGCGAATTCCGATTTATTTTGAAGTTTGATAAATTGTGAATTATTTGAACGCTGATACAAGACGGCCTATTTTAGTAGCCAAAACCGAAAAACAAGACCTATGGGCATTTTAACTAATCTTTCTATTGAGCAGCAGGGCCCCATACGGGTGATAACCATTAACCGCCCGGACAAACTGAACGCCTTGAATCAAAACACGCTCGACGAAATTAAAGAAGCCATACAGGAGGTTTACGATGCCAAAGAGGTTAAAGGTGTGATAATAACTGGCGCAGGCGAAAAAGCCTTTGTGGCCGGTGCCGATATCCAGGAGCTGGCTGCCTTGAACGAAGTGAACGCCAGAAAATTTGCGGAAAACGGTCAGGAGATTTTTAATCTTATCGAGAACTGCCAAACTCCCATCATTGCTGCAGTAAATGGCTTTGCCCTGGGTGGAGGTTGCGAATTGGCCATGGCCTGCCACATGCGGGTAGCTTCGGAAGATGCAAAGTTTGGCCAGCCCGAAGTGAACCTGGGAATTATACCCGGCTACGGGGGCACGCAGCGGCTCACGCAGCTTATAGGTAAGGGAAAAGCCGTGGAGCTCATGCTCACAGGCGACATGATTACCGCGGAGCAGGCCCTGGCGCTTGGCCTGGTAAACCACGTGGTGCCAAAAGGAGAGGCGCTGAACAAGGCAACTGAAATACTAACCAAAATAGCGGGAAAAGCACCCCTCGCTATAGGAATGGTGATAGACTGCGTAAACGCCGTATATAATCCGGAAGAAAACGGCTACCAAACAGAAGCCAATTCGTTTGCCCGCTGCTGTGGTTCCGAAGATTTTGTAGAAGGAACAACCGCTTTCCTGGAAAAACGTAAACCCGCCTTTAAGGGAGCGTAACCTTCGTTAATGGGTCAACTCAAAAAACTTGCCGGTCAAACGGTCATTTACGGCGCCAGCAGTATTATTGGCAGGCTGCTCAACTACCTGCTCGTACCTTTTTATACAGCCGTTTTTCAGCCCGAACAATTCGGTGTAATGTCGGTGTTATCGGGCTACGCAGCATTTCTGCTGATAGTATTTACCTACGGACTCGAAACCACCTATTTCCGTTTTTCTACCAAAACCGGGTCCGATAAGTCAGCGGTATACAGCCAAGTGATGACGCTGATCACTTCCTCTACGCTGATCATTGCCGGAGTGATTATTTATTTTTCCGATCCTATAGCCAGCGCCATTCAATTTTCGGGCCTGGGCAGCATAGTGCGGTGGATCGTACTGAGTATAGCTATAGACGCTGTGCTGTCCATTCCCTATGCCAAGCTACGGCTCAACAGCCGGCCCGTGCGGTTTGCTTCGCTAAAATTGCTCAACATCTTTTCTAATATATTCTTTAACCTGCTTTTTCTGTGGATTGCCCCGAAGACGTATGCCAACGAAGGTTTCTTATTTTTGAAACCGCTCATTAACCCCTGGTACAATCCCACACTTGGGGTCGAGTACATTTTCATCTCCAACTTTCTATCGGCATTAATCCAGCTGCCTTTCTTTTTGCGGGATTTACTGTCCTTTAAAATAACCTGGGGTAATAGGCTCGTAAAAAGCATGCTGCTTTACAGTATGCCTATTGCGCTGATGGGCCTGGCCGGCAGCGTGAACGAAACCTTCAGCCGCCTGATGATCAAATACTTGATGACGGAAGGAGATGCCGACTATGCAGCGGGTGTATTTGGGGCGTGCTACAAGCTTAGCATTTTCATGAGCTTGTGTATTCAGGCATTCCGCTTTGCCGCCGAACCTTTTTTCTTTTCAAACGCCGCCGAAAAGAACTCACCGGAGCTTTTCAGCAGGGTAATGAAGTGGTTCATCATCTTTGGGTGCGTGGTATTTATCGGCATATCGCTCAATTTAAGCTGGATAGGCCTAATTCTGCGGCAGGCTGAATATCGTGAGGCGCTTTTTATAGTTCCCCTTCTTTTGATGGGATATTTGTTTTTTGGCATTTTTTACAACCTCTCCGTCTGGTATAAACTCACCGACAGAACTTATTATGGAGCGTACATTTCAGGCATTGGGGCGGCTGTCACCGTCGTTATCAATCTGGTGCTTATCCCACTGGCTGGCTACGTGGGTGCTGCGGTAGCCACTCTCGCCGCCTATGTGGTAATGGTTGTGGTAAGCTATTTTTTGGGAGAGAAGCATTACCCGGTGCCATACAAGGTGAGTAATGCAGTGTTTTACGTTACAATATCCTCCGGTATAGTGTTTGCGATGAGTCGTGTAAATTTCGATAACTTTTTTGTTGAGTTAACCGTGAATAACCTCCTGGTGATCGGCTTCCTGTGCCTTGTATTATTTAAGGAAAGAAAAGATTTACCTCTCCCTAAGCGTTTTATTTCGTAATTTTGTGGCCCGTATTGTTTATGAAGGTTAAAATTGTTAACAAGTCACCCTTTTCGCTTCCTGCCTACCAGACAGTATTATCAGCCGGACTGGACCTAAAAGCGGCGCTGGCCGAACCCATCGAGCTGGCATCCCTGGAACGACAGCTGATCCCCACCGGGCTGTTTATTGAACTGCCCGCAGGCTACGAAGCGCAGATCAGGCCCCGAAGCGGTTTGGCATATAATCGTGGAATTACCGTTCTCAACTCGCCGGGTACCATCGATGCAGATTATCGGGGGGAGATCAAGGTACTTTTGATAAATTTATCTTCTGTGCCGGTAAAAATCGAGCATGGCGAACGTGTAGCGCAGATGGTAGTGGCACGCCATGAGAAGATAGAGTGGGAGCTGGCACAGGAATTGACTGATACCGAGCGGGGTGGAGGCGGCTACGGCAGTACGGGCACAAGATAGGATTGCAAGAGTCGTTGTTAAAAAAAATTAAAGTTTGAGAGAGAAAAAGACCGTCGCCGATGTTTAGATCCTAGAACTTCTTTTCTCTCCTAAAAGCGTCAGTATGAATCAACAGTTAATCAGAATATGCATTGTTGCACTTGCGGCCTGCCTTTTTACAGGCGGATATTCTGATTTGTATGGCCAGGCAAAAAAGAAGAAGGGAAGAGGCGACTTACCAGCTGAAATTTCAGAAAATGATAGATTTCAGGCGGAATACTATTTCATCGAAGGTGAAAAGTTTTTTATGCTTGAAGATTACGCCAAAGCGCTCGAGCTTTTTGGACTTTCGCTCGAAATTGACCCGAAAAATGCCGGTGTTCATTATAAAATGGCTCAGATTTTTGCTGAAGCAGGCGATTTCACCAAAGCCTTAATGCACGGCCAGCAAGCCATCAAACTCGACCCGGCCAACAAATACTATTACCTGCTTACTGCCGAAGTGCAAACCAACCTGTCGGCTTTTTCTGAGGCTGCGGCATTGTACGAAACATTGCTTGCAACCATCCCCAATACCGAAATGTATCTGTTCGACCTGGCCGCTTTGTACATCTACCAGGACAAACTGGATAAGGCCATGGAGGTATACGACAAAGCCGAGGGTCATTTTGGTGTGCTGGAAGAAATCACTTATCAAAAGCAACAGATTTACATTCAGCAAGGTAAAATCGACATGGCCATATCCGAAGGACAAAAGCTTATTGAAGCTTACCCGGAGGAGTCATCTTACAAACTCACGCTGGCAGAAGTGCTTATTTCAAACGAAAAAGAAAAGGACGCTATCCCGTACCTGGAGGCCGTGCTGAGAGAAAATCCCAACAATGCGCAGGCGAGCGTGAGGCTTTCGGAGATTTACCGGAAAAACGGCCAACCCGAAAAGGCCATGGAATCACTGCGGTCGGCTTTTTCGAACCCCTCGCTCAACGTAAATGCCAAGGTGCAGTTACTCGCCGGCTACATATCGCAGCTGCCAAACCCCGAGCTTGAACCGGCAGCAAAAGAGCTGGCCGAAAATCTGCTTTCGGCGCACCCCGATAATGTGGATGCATACGCTATTTCCGGCGACCTGGAGTTTAGGTTGGGGAATAAAACGAAGGCCAGAGACCACTACGTGAAAGCCCTTGGCCTCGACGATTCCAATTATAACCTGTGGCAGAATGTTATTTCACTCGAGATTGAGCTGGAAGACTATGAAAAGGCAGCCAGCCACGCCGAACAGGCCATAGAGGTTTTTCCCAACCAGGCACTGCTGTACTATTTTGCGGGCACTGCCTACCTGATGAAGAAGAAATACCGGCAGGCTTCCAACAACTTGGAGGCCGGTCGTAAGTTTGCGGCGGCCGACCCCGACCTGTCTAGCTACTTCAACGGTCAGCTGGGCGATGCCTACAATGGCTTGAAGGAATACCCTAAAGCTGATGCCGCCTACGAGGAAGCGCTGAAGTTTGATCCTGACAACGACCACGTGCTTAACAACTACAGCTATTATCTTTCCCTGAGAAAAGAAAAGCTCGACAGGGCGCTTGAGCTCTCCACTATGCTGGTAGAGAAACATCCCGATAATGGCACCTATCTCGATACCCATGCCTGGGTGCTCTATGTAAAGGGCAACTATCAGGAAGCCCGGCATTTTTTGGAAAGAGCTATTAAAGATGAAGCGAGCGTTAGTGGAACCATTGTCGAGCATTATGGCGACGTGCTGTATAAATTGGGAAAGGTAGATGAGGCTGTGCGCCAATGGGAGAAGGCCCGCGGCCTGAAAGATGCTTCTGATTTAATAGAAAAGAAAATTGCCGACCGGAAATTGTATGAGCAGTAGGCTCCTTTCAGTAGTCATATTTTGTGGACTAGTACTGTTTTCTTCTTGCAGCAAGAAGTTTATAGGCTTTGATGTGCTCGATAGGAATAAGCTGGAAGTACAGCCCATGAACTACGATTATCTGTCTACCAAAACCAAAATTAACTATACCGACGGCGACAGTAAAATCAATGCCAATGCTGTGCTTCGGATTAAAAAGGACAGCATCATTTGGTTTTCCATTACACCGGCGCTGGGAATTGAGGCAGCAAGAGGTATTATTACCCGCGATTCGCTGGTTTTGGTCGACCGCATGAATAAGGTGTACGTTGCTTTCGATTACAAATCTCTCAGCGAGCGCTACAATTTCGATATCAGCTACAGCCTGCTGCAGTCAATTATTTTGGGCAATCCGCCCAAAGATCTTGAACAAAACGAGCGGGTGTCGAGAGAAACCGCCTATGCACTGGTTGAGCAGAAGGAGGGTGATGCCATTTTTAACAACTACATCTCTACCAAGCTATCTAAGCTCGAGAAGCTTGAAATTACAGATGTGCCGACCAAAAATTCTCTTCGTCTCGCCTATTCAGAGTTTCAACTGCTGGATGATTTTCATATTTTTCCGTTTCAATCGTCCATTTCGCTGGAATATAATAAGCCTGGAGAGCCAAAAACTTTTTTGACCAACATTCAAATTGATCATAATAAAGTGGATATTGAGGACAGCAAGCGATTGAAGTTTCCTTTTAGCATTCCGCAAAAATATGAGCGTAAGTAATCGCCTTGTTATTGTTGCAATGGTTCTGCTGGTGTTTTCGGCAACAGGTGTGCTTGCTCAAAAATCGAGAACGCAGCTGGAGAAGGAGAAGCAGGATAACCTCAAAAGAATAGAAGAGGCGCAGGGTATTTTAAAGCAAACGGAGAGCCAGAAGAAGACCACCCTCGGCCAGCTGAGCGCCATTACGAGGCAAATAGAAGCACGTGAGATGCTTATCAAGTCCATTAATGAGGAGATATCATACCTGGTAGCCGACATCGACGAGCTAAGCCAGGTAGTGAATGCACTGGAAAAGGACGTAAAGGCACTGAAGGAAGAGTACGCTGCGATGATTTACGCCACATCGAAATCGGGGCGAGGGTATAACAGGCTCACTTTTCTGTTTTCCGCCGAAACCTTCAATCAATTTTTCAGGAGGCTCAACTATCTTTCGCAATATGCCGAAGCACGGCGCACACAGGCCGAGCAAATTCAGAAGGTATCAGCAGCACTAAACTCGCAGCGAAGCGAATTTGAGGTGAAGCGCGCTGAACAGGAAAAGCTGCTTGCAGCGCAGCTGGCTGAAACACAAAATTTGCTGTCGCTCAAAATTAAGCAGGACCTGATCATCAGAGACCTCAGCAGCAGAGAAAAGCAGTTGAAGAGCGAGCTCGCCGAACGGAAAAGCGCGATCCAAAAGCTCGACAACTTGATTGCGGAAATTATCAGGGAAGAGTTGGAGAGGGAAAAGCTAACTAAAAATCTGGCCGCCTCCCCGGCATTGTCGGCACATTTCGAAGGCAACAAAAACAAGCTGCCGTGGCCGGTTTCCACGGGGTTTGTGTCGTCACGATTTGGCCGCCACCCCCACCCAATCTTAAAAGGGGTGGAGGTTGATAACCAGGGCATCGACATTCAAACGGGTAAAGACGAGGTAGTGAAGGCTGTATTTGAAGGAACGGTGGCCACCGTGGCCTTCGTGCCGGGCATGAACAGCGTGGTGATTGTAAAACACGGCGACTACTTTACGCTTTATGCCAGGCTCAAAAAAGTGAATGTGAGAAAGGGTCAGACATTGAGCACGGGTGACGTGGTCGGCGAAGTTTTTACTGACAATAACGGCATTTCAGAAATTCAATTCCAGGTTTGGAAGAATAACCAAAAGCTGGACCCCGAAAAATGGCTGATGACGAAAAAATGAATTGGCGGTCCTGTAAAAAATTACACCGTTGGCCTGTTTCGTTAATTATTCTCTTTAACTTTGTGTTCTTACAATACATTAAATAACAATATTATGAACACAGTTTTTGCCTTTGGGATGCCAGGTGGCTGGGAGTTGATAGTTATCGTGTTCATCATCCTGATCTTTTTTGGTGCAAAAAAAATTCCCGAACTCGCAAGAGGGCTTGGTCGTGGCATTCGTGAGTTTAAAGATGCTACCAAGGAGATTAAAGATGAGATTCAAGAGGGGGTAAAGGAAGTAAAAGAAGATAAGCCTAAGTCTTGAAAGAATATAGATCGTTAGCCGCCATTCAAGCGGCTATAGGATCGGGCACCATTACCTGCAGGGCATTAGTAGAAGAATACCTGCAGGTAATTGATGAGAAAGCTCACCTAAATGTTTTTCTTGAAGTATTTGCTGCCGAGGCTTTGGCTAAAGCGGATGAACTTGATTTGAAGTTCAAAAAAGGTACTACCGGCCGCCTGGCTGGTATGGTTGTTAGCCTGAAAGACGTGCTCTGCTACAAGGGCCACAAGCTACAGGCAGGAAGCCGGATACTCGAAGGTTTTGAATCACAATTTACCGCTACGGCTGTTCAGCGGTTGCTCGACGAAGACGCTATCGTAATAGGCAGAACCAACTGTGATGAGTTTGCCATGGGGTCGTCTTCAGAAAATTCGGCCTATGGCCCGGTTATAAACGCCGCCGGTCAAAACAGAGTCCCCGGCGGGTCTTCCGGCGGGTCGGCGGTTTCCGTACAGGCTGGTATGTGCCTGGTTTCGCTGGGCACCGATACCGGTGGCTCGGTAAGGCAGCCTGCTTCTTTTTGTGGCATTGTTGGCTATAAGCCTACGTATTCACGCATTTCCCGCTACGGACTGCTCTCCTATGCAAGCTCTTTCGACACCATCGGTATTTTTTCTCATACGGTGGATGATGCTGCCCTGGTGCTTGAGCTTATTTCGGGGGCCGACGAATTCGACAGCACAGTTTCCCACGAGGCTGTGAAGCCCTATTCGGCGCTTGTAGAGAGTAAGAAGAAGTACAAGGTGGCTTACCTGAGAGAGCCCCTTGAGTCGCCTGAAATAAGCGAGCCTGTAAAGGCAGTGGTAAAAAAAGCTGTCGATTGGATGAAGCAGGATGGGCACACCGTTGAACCGGTCGATTTTGCCTACCTCGAACATGTGCTGCCCACTTACTACATTCTAACTACGGCTGAGGCAAGCTCTAACCTGGCGCGCTACGACGGCGTAAAATACGGGTACCGCAGCAAAGACCACATTAATCTGGAGAGTATGTACAAGAAATCCAGGTCGCAGGCGTTTGGAAAAGAAGTACAACGAAGAATTCTTTTAGGTACTTTTGTGTTAAGCGCCAGCTACTACGACGCATTCTACACAAAAGCGTTGAAGGCCAGGAAACTTATTCAGAAGGCAACAAGAGAAATTTTGAAGGAGTATGATTTTATTATACTTCCTACGTCTCCCACGGTCGCCTTTAAATTGGGTGAACATACTAAGAACCCGCTTGAAATGTATTTGGCTGACCTGTTTACGGTGCAAGCCTCGGTGGCAGGAATACCTGCAATTTCGATTCCCTACGGCGAAGACCAGGAGGGAATGCCAATAGGGCTCCAGCTTATGGCTGATGCCTTTGAAGAGGAAAAGCTGCTCGCTTTTTCGAAACACATTTTAGATAATAAGAATTAAGCAGGAAATCAGGTGTTGGTATGAAGAGATTTTTATTGGGGATTTGCCTCCTTTCGTTTTTAAGTAATGTTTTTGCACAGGACGGTGAGTCCGATTTTGGAATGGTTCAGACAGACACGCTAATTACCGATCTGGCTGATTTGCGAACCATTCTCCCCCTCGATTATGCGCCCGATTTTACCTACGACGAAGTTGAACAACGGCTGGCCAGCCTGGATGGCGGTGTAACGCTTCACCTCAACGACAGAGTATTTGCCTTTATCGATTATTTTACTGTAAGAGACAGAGACTATATACGGTCGGTACAGCAAAGAGCCGACTTCTTCTTCCCCATTTTCGAAAAATATCTGAAAGAACATGGCCTGCCCGACGACCTGAAATATCTTTCGATAGTCGAGTCTGGATTGAGAACCAATGCTATCTCCCGAGTAGGTGCAGGGGGCCTATGGCAATTTATGCCAGGCACAGGCCGCATGTACAAGCTTCACCAGGATTGGTTTATCGACGAGCGGATGGATCCGTTTAAGGCCACCGAAGCCGCCTGCAAATACCTGAAGGAGCTTTATAACACCTTCGGCGATTGGGAATTGGCCCTTGCTGCATACAATTCCGGTCCAGGAAATGTGAGAAAGGCCATTCGCAGGTCGGGGTATAAAAAAACCTTCTGGGAGATTTACCGGTATTTGCCCAGAGAAACAAGGTCGTATGTACCGCAGTTTGTTGCCATACTATACACCATGAAGTTCCACGATCAGCACAACCTCTATCCTGCCGAACGGGAATACCTGATGGCCTACGATACGCTGATGGTTGATCAGTACCTCCACATCGAAACCTTTGCCAACCTAACCGGGCTTTGTGCCGACGATATTCTCAAACTCAACCCCCACCTGATAAGGGGGGCAATTCCGGAAACGGCCAAAAACTATCCGCTGAGAGTACCGGCCGATAAAATTGACTTTATTTATGACAACATCGACTTTTTGCTCGACTCTGCGGGCAGGGTAGGCAAGGAACAGCTAAAGCAGATGGCCATTGCCTCTGCGGGCGGTACCTACGGCAAAGAGAGGATCACCTACAGGGTGCAGTCTGGCGATGTGTTAGGCAAAATTGCCCAGCGCTACCATGTGCGGGTGTCGGATCTGCAGAAGTGGAACAACCTCTCGGGAAATATGATCAGGGTGGGGCAGCGGCTCAATATATGGGTGTTGCCTAACTACCATCAGCAACCAAGCACTTATTCGCCTGCTGCAACAATAGCCAAGGCGTCGGCAAAACAGGAAGTGCTAAGCGCCACCTCTTCGGCCAGGTACCATTTGGTGCAACCAGGAGATACGCTGTGGGACATTTCGAAGAAATACGGTAATGTAACAGTAGCCGAGCTAAAGCAGCTTAACAATTTAAGATCAAACCAAATTAAGGTAGGGCAAAAATTGTTGCTACAGTAGGCTATTCGATTTCATAAAATATTATACTTATTTTCAGGGGGCCGTAAGGCCCCTTGTGAGTTTAAAAACGATTTAACGATGATCAAAAAATTGGTTCCCATTGTGAGGCTGCTGCTCCCATTATTGATCTTTTTGTATGGCTGTGGCTCCTCAGACAAGGATACAGGCTCAAACTCGCTGAAGCCCATTGCACGTGGAGAGATAGCTGAGGTAATACTGGTGATGGACAGCGCGCAGTGGAGGGGCCCGCTTGGTAGCGAGATCAGAAAAGTGTTTAGCGTTCCTATGCCGGGACTACCGCGCGACGAACCTCTTTTTGAGCTGAAGCAGGTAGCTCCCCGTTACCTCAACGGTGTCCTGAAAAGTGCAAAGAATATGATATTTGTAACTACCCTGGATAACAACACACGGTCGGGCAGGGAAATGAGAAACTACTATACACCCGAATCTCTCGAAAGGATAAAGACCGACAGTAGTTTGTTTTACTTTACCCGCAAAGACAACTATGCCCGCGGCCAGGAAATCCTGTACCTGTTCGGGAGAGACTCTAATGCGCTGATTGAAAAACTGAGAGAAAACAGCGACTTGCTTCGCAATCATTTCACCCGGATTGAGCAAACAAGGCTTGCGGCCGACCTATACAAGGTGGAGGAAAAGAAAATTACCCAGGCAATTGATAAGTCGCATAATTTTAAAATGCGGATACCCTACGGTTTTGAGTTGGTTAAAAATCAGGATCAGTTTGTGTGGATACGCCAGCTGGACAATGAAATTGACAAAAACATAATTGTATACCACGAGCCGTATGAAAGCCAGGCGATCTTTGAAGATATTACTTCGCTGAGGTCGAAAGTAACAGAAAAGTACCTGCGCGATATTGAAAAGGACCATCTGTATATCACCTTCCAAAAGGAGTTGCCATTTATAACGGAACAGGTGAATTTTAAAGGAAACTTTGCAGTGGAAACCCGCGGCCTTTGGAAAACGAGCGACTCTACCAATGGGGGCCCTTTCTTAAGCTATACTTTCGTCGACAAAGACTTAAATCGCCTGTATTACATCGAAGGCTACGTGTATGCCCCCTCAAAAGATAAGCGCGATTTGATGCTGGAGATGCAGGTAATACTGCGGACATTCGAATCTTCCGCTGCTTCATCATCAACGGCCGGCCGATAATTGTATTTTCGTTTGCCCTCCGTTAGCTTTGGTGGTTAAATCTGATTTTTGACAACACACTTTTATGGCTATTAAAATACGTAAGGAAGACGCCCTGGAGTACCACTCATCGAGCCCGGCAGGCAAAATTGAAGTAAGGCCCACAAAGATGGTCAGCAGCCAGGTAGATCTGGCGCTGGCGTATTCCCCCGGGGTGGCTGAACCGTGTAAGGAAATAGCAAAAAACAAGGACGACGTTTATAAATATACTGCCAAGGGCAACCTGGTAGGTGTAATTTCCAATGGCACAGCGGTGCTGGGGCTTGGCAATATCGGGCCCGAAGCTTCGAAGCCTGTAATGGAGGGCAAAGGCGTTCTGTTTAAGAAATTTGCAGGCATCGACGTATTCGACATCGAAATAGATGAGGAAGATCCTGACAGATTTATTCAGGTAGTAAAATCTCTTGAGCCTACGTTTGGTGGAATCAACCTGGAAGATATAAAAGCGCCCGAGAGCTTTAAGATCGAAAAGGAACTGAGGGAAAAGATGAGCATTCCCGTAATGCATGACGATCAGCACGGAACGGCCATCATATCAAGCGCAGCCCTGTTAAATGCCCTCATTGTAGTAAATAAGAAGATCGAAGAAATCAAGATTGTGGTTAATGGAGCGGGCGGCGCTGCCATTGCCTGTACCGATCTTTATGTGGTTTTAGGGGCTAAAAAGGAAAATATAGTAATGCTCGACAGCAAGGGTGTGTGCCATAAAAGCCGCACCGATTTGGGCTCGATGAAGGCGCGCTACGCTACCGACCGAAATGTAGCCACGCTTGAAGAGGCCATTGACGGAGCCGATATGTTTCTGGGGCTATCGACAGCAGACGTGCTCACGGCCGGCATGCTGAAAAAAATGGCGCCAAATCCCATCGTGTTTGCTCTTGCCAACCCCGACCCGGAAATTGCCTACCCGCTCGCCATGGAAACCCGCGACGATATTGTGATGGCCACCGGCAGGTCTGACTACCCCAACCAGGTAAACAACGTACTAGGGTTTCCCTATATATTCAGAGGCGCCCTTGATGTGCGCTCTACGGCCATCAATGAAGAAATGAAGCTGGCGGCGGTGCATGCCCTCGCTGAGCTTACCAAAGAGCCGGTGCCCGACATGGTGCTGAAGGCTTACGGCAACAAGCCCATTACATTTGGCAAGGAATACCTCATACCCAAGCCGCTCGACCCACGGCTCATAACCACTATTTCGCCTGCAGTTGCCAAAGCCGCCATGGAAACAGGTGTTGCCAGAATCGAAATTTCGGATTGGGAGGCTTACAAGGTGGAGTTGCAGCAGCGTGTGGGAATAGATCAACGGCTTATGTCAAGGATTATTTCCAGGGCAAGGAGAGATCCCAAACGGGTGGTTTTTGCGGAGGCGGACCATCCGAAGATTTTGAAAGCGGCTCAGCAAGTGATAGACGAAGGCATCGCCAAGCCAATTTTGCTCGGAAACAAGGAGCGAATTGCGGCGCTTATTAAAGAGCACAAGCTTGACTTGCGAAATACACCCGTAATCGATCCATATGATGAAAGCGAAAACAGGGAGCGGTTTGCTGGCATCCTTTATGATAAGCGGAAGCGCAAGGGTATTACGCTGATAAACGCCCGCCAGTACATGTACGATCGCAACTATTACGGTTCGATGATGGTGGAAACGGGCGAGGCGGATGCGCTTATTTCGGGCCTTACCAACGACTACCCCAAAACCATTTTGCCTGCGCTCCATACCATTGGAGTGGCAAAAGGAGTGAACAAGGTTGCCGGCATGTACATTTTGAGTAACAGCAAAGGCAATTACTTTTTCGCCGATACCACCGTGAACGTAGACCCTACCGCCGAAGAATTGGTGGATATAATCGGACTTACTGCCGGCGCCGTCAGGTATTTTGACTATGAACCCAAAATAGCCGTGTTATCCTATTCCAATTTCGGGTCTTCACGGGGCGACGTGCCGGAAAAAGCCCGGCGGGCGGTTGAGCTGGCAAAACAAAAATATCCCGACCTCATTATTGACGGTGACCTTCAGGCCAACGTGGCGTTAAACAGCGAAATACTCAGCGAGGTATATCCGTTTTCGTCGCTGAACGGGCATGCAGCCAATACACTTATTTTCCCCAATCTTACTTCGGGCAATATTGCCTACAAGCTGCTGATGGAAATGGGCGGTGCCGAAGCCATTGGCCCTATTCTGATGGGCATGAACAAAGCAGTGCATGTGCTTCAGGTGGGGAGCTCCATCCGCGAAATATTCAACATGATCGCCATTGCGGTAGTGGATGCCCAGATACAATCAAACCGCAGTAAAAAAGTATGATAGCCTACCTCAATGGAAAATTTATAGAGAAAGAGCCTCATCATGCCATTGTCGACGTGGGCGGTATCGGGTATGAGGTGAGAATTTCTCTCAATACTTTCGGGCAGATAAAAAATAAGGAAATGGGTATTTTATACACCCATTTGCAGGTAAAGGAAGATGCCCACGTTCTTTTCGGTTTTGCCGAAATGCAGGAGAAGCAACGGTTCCTGGATCTTATTTCCATAAACGGTGTAGGCCCGGGTACTGCGCTAATGGTGCTTTCGTCGCTTACTCCTTCCGAAATCCACGAGGCCATTGTGAAGGAAGATGTGCGGTTGATACAGGGAGTGAAAGGGGTTGGGGCAAAAACAGCACAAAGAATAATACTTGAATTAAAAGATAAGCTTAAGAAGGAAGACATCCTCGAAAAATCTTCGACGACTTCAGGAGGAAGGAACAATACCCTTCGAAATGAAGCGTTAT
Organism: uncultured Imperialibacter sp.; assembly: GCA_965651695.1. Lineage (GTDB taxonomy): Bacteria > Bacteroidota > Bacteroidia > Cytophagales > Cyclobacteriaceae > Imperialibacter. Next base: position 32,987 of record CBFGTI010000014.1, on the reverse strand, counting down.
CTGCCTTATTGGTTTTGGGCTTTCCTAAAGCAGTAGCCGAAAAAAATGTAGATCTCATTCTCAAGGAAAGAGGAGGAGACATCACATTGGAAGAGCTGATCAGGCTGGCGTTGAAGTATTCCAGGTAGGATTTTTATCAATTATCAGTTGAGGAGAGGATTTTTAAATAGTACTCTTTTTGTCGTATGTAATCTACTTGTGCTTAGCACCTATTGGGCCACTGCTGAGCGCGCTGTTTTTACATTGGGGCGAACGGCTGGGTTTTTTCAAACGCAGCAAGACACTATCCCCGATTCACTCAAAGGACCGTATCAACCTTCAAAAACTCCAACCTACCAGCCCACCGACAGATTTGGTGACCCCTTCTCTAACCGAACCAGCCTTTCTCCTCTCCAGTTACAGGATCCTTCAAGCCTCACCCTCGATGCCGACATAGACACGGCAATGAACTACACCATCTATGAAAAAATAGGAGATGTAAACTACCGGCCTACCACTATTATGTCGTTTGAAGAGTTTAGCCGGTGGAAGGAGCAGGAAATGCTTCGCGAGTACTGGCGGAACCGGTCGCAAGGCCTTGATGGTGAAAGTGCCGTAAGCGGCAGAAGGCTTATTCCGAAGCTCTACACCAGCCCTGTAATCGATCGCATTTTCGGCGGAAGCTATGTGGACATACAACCCAATGGCTTTGTTACGCTCGATTTCGGTGGCAGGTGGCAGCGTATCGATAACCCGAAGATTCCGATCAGACAACAGCGCAACGGCGGGTTTGAATTCAACCAGCAGATAAGCCTGAATGTGGTGGGAAAAGTCGGCGACAAACTGGCTATCACGGCAAACTTCGACAACAATAATTCTTTCGACTTTCAGAATAACCTGAAAATGGAATATACAGGTTATGAGGAAGATATTATTAAAAAAATTGAAGTAGGAAACGTTAGCATGCCCATCAGCAACAGCCTTATTTCCGGGGGGCAAAGCTTATTTGGCGTAAAAACGCAGCTACAGTTCGGTAAACTGTTTGTTACCAGTGTCATTTCCCGTCAGCAGGGGCGGAACGACGTTCTTACCCTGGAAAGCGGATTTCAGGGAAGAGAATTTGAGGTACGGGCTTCGGAGTACGACGACAACCGCCACTTCTTTCTCGGCCATTTTTTTCGCGACAACTACCAGCGATGGTTGGGAAGCCTGCCGCACATTATTTCGGGAGTTAACATTACCCGTGTGGAGGTTTATATCGTAACCCGAAATGGCGACACGCAAACGCTGAGGAGTGTACTCGCACTTCAGGACCTGGGGGAGAGTAGCAGGGTGTATAGAAATGCAAACCCGTTCGTCCTCCCTATCAAACCGAACCATCCGGCAAGTAATGAGGCGAATCAGCTGTTTACCTCTTTGAAGGCAGCGACGGGCATTCGCGACAAGGTGCAGTCGGAAAGTATTCTCCAGGGTACTTTTGGCTTTTCTGAATCAGTCGACTACATAAAAAACAGCTCGGCCCGCCGTCTCGATGAAAAGGAGTTTGTAGTTAACAAGCAGTTAGGATACATTTCATTGCTGCGAAAACTTCAAAATGACGAGTTTTTGGCAGTTGCCTACGAGTACACCTTCAATGGAAATACTTACAAAGTGGGTGAACTGATGGAGGACTACCAGAACCTTTCAGATAATGAGCTGATAATCCTGAAACTGCTAAGGCCGAATAAAATTGACACACGGGTGCCTTCATGGGACCTGATGATGAAGAATATTTACAACCTCAACGCAAGCCAGATTGAGCGGGAAGGGTTTACTTTGAGAATACACTACCGCGATGACCTCACAGGTATTGACAACCCTAGCTTGCACGAAGGCGCACTTACGAAAGATAAGCCTCTTATCGAGCTTTTAAGGTTAGATCAGCTCAACCCCAACAACGACCCGCAGCGCGACGGGAATTTCGACTATATAGAAGGAGTAACCATCGACCCAAGAAATGGCATGGTAATTTTCCCGGTCCTTGAACCGTTCGGCGAAACGCTGGAAGAATACTTTGACGAGAATTCGGAACAGAACCTGATTCAGAAATATGTATACGATACGTTGTACAATACCACCAAGGCGGATGCAGAGCAGGTAGCATCGAAAAACAAGTTTTTCATCGTGGGCCGGCTGCAGGCGGGTTCTTCCAGCGAAATAGTGCTGCCGGGCATCAGCATCTCGCCCAATTCGGTAGTAGTAACTGCCGGTGGCACTTTACTTACAGAGGGCCTGGACTATACAGTGGATTACAATTTGGGGCGGGTGAGAATCATAAACGAGGGGATTTTAAGCTCGGGCAAGCAGATCAATATTTCCTACGAAAAAGCCGACGTTTTTAATTTTCAGACGCGATGGCTAACAGGCACTCGCTTCGATTACCGGTTTTCGGAAAACCTTAATCTGGGAGCGACCTGGCTGCACCTGAACGAAAGACCGGGAGGTATATCGCGATATAGCGTGGGAAATGAACCTACCCGCAACTCTCTTTACGGATTCGACCTGAACTGGACCAAAGAGTCGCGCTTTCTCACAAAAATGGTGGATGCGCTGCCTTTCGTAGACACAAAAGAGGTTTCGAAGATTACTTTTGCCGGTGAGGTGGCGCAGATAAATCCCGGCACCTCCAACGAGGTCGATGGGGAGGGGACCTCCTATATCGACGACTTTGAATCGGCCGTGGTGCCCTACAACCTGGCTAGTCAGGAGGCGTGGAAACTGGCGGCAACTCCGGCTACCCCAAACAACAGGTTCGATCTTAGTTCTCAGACGCCCGACAAGCTGGGTTCTGCATACAAAAGAGCCAAGCTTGCCTGGTACATTGTGGATCCTATCTTCTATCGCACGGGCGGCATCGACAGGCCCGACAACATTTCGAGAGAAGATCTTGAAAACCACTATGTGGCTCCTATTCCGCCGAGGGAAATATACCGGCAGCGGTGGAACAATATTGTTAATACCTATGAGTCCATTTTCGACATAGCCTATTTCCCGGCGGAAAGAGGTCAGTACAACTACAACCCCAATCTCACCAATGAAGGGCTTTTGCCGGACCCGGAGACAAACTGGGGTGGCATTACTCGTGCATTTACTTCCGATGTAGATTTCGATAAAACCAATATAGAATATATTGAGTTCTGGATGTTGGATCCTTTTCTGGATAATGAGAATGGTCGGGTGTTGGACGGCTTGTTCAATCAAAACAATACCTCCGGAGGTGAATTGATTTTCAACCTTGGCAGTGTGTCGGAAGATGTGGTAAAAGACGGGCTGCATGCTTTTGAAAATGGCCTTCCGGAGGCCGGAGGAACTGAAAACACAACCCTTACAGAATGGGGAAAGGTGACCACCGAACAGTATCTCACCAATTTTTTTGACAACTCAGCAACCGCCCGGGAAAATCAGGACGTGGGGCTGGATGGACTTAAGAACGCCGAAGAAGCCACTTTTTTTAATGACCGCTTTATAAGCCAGTTGCCGGCGGGTGCCAGAAACAGCGTTCTTGAAGATCCCTCCGCCGACGATTTCCGCTTCTATCTGGGTAATGAATATGACAACGAGGACGCCAAAATTATAGAACGGTACAAGCACTACAACGGCATGGATGGCAATACGCCGATCGACAACGGCGACAGCAATGTGCCCCCGCGCGGAAGTAACTCCCCTGACAACGAAGACCTCAATAAAGACAATACGATAAACGAGCTCGAGGAGTACTACGAGTATCGGATCAACCTTCGGAAGGGGCAGCTGCAGGTGGGACAACAGCACATTGTCGACAAAGTTGCCGCCGTTGAAGACGGGCGTACCTGGTACCTGTTCAGAATACCAGTGAGGAACCCGGACCGCATACAGGGTGATATTTCCGGGTTCAAGAATATGCGCTATATGCGAATGTACATGACGGGCTGGAGACAACCGGTGGTGCTGCGTATGGCTAAGTTTCAAATTGTGGGCAGCCAATGGCGCAAGTTTACCGAGAGCCTGTACGACCGTAGCTACAACGAGGTGCCGGAGCAGTATTCTTCCGATTTCAATATTTCGGTGGTAAGCATCGAAGAGAACAGTGTGCCCAGCGAAGGGAAATCTCCTTATGTGCTTCCGCCGGGCATCATCAGAGACAGAGACAATACTACCGTCATTCAGCGGGAGGTAAACGAACAGTCGCTCCAGATATGTGTCGACAACCTGGAGGATAAAGATGCAAGAGGCGTTTTTAAAAATGTGAGTTTCGACCTGATTAATTACGGCAGAATCAAAATGTTCTTTCATGCCGAAGGCGCCGACCTGCAGGATGATGAGGTTTCAGGGTTCATCCGCTTCGGTACCGACTTCGACCAGAACTACTATGAGATTGAGGTGCCACTTAAAGTGACGCCGCAGGGGCTGTCTGGCAGCGATGCAGACCGGCGGCTGGTGTGGCCTGAAGAAAATGAAATTGATATTGCATTTAACGAGTTGTACGCCGTGAAGTCGGCTCGTAATCAGCTCAAATTCAATGTAGAGCTGCCATTTACGCAAATCAGAAATGGGAAGTACAAGGTAACCATTGTGGGCCGCCCCGACATGAGCTCGGTACTAACCATGATGATTGGCGTACGGAATCCGGATTCGCCCGACCAGCAGCCGAAATCCGCCTGTATCTGGGTCAATGAACTTAGGGTTACTGATTTTGACCAGACAAAAGGCTGGGCCGCCAACACCAGGATAAACGCTCAGCTGGCCGATTTTGCAAATATTTCAGCCTCAGCGCGCATGACAACCGTAGGCTTTGGCGGGATACAGCAACGTATTTCCGAACGCACAAGAGAGGAGACCAAGAGTTACGACGTATCGGCAAATATCAACGCAGATAAGCTTTTGCCCGGAAATACAGGTATAAAAGTGCCGATGTTTGTGAGCTACGAAAACACTGTTTCTACCCCGAAATGGGACCCGCTCGATCCCGACATCCCCCTGGAAGCCTCGTTGCTGAGTAGGGATACCGAGCAAGAAAGGGATGAGTACAGGCAAATTGTGGAAGAGCAGGCAACCAGGCGCAGTCTCAACTTTACCAACGTGCGAAAGGAACGGGTGAACCCGGATGCCCGGGAAGACTTTTACGACATTGAAAATCTCACGTTTAACTATTCGTATAGCGATGTGGTGAGCAGCAACGTAAACACCGAAAGTTATTTGCTGAAGAACTACCGGGGAGGTGTGGGCTACAATTATTCAACGCAGGGCTGGGTGATTGAGCCTTTCAAAAATGCCGAAAAACTGAGCAGTGCCTACCTTAAGTGGATCAAAGACATCAATTTCTCGCCCCTTCCCAACAACATTTCCGTAAGGGCCGATTTGGAACGCCGGTTTGCCCGCACGCAATTGCGCAGCGCCGATCTTACCACTACCGGGATAGAACCCTTCTATGAAAAGTACTTTACATTCAACAGGCTGTATAGCTTGAGGTGGAGTGTTTTTCGAAGCTTGTCGCTGGATTACAACGCACGTACCAACGCCATTGTAGATGAGCCCGAGGGGGATATAACCAACCGGGCAGCAAGAGATTCGATTTGGGTGAATGTGAAGAACCTGGGCCGGATGAAAAACTTCAACCAGAATATCAGCGCCAATTATCGGCTGCCGTTCGATAAGTTTCCGGTTACCGATTGGGTGAGTGCCGATCTTCGCTATGCCGTGGGCTACACCTGGACAGCCGGGTCAATAAACCAAGCAGACACTTTAGGTAACCTGGTACAGAATACGCGGGAGAGGGCGCTTAATGGAAAAATTGACATGGTGGGGCTTTACAACAAGGTGACATTTCTGAAAGAGATAAACACGCCGCCGCGGCGAACACCGGCTGCGGCGCAAAAAGGCCCGCGAACCAAAGTTGATACCGCAGCCCAGAAAAGATCGCAAAACAAAGCGCTCAAAGGATTTCTTCGATTGCTAATGTCGGTGAGATCGCTTAATGGCACCTATAGCATAAGAGAGGGAACAATGCTACCGGGTTTTCGGCCCCGTGCTTACCTTTTTGGTCTCGACAGTGGCTTTAATGCGCCCGGCACTGCCTTCATCTTTGGCGATCAGGATCCTGAAATACGCTACCGGGCTGCAGAAAACGGTTGGCTCGCCACCAGTACCGCGCTCACAACACCTTTTACACAGACCAATTCGCGCGACCTACAGCTAAGAGGCAACATTGAGCCATTTAACGACCTGAAAATTCAGCTGGATGCTAAGAAGACAGTCCTGGGCAATTTTCAGGAGATTTACCGCTACAACGATACCCTCAACGTGTTCAACTCATTGACGCCCTCACGCTCGGGCAGTTATAACATTAGTATACTCACTATCAACACTGCCTTTGTAAAAGATACGGACGAAAATCAATCGGAAACCTTCAGCAATTTTGAAGCTTACCGATCCATTATTAAACAAAGGCTTGATGCAAGCAACTCAGGTGGCGAGTATGCGATTAACTCCCAGGACGTGCTCATCCCTGCTTTTATTGCTGCTTACACTGGTAAAACTGCCAGCGAGGCATCTCTTTCCCCATTCCCGAAAATCCCGATCCCCAATTGGCGGGTCGACTATGCTGGCCTGTCGAAGATACCGAAGCTCGCCGCTGTATTTTCATCGGTAAACATCACCCATGCTTATACTTCGGCTCTCAGCATCAATAACTTCACCAACTCTCTTGAGTACACAAGGGGCGCACTCGGCAGCGACGATTTCGACCTGACAAATCAGATTGAAGATTACCCGCTCGCCTCGCTAAATGGCGAAAACGGGCTGGTGCCTGTGTATGTGATGAGCCAGGTGTTGATCTCGGAACGGTTTGCGCCGTTTTTAGGAATAAACGTTAGAACAAAATCCCGGATTACCGCCAGGGTCGAATACAAAAAGGAGCGGAACCTGGCCCTCAACCTGTCTAACAGCCAGATTACCGAGCTGCGGAGCAATGACCTCACGCTCGACTATGGCATGACAAAATCGGGCTATAAACTTCCGTTTAAGGTTCAGGGCCGCACCATTACGCTTGAAAATGATATTACTTTCAGGGTGGCCTTTACAGTGCGCGATACCCGGACTTACCAGCGCATTATAGAAGGAGACGCCAAGGTAACGGCCGGTAATATCAACTACCAGGTGAGGCCTACGGTAAGCTATATGCTGAACGAGCAGCTTAACCTTCAATTCTATTTCGAACGGAATTTAAACCAACCCCAGACCACACTTTCGTTCAGAAGGGCAACAACCGCTTTCGGCATTCAATTGCGTTTTAGTTTGGCTCAATAAATAAGTGCTTATTCAAAAAAGAATGTATTTTTGGCCCCAAAACTTATAACATCACGTATTCATGAAAATTCCTGACAATTTACTTTATACAAAAGACCATGAGTGGGTTAAAATAGAAGGCGACACAGCCACAGTAGGTATTACTGATTTTGCCCAGGGCGAGCTTGGAGACATAGTGTATGTGGAGATTGACAAAGAAGGCGAAGAGGTAGAAATGGGTGAAATTTTTGGAACAGTGGAGGCTGTGAAGACTGTATCGGACCTGTTTATGCCTATTTCGGGTGAAGTTACGGAAGTGAACGCCGCCCTTGAGTCGCAGCCGGAGCTTGTTAACAGCGACCCCTATGGCGATGGCTGGATGATTAAAATAAAGGTGAGTAATGTTACTCAGAAGTCGCAGCTACTCGATTCATCGTCGTATAAGGAGTTGATTGGCCACTAGTCCAAAGATCTTATTTCCCTACCTTAAATTTTTTTGGGCGGGTTTTATACTCATACTGACCTTAAAACCCGGAGACAACGAACCTTTTTTCGCGTTTCTTAACTACCCGGGAGTTGACAAAGCGGGGCATTTCATAATGTTCCTGTTCTGGGCGCTGTTGCAGTTTCCGGAGGCTTTCTTTCGCAAATCGATGGAAGCACCACCGGCAAATAAATTTTGGATAGTTGCAACTAATTCTTTAGTTTTAGGGTTAGGAATAGAGGTAGTGCAGCATTATGTTCCTGGCAGAAGCGCTGACGCGGTTGATTTGCTGGCAGACATGCTGGGAGCGGCAGTTGCCCTGATCGCGGTGAAAGTTATACGATCGTAGAATTTAGATTTGAATTAAAATTCTTAATCGTTACATTTGAAGACTACTGAAACTGTATTTACTAACTATTAAATCAATTTGTGAATGGAGGCCAAAAAAAATCCGAAAGCGGACCTGGATAAAAAAACCGGGCTGTTTTTCAACATAGGCCTGGCGGTTAGCTTGCTTCTTGTAATTACGGCCTTCGAATGGCGGTTTTACGACGATGGCTCTTTGGTTGACCTTGGACAGGTAGATGATAATTTTGAAGACTTGATGGAGATTCCTCCCACCGAGCAACCACCTCCACCTCCACCGGTAATTCAGCAGCCTGAGATTATAGAGGTGCCGGATGAGGAAGAAATTGAAGAGGAGATCGAGGTTAATCTGGACGTTGAGATTACGGAAACAACTGTAATCGAAGACGTGGTGTTTGAAGAAGCACCAGAAGAGGAAGTTGCTGAGGAGATCTTTACAATTGTGGAAGATCAGCCCGAGCCGCAGGGAGGTATGGGTGCATTTTACCAGTACATTTCTAAAAACCTGCAGTATCCCAATCAGGCACGGAGAATGGGTATTGAGGGCAAAGTGTTTGTGCAGTTTGTGGTTGACAAAGACGGCACTATCACCGAGGTGCAAGCCATAAAGGGTATTGGAGCGGGTTGTGATGAAGAAGCCGTGAAGGTGATTCAGAATGCTCCCAAGTGGAAGCCCGGCAAGCAGAGGGGACGTCCTGTAAAAGTTAGAATGATTTTGCCGATTACCTTTAAGTTAGGTTAAGTCGGCTCCAGATAATATTAGTGAAAAAGCCCCGGAAGGGGCTTTTTTTATGACGTTAATCATGCAGTTTTATTGAGCTTCGTCATACCACCCGAAGCAGTATTAGGGGAAATTAGGGGTACAATTAGCAAGGAAGCTAATTGAAAAGTTTAGACCTATGAACGTGTCTGCTCCCGAAGTCAAAACCCGGCCCGCCATTTCCGGTAAGGAAGTGGACGCTCCCGACAACTTCTTCAATACACCCCGGATATTCAGAAGCCCTGAAGCAAAGAGAAAACAAGCTCGTGTGATAGCCGATATCATTGAGTTTAAAAGAGCGAAGGCTGAAAACGAGCGTAACCAGAAACGATTATTTTTTGCAATCGGGCTGGCTGTTTCTTTGACGCTCATCATAGTAGCTTTTGAATGGAAGTTTTATGACAGCAACGATAAGGTAGATCTGGGGAGTAACGATAGCGGCCAATTTGAAGATATGCTGGAGATACCGTTAACTGAGCAAACGCCGCCACCCCCGCCACAGCAAACGCAGGCAGTGATCATAACCGAAGTAAGCGACGAAATCGAGATTGAAGAAATTAACCTCAACCTCGACGTGGAAATTACCGAAACTATGGCCGTGAGCGAGACGGTCGTGATGGAGGAGCCGCTTCCGGAGGAAGAGGTAGACGAGGTATTTGTAATTGTAGAAACCCGGCCGGAACCAATTGGTGGTATGCAGGCATTTTACGCTTACCTGTCTGCTAACTTAAAATACCCCAAAGAGGCAAGGCAGATGGGGGTAACGGGAAGGGTGTACGTGCAGTTTATAGTTGAAAAGGATGGCTCTATTACCGGCGTTGAGGTGGTAAAAGGCATCGGCGCAGGGTGCGATGAAGAAGCCGCAAGAGTGCTGCAAACCGCACCCGCCTGGAGCCCGGGCAAGCAGCGAGGCAGGCCGGTTAAAGTGAAGATGACCATACCGATCTTCTTTACACTCGCAGGCCAATAGAATTTCCGCGCTATAAAATATTGAGGAGCTGTTCTTTGATTTTTTCAAGCTCCTCTTTCATTTCTACTACCAACCGCTGTATAATTGCGTCGTTGGCCTTCGAGCCAATGGTGTTGATCTCCCGACCAAGCTCCTGAGAAATAAAGGACAACTTCTTGCCGTTCGACTCGGGGCTACCCAACGCATCCCTGAAAAAATTTAAGTGGCTGGCCAAGCGAACCTTCTCTTCAGAAATATCCAATTTTTCGATGTAGTAAATCAACTCCTGCTCAAACCGGTTTTGATCTACCTTTTCTTTTCCGATCATTTCCGATAGATTCCGTTCTATCCGCTCCTTGATTGTGACAATTCGCTGTGGATCTCTTTTGTCTATTTCGGCGAGTTTGTGCTGAATAATGGAAACATACGACAGGAATTTCTCATACAGCACCATACCCTCCCTGTCTCTGTAGGCGTCGCATGCCAGTAGCGCTTTCCTGGTTGTGTCGAGGAGTTCTTCGAGCGAAATTTTGAGCGATTCCCTGGCGTCTTTCTGCTGAAGCACCTCAGGCATTTGAAGTGCACTTTTAAAAATGGTTTCGTCTGAAACAGCAATATTCGGGCTCAAGCCTTTTAGCTGCTCAACATATTGCTGAAACAGCGACTGGTTCAGGCTATACCGCGCTTCGTCTTTTTGCTTTTCTTCGTAGTCGACTGTAATTCCGGCTTTTCCACGTACAAGTACATCAGAAATGAGACCCTTTAAGTCAAACTCGTACTCCTGGGCGCCTTTTGGCAACTTGAGCGAGAGATCCAGAAACTTTGAATTCAGGGTTTTAACTTCAACCGTTACTTTGCATTCCTTATTCTCAAAGGAGGCACTTCCGTAGCCTGTCATCGACTTTATCATGCCCCGAATTTATCACATTTATTCGTAATCAGCTTTTCACAGCTTTTTTTAAAAGTCGAAGCCGAGAGTGAGATGAAATCGTTTGGGCTGAATTTCATAATCTTCGATAGGATAAGCCATGTCGAGTTTGATGTAGTAGCCCAGAAGGTAGGTTCTTACACCAAATCCATAGCTCGCCAGCCACGGCGACTTTGAATTGCGAATAACAGCCTGAAACGGGGAGCCGGGTCTTTTGTAGGTGATGGTGTTAACGTTATTGTTTTCACTAAACGGCGACGGGCCGGTCCATGAAGAGCCCAGGTCGTAGAAGGAAGTGAACTGCAGGTTTCGCAAAAAGTTGGAAGAAATTGGCCCTCGGTGAAAGAACCTGATGACAGGGAACCGCAGCTCGGCGTTGAACAGCACCGCATTGGAGCCGTTGAGTTTGTTATAGTTAAACCCTCGCATGTTGGTTACGTACCGCAGAAACAGTATGTCGCTATTGTTCACTCCGTAAAGGGGCATGATAGGGTCTCTTTGTCCGGTGGTATCGGTGCGGTTGAACAGCCAGTTGTCCATACCTCCTAATACATAGCTTTTGGTATCGTTGCCAAAAAAATGCCCGTACATAAGCCTTGTAGCAAAAATCAGCTCGCGGTAGATTTTTTGATAATGCCGGACGTCAATTTCAAAGTTGTTGAAATTTAAGCTTGCTGTTGCCAGGTTTTGGAACAGACTGAATGAAACCTTTCCGCGGGTACCTTCGAGTATATTGGTACCGTGGCTGATAGTGTTGTCGAACACAAGCTCCGACTTAAACCCAGCATAAGAGGTTGAGATGTCGGTTGGGAAAGACGGAGGAGCATTGCTTAACGTGCGGTAATCCAACTCGAGGAAGCGTGTAGTGGTAAAAAATGGCTGGAAAGTTAACCTGGTATAGGCGCTGAACGGGAGGCTGGCGCCAACGGAAAAGCTATTCAACACATACTTTTGATTTGTGGCTTCGAGTTGTGTGTTACCGGCCGATTCTCTCCGTACTACCTTGCGGTCGTATCGTAGCTTAAAATCTGCCCTGTATTTTAAAAACTGATACTCACCAAATACGTCGCCCTGTCTTAAGTTCGATATAGCCATTGCCCCACCGTAGAAATGATGGTCTTCGGTCATGTCGTTCATCCTTGTTTCGAGCAGCATGCCAAACTTTCGCAACGGATCGATTACAAAAGAGGTGGTTACGTTGTTGGCACTAAACCTTGGTTCGTAGGGTATGGGGCCAAGGATTTTACTTTTTCGCTGAATTCCCCTGAAGTTGGACAAGAACGAGCTTGATTCGTTTCGTTGTCTCACCACGTCAGAGTCGAATTGATAATTTTGCGTGTCAATCAGGTCGGGTTGGTTGCTAAGGGCCGGATCGTCAAGTATGCTTTGCTTTCGCGGTATTTCGAGCTCCTGAGACACGGCTACTTGCCTGGCGCTGTCCGTTGCCTGCAGTTGGGCAGCCCTTCTTTCGCCGAGGCGTTGGCTCAAAAACCGCGCCTGCTGCACGTCTTGCCGCAGTGTTTGCCGGGTGAAGGTAGGTGAGCGGTAGTCGAAGTTTTCGCTCCGAAAAATTCTGTCGGAGCCATCGTTAAGCATTATAGCTGAAAGCGAGCGGTTTGCCGGGTCTATATCAAATTGCTTGATGCTTGTATCAAAATTCGAAACCTGGCTGTAGATGCTGTCTTCCCTGTTGAAGCGGTACAAATTTACAATTCCCTTTTGGTCGCTCAGGTAAATGATGTTGTACGTGTCAAGCGGTTTGGGTGCATAGTTACTGCTAATGTTGTTGGTAAGCCGTACGACCACATTCTGGGTGGTGTCGAGGTCGAATAGGAAAAGATTATAATTGGAAGGCAGGTCTTTCAGGCTCTTGGTTACGTTTTTGAGCGAATCTGTGGGCCGGTTGCTGCTAAATATGATGGCGTCGGTTTCCGGGAGAAACTGTGGCGTGATGTCGTCCCAGATATCGTTGGTGAGCCTGCGCAGGGCGTTTCGGTTGAGCGATACCAGGTAAAGATCGTTTTGTCCGTTAATGTCGCCGCTGATAACGGCTAGCTTTCCGTTGTTGTTAAAGGCAATGTCGTGAACTTGCGAAAAGCGCTCGAGAGGTCTCCGTACCCTTGATTTGCCCAGCACATCGTATTGCACAAATTCGTACAGGCCATATTTTACGTCTACAATGCCCAGGGTTACATTGTCTACCCAGCTGATCATTGGTACCTTATAATCGATATCCTGGTTTACCATGCGGTAGCCACCGGTAAGTACTTTTTCCGTTTTGCCGGAGGTTAGGTCTCTTACAAATACCCGGTATTTCCCATTGTCGTTTCTTACGTAGGCCAGGCGCTTGCCGTCGGGTGTTATGGCCACATCGGTATAGTCTTTGTCTCGCTTTTTGCTCAGCAGAAAACTGGCTTCATCGGGGGCAATGTATTCGCCGCTGATGGTCTCGTTGGCCGAAACATAGTAATTCTGCCAGTCGCTGATAAATGTTTTGAAGGGTATGCCCAGCGTGCTTGCTATGCTGTTTTCTTCGTTTCTGATGATGCGGGTGAGGTTCAGAATATTGCTGATGTTGCTTCTGCCGTATTTTACCACTATATAATTCCAGATGGACTGCCCAATGAGGCCGGCCTGGTCGTAGGAGTACTTATTCAGTTTTTTGAAGCGGCCATTCCTCTCCAGCAGGTCTCTCATAAAGTCGTCCATTTCCACCGACCAGCCTTTGGTAACGTAAAGGGCAGCGCCTTCTATAAACCACTCGGGTAGGCTTAGCAGGTAGGCGTTCTGGAACATATCGGTGAGGCTGCCGCCAAACATCATATCGTTGATGAGCATACGAGCAACCTGGTGAAGCAGCTCTTCCTTAAAGCCCGACATGGTGCCGGGGTAGGCAACTTCTACCTGCAACTTTACAAAGTTGGTTTGCCCTCCCATGGCAACGGTTTCGTCGTTTACTCCAATGTTGCTCTGCTGCAGGTCGGCAACTGAGTTGTAAAGAAATATCTTGGTTTTGGCATAGGGAGCATACCCAAGCACATCAGTAAGCTTATCGAATTCGACCTCCAAAAACTCAGCCGCTGCTTTTGAATAGTCTTCTCCACCCTGATAGAAATAGATGTCGAAGTTTTCGGCACTATAGAAAAACCACTCGAAGTTTTTATACTGCACCCGGTTCTTTCCAAAACCCTGCGCAATATTTTGGGCAGACGCCTGCCAAGCGCACATCAGGAGGCCTGTCAAAAAGGTCGCGATCAGATATTTTGCCGGATGCCTCTTCATTGTTCTATTTTTCTTTCAAAATATAAAGAAAAAAATCTTTGTATATCGACTTCCGGGCTAAGTGGCCGCTGAAGTGTGAGGTAGTTTGCCATTTCGGACGCAAAATGAGGGGCCAGCGTCACCCCTTTGGTGCCCAGCCCATTAAAAACAAAAACATTAGAATACCTGGGATGTTTGCCAAGCAAAGGCCTGCGATCTTTTGTAGAAGGCCTAACCCCCGCTATATGACTAACAATGGTAACATTTGGTTTAAAAATGCCGTTCAGTTTCGACAGCAATTCGTCCTTTCCTTTTTCAGTCGGTTTCGGGTCGGGCTCTCTCCAGTTATAAGTAGACCCTATTTTTACTGTATTGTTGTTCATAGGTAAGATAAAGCAGCCCCTGTTGAAGACGGTATTGAAATTTGCTTCTGGCTTTGCTTCCAAGATTTCCCCCTTCAACGGCTGAAATGGCAACCAGGAAAAGAAATTTCCTTCAGTGGCGCCCAAACCATGGCAAAACACGATTTTTTCAGCCTCTACACGGCCATAGATTACCTTGTTATCTTTAACAACGAGCTTGTTTTCATAAAACAGTTCTTCTATAAAACACCCCCGGTCGGCAAAATATTTTTTTGCGCCATCTAAAAACTTGTTGGTATCTATAAATCCGGCCTTCTTCAGGTACAGGCCCCCCAAAGGATCTTTTAACAGGCCGCTTGCGTGGCTGGCACTCAAAACCTTGTCGATGTAGGGCGTAAACGACGGGTCGGCCGTACGAGCCATCCAGTCATTTTGTTCGTCGGGGGAGGTGAACGGACGGTAAATACCAATGGGATGCAGAAATTTTACGGCAAGCAGCCTTTCGAGGTCGCGGTAGTACGCTTCCAGGTTGTCGAACAAAGTGTCAGCTTTCCATGTTTTAAGCAACCGGCTGCCGGTAATGGGGTTGTACAAGCCTGCTGCAACCCTTGAGGCGCAGGGGGCACTTTCGGCCGACATCACCGCGATTTTCTTTCCTTTCTTTGTGAGCTCGAAGGCCAAAGCAGAACCTGCCAGCCCCTGACCTACAATAAGAAAATCTACCTGCATCGGTTTTTTTGTATTTTGGAGTCTAAACCTACAAATTTGTTGCCTAACAACGCTTTGTCATGCTCGAAATAAAAACTTTCGTATTTAACCCATTGATGGAAAATACCTATGTGCTGTTTGATGAAACGAAAGAATGTGTGATAGTTGATCCCGGGTGCTACCACCCCTGGGAAAAAGACGAGCTAAGTAATTTTATAGCCGGAAATAAGCTTCGCCCGGTCAAATTGCTTAATACGCATTGCCACATAGATCATGTGCTAGGCAATTACTACTGCAAAAACAAGTTTGCGTTGAAGTTGTATGGCCATAGAAAGGATGTTGAAACACTGCGGGCTGTGAAAGTGTACGCACCTGCTTATGGTATTGCCGGCTACGAGGAAACAACCATGGATGAATTTGTGGAGGAAGGGGACGAAGTAACCTTTGGCAGCACGAAGCTTGAGGTACTTTTTGTGCCGGGGCACGCACCGGGTCATATTGCTTTTTTTGCCCGAAAGGAGAAAAAGCTGATCGCCGGCGACGTGCTTTTCAGGCAGAGCATAGGAAGAACCGACATGCCAGGCGGTGATTTTGATACGTTGATGGATAGTATAAAAAACAAAATATTTCCGTTGGGAGACGAGGTGGAGGTTTTTCCCGGCCATGGAGGCACTACAACGGTGGGGTATGAAAAAATGCATAATCCCTTTTGCGGATTGGCGGCCGGATACAGATAGGGAGCATGCAACTAAAAGCTGGAACATTTAACTAATGACCAAACTGAAGTCTCAAATCCCCAACCTGCTTACTGCAGCAAATTTACTGGCCGGGTGCATTGGTGTGGTGCTGGTAGCTGCAGGCAAGCTGGAAATGGCCCCCGTGGCTGTGGTGGTTGCTGCTGTTTTCGATTTTTTTGATGGTTTTGCGGCCAGGATGCTCAAGGTGTCGAGCGAAATCGGGAAGCAGCTGGACTCTCTGGCTGATATGGTAAGCTTCGGCGTACTGCCGGCGGTTACCGTATACATGCTGCTCACGGCTAGCATGCCTGCCGGCCAGCTGGCGGGGCTGGTGCCGTACCTGGCCTTTCTTATCGCTGTATGTTCTGCTTTTCGCCTCGCGATTTTTAACATCGACAGCCGGCAAACCGACAAATTTATTGGCTTGCCCACACCGGCCAACGCTATCTTCTTTACTTCACTGGTCTGGACAGCCGCTGTTTTCCCGCAGGTGACCAACACTTACGCCTTACTGGCACTAACGGTGTTTTTTTCGTACCTGCTTGTGTCGCCGTTCGAAATGATCGCGTTAAAGTTTAAGAACTTTGGGTGGATAGGGAACAGACCCCGGTACCTTGTTATTGTTATAGCAATGCTGGTGATAGTAATTGGGGGGTATACGTTGCTGCCATTGGTGATACTGGCGTACGTGCTGGTTTCTGTAATAGAACACCTGGTTGCCAAATCGGCCAGGAATTAAACTACTGTATTTTGCTGAAAAGAAATAATCCGTCATTTCCAGCGTTTAAGTGGCACCTTCGCTACCTCATGAATTATCTGCGAGTCAGTATTTTTTTTGGCTTGGGTCTTACGTGGGCTTTTCACACCAACGGACAGGGCGAACCGGCTTCGGCAGGACCAAGTGTATTGAGAGAAGGCCGGTGGCTCAAGATTGGCGTGACGGAAAAGGGCATTTATAAAATCGACAGGCCATTTCTGCAGGCTGCTGGTGTAGATGTAAGTGCGCTCGACCCAAGGAAGTTGAGCATGTACGGAAATGGTGGCGGAGGTATGCTGCCACAGTCTAATGCAGTTTCCCGGCCATACGACCTCCAGGATAACGCCATAATGGTGGCCGGAGAAGCTGACGGACGTTTCGACGCTGCGGACTTCATACTATTTTTTGGAAACACACCCGATGCATACTCTTACGAAGCCTCCTGTGATTGCTACAGCTATGAAAAAAACCTTTATTCCGACACCACTTTTTATTTTCTCAGACTCGATGGGGGTGGCGCCAGGAGAGTTGAGGTAGCCGACAGCGCCGAAGAGTCGGATGTAGTCGTGACGGACTACGACTGGCTGTATGCCCATGAGCGGGACGTGGAGAAGCTGGGAGCGTCTGGCAGGCTGTGGTTTGGTGAAAAATTTAGCTCTACCGATGGATTTACCCGTACGTTTACCGTGGACGGAGGGTTTGTTCCGGACACGGACGTAACGTTTATATCTTCAGTAGCCGCTCAAAGCGTGGGAATATCTTCTTTTGATGTGGCGGTCAACAGCCGGAACATATTGAGCCAGGAGCTTCCGGATAAGGGTGATGATACCTATGACCCGCATGGCACCATGAAAATTGACACGGCAAACATCCCGGTAAATTCGGCTGGAACTGACCAATGGCAGGTAGGCTATCAGTTCAACAGGTCGTCGGGCAATCCCTCCAGCGGGTACCTGGACTACTTTTTCCTTCAGGGAAAAAAGCAACTGGAATACTTACAAAAGGATCTTTATTTTAGAAATAAAGAAACAAAAGACCTTTCGGCGGCCACCTACGCGGTAAGCGGTGCCAGCGGGATAACGCACGTGTGGGACATAACCGATGTTGTAGCGCCCAGGCAAGTAAATTTCAAAAGCACCGGGGCCGGCATCGAATTCAGTGTTGTTCAGCAGGGTGTTCACGAATTTGTGGCCTTCGCTGAAAACAGCTCCAGACAACCTGTGTCGGCAAAAGCAGTTGCTAATCAAAATCTTAAGGACGGACACGTGCCCGACCTCGTGGTGGTTACTCACAAGAAGTTCCTGGGTGAAGCAAACAGATTTGCAAGTTTTCGGAGCGGGCATGATAACCTTGAGGTAAAGGTGGTTACCATCGACCAGGTAGTAAACGAGTTTTCATCGGGCATGCAGGATGTATCCGCATTACGCGACTATATGCGCTATTTGTACCAGCTAAGCCCCGGCAAGCTGAAATACCTGTTGTTATTTGGCGATTGCTCGTATGACTACAAAGGACGTATTGCCGATCATAATTTTGTGCCGGTGTACCAGTCGAGGGAATCGCTTGATCAAATTGTAAGTTTCTCTTCTGACGACTACTTCGGATTTTTGGATGACGACGAAGGAGAGTGGGTAGAGAGCGCCGCGGGAGATCACTTGCTGGATATCGGAATCGGACGTATTCCTGTAATAAATACGAAGCAAGCGACTGACATCGTCAATAAAATTATAAGCTACAGTACCGATGCGGCAGCATTGGGCGACTGGCGAAGCGACCTGTATTTTTTGGCCGACGATGGCGACTTTAATATTCACCTGAGAGATGCTGACAGGCTGGCATCTTACGTGGATACGGCTTATGCGCAGTTCAACATCAACAAAATATACCTCGACAGCTACAAGCAGCAGCTGGTTGGAAGCGTGCAGCGGTCGCCGCAGATGTATGAGGCGATAAAGCAGGCTTTTCACAACGGGGCGTTTATTGTTAACTACAGCGGCCATGGCAGTGCCACCGTGTTAACCGACGAGCGGGTGGTACGGACGGACTCGATTACAAAATGGGCCAATGGTACCAGGCTGCCGCTTTTCGTGACTGCCACGTGCGACTTTGGCAGGTACGACAACCCTGCCCAGGAATGTGGCGCTGAAAACCTGATGAGAAACCCGAACGGTGGCGTAATTGCGCTTTTAACCACCACCAGGCCGGTATACGCTCACACAAACTATGTATTGAATCAGGCGTTCTACAGGGCAGTTTTTAGAAAAACAAACGGTGAGTATCCCCGGCTGGGCGATGTGATGAAGGACACCAAGAATAACAGCCTTCGGGGGCCTGTGAACAGAAATTTTGCCTTGTTGGGCGACCCCAGCATGCGGCTTAACTACCCCACTTACAATCTGAAAATCACCCATCTGAACGGTGCGCCATTGGATGGTGTGCCTGATACAGTGTCTGCAATGAATAAGGTGAGGGTAGAGGGTATGGTGACCGACGGTGTGGGAAATCACATTCCTGAATTTGAGGGCAAGCTGACGGTAACAATGTACGACAAGCCTGGAAGCTTTTCTACCCTTGGCGACGAAAGCCAACCCACCACTTACGAGATCTGGTCCAATGCGTTATTCAGAGGGCAGGTGTCGATTGTCGAAGGGGCCTTTGTATTCGAGTTTGTGGTGCCTAAGCATGTTTCGTACCAGCAAACCAGGGGGAAGATCATAATGTACGCCCAACCGGAGAGTGGGCTGGCAGATGCCAACGGGGCCACAATAGACTTTTACATGGGGGGCTCCAGGCCACCGGAATATACCGACACTGAACCACCAGTGATACGTGCTTTTATTAATGACCGGGATTTTAAAGTGGGCCAGAAGGTGAATCCTAATCCGCTGCTGCTGGTAGATATGGAAGATGAGAGCGGCATAAACATTTCCCGAAAAGGTGTAGGACAAAATATTACTTATCAGATTGACGATGAAGAGCCGGTAATTTTGAACGACTACTATGTGGCTGATCTCGATGATTTTACGAAGGGACAGATATTGTTTCCGTTGAGTACTTTAGCCCAGGGTAAACACACGCTCACGGTGAAGGCATGGGATACTTTTTCCAATTCGTCGACCACCACAATTAATTTTGTGGTGTCGAACGATACCAAAATAAAGATAAGCAACGTTTTGAGTTATCCGAACCCGGCTACGGATCAGGTTATTTTTAAGTTGGAGCATGACAGGGGGGATCATCTTTTGAGTATACGGCTGGAGCTGATTGACCAGCGTGGGGCAGTAGTCGATGCAATGGAGTGGCAGGCCAACAATTCGGGAGGTTTGGTGGTAAGCCCGAGCTGGAACCGGAATTTAAATGGCCGAAGAATCGAAAATGGTATTTATATTTACCGCCTGTTTGTAACTGATGAGCAGGACGGAAACCAGAATTTTGCTTTTGGGAAACTCATTCTTACGAATTGATTATTTGAAAACCATAACCATGAACTATCCTTTCGGGAATTCTTCAGGGAAGATAATAGCTGCTGCCTTCGGCTTTATTTTTTTAAACTTTGCCGCCTATGCCCAACCTGGAGCCGTTATCTCCGGCCAGGACACCAGCCGCAGGGTAATAAACACTGCTGTGCCTTTTCTCGGCTTTGCTCCTGATGCCCGGGGTGCCGCAATGGGCGACGTAGGCGTGGCTTTAAGTCCCGACGCCAATTCAGTACACTGGAACAACGGCAAGCTTGCCTTTATTGAACAGGACATGGGTTTTGCTATATCCTTTACCCCATGGCTTGCCCGCATCGTGAACGATATGTCGCTCTCGTACCTTTCAGGTTATAAAAAAATTGACCGGGTTCAGACGGTTGGGGTGACAATGAGGTATTTCGATCTTGGCGAAATACAGCTTACCGATGCCACCGGCCAACCGCTAAATACATTTAACCCGAGGGAATATGCTTTTGATGCTACCTACTCAAGAAAGCTGAGTGAGGAATTGGGACTGGGAATTACCGGGCGCTATATCCACTCCAACCTCTCAGGCAGCTTTTCGTCGACAGCAGACGCAAAAGCCGGCAATAGCGTGGCAGTAGATGTTGGGGCTTTCTACACCAAAGACCTGGTAGTAAGCGGCAGAAACTCTTTGCTTTCGGCAGGTGCGCACTTTTCAAACATCGGGCAGAAGCTCACCTATAGCAACGCCGACAACGAAGATTTTATCCCAATCAACTTCAGGCTGGGGGCGGCATTTAAAACCGACATGGACGCTTTTAATACCATCACCTTTGTGCTGGAGTTTAATAAGCTGATGGTGCCTTCCGCACCGATATACCGAACTAATGAAAATGGTGAGTTTGTGCAGGACCCAGACGATCCCACTAAGTTTGATATAGCAAGGGGAAAGGATCCATTTAGACCACTACTGAGCGGTATGTTCGGCTCTTTTACCGATGCGCCGGATGGGTTTAGAGAAGAAATGCAGGAGATAATCTCCTCGGTTGGTGTAGAATACTGGTACAAAGACGTATTTGCCGCCAGGGCCGGCTACCATTATGAAACACCGCAGAAGGGAGATAGGAAGTATTTTACCATGGGCATCGGATTTCGCTACCAGGTATTTGGTATCGACTTCGCTTACCTGGTGCCGCAGGTGCAAAACCACCCGCTTGCCGAAACGCTGCGGTTTTCTCTTCTCTTCAATTTCGACAAACCGACAGCTACAACTTCACCTGAGTAAAAGCGCAGTACTTATTCATGCCCGACAGAACCATTGCTCCTCCGTTTAAAATCCCCAGCCATACTACACTCGAAAGAGTAGCGAGCAGCACGCTAGCCAATGGCATCCCGTTTCACCAGCTACTATTGGGCGACCAGGAGGTGTGCAGGGTGGAAATTATTTTAAGAGCAGGCAAATGGTACGAGACAAAACCGGGAGTATCATACTTTGTTGCTAAAATGCTGCTGGAGGGCACACCCCGATGGGACACCACAGCAATAGCAGAAAAGCTCGATTACTACGGTGCTTTTTATGAAATATCTCCGGGGTTGGATTTTATTACCCTGAGTGTTTACTGCTTGAGCAAATATGTGGAGGACGTGGTGCCATTTTTTAAGGAGGTGGTTGCTGAGGCCGCGTTTCCTGAAAAAGAGCTTGAAACACAAAAAAAGATCAAAGTCCAGCAAATAAGAGTGAACAACCAAAAGACCTCGGCGCTTGCTGCGAAGGGTTTTCGGCAGCTTTTGTTTGGAGAAAGGCACCCGTACGGCCACGAGCTGACGGAGCCGGAGGTTGAGGCGATATCAGCGGAGGATTTAAGGCAGTTTCACAGCCAGGTATTGTTTAATCAGCCGGAAATCCTTGTAGCGGGGAAAATACCCGGCGCAGGAATTAAAAGCCTGATTTCGCTATTTGAAACAATGCCTAAAGTGGATGCAGAGGCGCCGGTGTTTTCTGAACATAAAACACCATTTGTAAGGGAAATTATTCCGTTACAGGAGAGCGTGCAGGCGTCATTGCGTATTGGTACGCAAACGGTAAACAAGTTTCATCCCGATCATTTTCGTATTCAGTTGCTGAACGAACTGCTCGGTGGCTACTTTGGCTCCCGGCTCATGAAGAATATACGGGAAGACAAAGGCTATACCTACGGGATTTTTTCTTCGATCAGCTTTTTGCAAAAAGCGGCTTTTTGGACTATAGGCACCGACGTAAAGAGGGAAGTAGTGGTGGCAGCTATTGACGAGATAGTGAAAGAGATGAAGGTTTTGAAGTCGGAGCCGGTGCCTTCCGACGAGCTTGAGACAGTGAAAAACTACATGACGGGTACTTTTTTAACAAGCATCACCTCTCCATTCAGTCTGGTTGATAAGTTCAAATCCATCCATTTCTCCGGGCTTGGGTACGAGTACTACGACCACTACCTAACAAATATCCGCTCAACCACAGCCGAAGAACTTTTGCGGGTTGCTAATGACTTTTTGAAGGAGGAGGAATGGATACAGGTAGTAGGTGGGGGGATTTAGACGCAAACAAGACTGGTATTACTTCTTAGGGCCTAATAGCAGTCCTGCGTCAATTTCAATCCCCAAATCCGGTAACTTCACTTTGTCGCCGTGTTTTATAATCTCACGTTTTTTATACACATCCAAAGATGGTGAGTTGTGTACTTCCAATTCCTGTCGGTGTAAATTGACAAGCCAAAACTCAGGTATCCCAGCTTTCGCATAGACCGGCAGTTTAATCTCGCGGTCATAAGCAATGGTAGTGTCGGAAATCTCAATAACAATCAGCACGTCATCAGCTGTCGGGTGGTCGTCTTCATAAAAATCGTCTCTGTTTCTTAAAATTGTTATATCGGGTTCGGGTTCATTCAGCTCGTTTATTTTGATTGGATTTTGTACGCTAACTATTACTTTTCTGGCTAAAAGCTCTTTCAAGAGATTTGAAAATCGATTAACCGCTGCTGCGTGTTTACTCCCAATTGGGGCCATCTGTATAATTTCTCCATTAATTAGTTCAACCCGGTCGTTCTCAGTAAGTATTCCCGCCTTTGCCATACGGTAATACTCATCTACTGTAATCAGCCTTTTTGCAACTTGTACAGACATTAATTTCCCGTTTCCTTCAAAGTACTAAAAATTTCAATTGAATTCCAATGTGCGAAACATAGGGTTCAATTGTAAACGTAGGCTGTGAACTCGCATTCTCCCCATTTTAAATTTTAGCTGTTGGCTGCACCCTTAAAGCAACAAACACAAACAGCTTATTTTTTAGTTAATTTGAAAGTCAACAATCATCAGAATGAATTTCAAAGTAAAAATTGCGCGACTTCTATTTGCTATTGCAGCGGTTGCTTCCTTCTCGGGCTATTCGCAACAGCTAAAAACCGAGAATGTCTTTCTCATAACCCTCGATGGGCTGCGGTGGCAGGAGCTTTATACAGGGGCAGACCCTCAGCTGATTGACGACAAGGGGTTTGTGGGAAACCCGGAGGAATTGAAGAAGACGTTTTGGAGCGACGATGCCTATCAAAGGCGGGAGATGCTGTTTCCTTTCATTTGGTCTGAACTGGCAAAAAAGGGACAATTGTACGGAAATCGCCTGTATGGAAATAAAGTGGATTGCACCAACGGAAGATGGTTTTCCTACCCCGGCTATAGCGAAATCCTTACCGGGTTTGCGGATGACAAGCAAATAAAAAGCAACGACAAGATCAATAACCCCAACGTCACTGTGCTGGAGTACATCAATCGCCAGAGAAAATTTGAGGGAAAGGTAGCGGCTTTTGGATCCTGGGATGTTTTTCCTTACATAATCAATGCAGATAGAAGCGGGGTGCCTGTTAATGCCGGTTTTATGGAGGCTACAGGAAGCCACCTGACTAAGAACGAGGTTCTACTGAACACGCTGCAGGAAGAAATTCCCGGACCCTGGGGCAGTGTACGGCTGGACGCTTTCACACATCATTTTGCCATGGAATACATTAAAAAAAACTCGCCGAGGTTGCTTTATATAGCCTACGGCGAAACCGACGATTGGGCGCATGATGGCAAGTACGATGAATACCTGTATTCGGCCCAACGCACCGATAAGTTTATAAAAGAGCTTTGGGACTTTGTACAGTCACATCCCCGCTATAGAAACAAAACCACCTTTATAATCACTACCGACCATGGCCGCGGAACCGAGCCAAAGCATACATGGAAAAGCCATGGAAGCGATGTAACCGGCGCTGGTGAAATATGGCTGATGGCCATTGGGCCCGATACGCCGGCCACCGGAGAAGTAACAACTGAAGGACAGCTGTACCAAAACCAGGTAGCGGCCACTGTTGCCAGCCTGCTTGGGATTGTCTACAAAAACTCCCCGGAACCGGGCAAAGCTGTCAGTTCAATTTTTGGCAGAAACTAGCCCCGCACAAAAGGGTAGCGCTATATCACGTGTCAATCCTTCACACATCTGAAGCCAACGGTAGCGCTTCTTTCGAAACCCTGTGCTATTTTCAGCAGCATCTGCCGCCAGGTTAGTGGTCTCGGTCCGCCGGGCACATACCACCAGCTGGAGGTGGGGTTAAAATAGCTGCCTCCCTTAATTATAACATATTCATTGGTGCCGTTAAAATATACATCGTTGGTTAGCTGCCATACATTGCCAACCAAATCCTCAATGCCCAGGGAGTTTCTCCCCTCGGGAAACTGCCCAATTAAATACGGAATACCGTCGCCGCGATTGGTTCGGGTGCTGTCCATCTCTTCTCCCCATGGCCACAGGTTTGCTGCATTGCCAGCTTGCGCGGCGTACTGCCATTCTATTTCCGTGGGCAATCGCATGCCCTTCCATTCTGCATACGCACGTGCATCTTCCACCGACACATATACCACCGGAAAATCCTCCTCTCCGGGTTTTGGCTTCATGCCGACCCAATGTTTCAAAAAATTGGTGTTGTCGTTGGGGACGTAGCAGGAGGCTTGCAGAAAATCGAAAAACTGCGCATTCGTCACCGGAAATTGCTCCATCCAAAAGCTGTGCATGAGCGTATCAACCGCCGGCTGGTTAGGGTAAGGCATAAATTCCCCCTCCCTGGCGTCAACAGAGCACCGGTAGGTGCCCCCCGGTATTTTTATTGTACCAGGCACCCGCAGGGCCGAATCGGTGCGCGAAACCTTTGAAATGAGCCGCGGTTCTGTTGCTTTCAGGCGAAAAACCACTTCATCAGCCAACTCATCGCCGGTCAGGTACTGGACAATCACTTTTCCATCGTGCCAGCCAAGGGTGCGTCTCAGCGAAAGCTTGTGGATGCCACCTTCCAACTCTAGCGGTTTATTTTCGTAAGAGGGGGTGCTCAGCCAAATTCTGATCTTTCCCGGAGGGCTTTGGATTGCCAGGTCGTCGTTTTTATAAGAAACTTTCAAAAGCTGCGGAAATACAGCTATCGCACCCACTGTGCCTTCGTTGTTGGTGCCCAGGTGTTTTTTCGCAAAAGCCTCCAGGGAAACGACCGCAAGGCCGCTTTCTATTTTCGTTTCTTCGTGGTTCCACAAGTCAACGGCATGAAACCCCTCAGGTACCCGCAAAGGGAAAAGAGCGCCGGAGTAGCCCTCGGGTAGTGCGTTATAAACGGTGTAAAGCGTTTTGGAGTCGCTTTTCCACTCATTTACATACACGCTGTCTTTCAAACTCGCTACTAGCGGTGTGTAGGTACTGTAGTTAAAGTTCTCGCTGTTTTCTCTCAGTACCCGGAGTATCCTGCCCAAATGCCGGTACTGTTCATCAATCCACTCGGGTCGGCCGGGCTGAAACTGGTTAATTTCCACCCCGTGACCATTGAAGAGACAAAGGTTGTATTCTCTCAGAATGGGCTCGTAGGCAAGTTCGGCTACTCTGAAGATGGCGAAATCGGGTTTGATAAATTTGTTGAGATTGAGTAATGGTGGGTAAACGAGGGCATTATGCACCCGGCCTGCGATAATGCCGGGCATGTCTTTGGGCACGGCCATGCCTTCGCTGTACATTACTACGCCCGACTTTGCGCTGTCGCCTGCTGCTTGTATCTGCTGGCTGCTGCTGCCTCGAGTATCAAGTACTACGCCGTCGGTATTGGTTTCTTTCAGCATGGCAGTCATTCCCTGGAGCTGGCTGCTCAGTGTGCTCGATTTTGTGCTTTCATCCCAGGGATTGTAGCACAAAAATAGCCTCGTGCCTAAGGTGTGCGACTGGTCGGAAAGCCTGCGAAGCTCCTTACTACCGCCGGGGAGGTCGCGAAACATGTCCCACTGGTTGCGCTGGTCGAGCCCCAGGGCCGGCCATGTAGGCCAAATGCCCACAACGTCCCAACCGCCGATCAGGGTCTTGGCTTTTTCCAGGGTTTTAGGCAGATAATAGATACCATACCTTGGGTTGTAAAAGTCTTTGTCCCAGGCCATCATCAGGTTAATGGCGTAGCTTTTGCGTATCCAGGCAAGGTCGGCTCGCTCAAAAAGCGCGTTATCGAACTGCTCAAGGTCGAAGAGATAATGCTTCTGGAACATTAGCCGCAGGCCTTCCTGCCAGTCGCCACTATACGGCAGGTACCAAAGGTCGTAGGTTATTTCTCCGCCAGGGTAGAGGAGTGTTTCGAACCTTTTCTTTTCGGCCTTTTCCCAGCTTCGCCGGCGGGCCAGACCGGCCACAGCGTTAGTTTCGTCGAGCTGCAAAACGCCAAAGCCCAGCTCCCACGCGTTGTCGGGCAAGATTACACCGATGGGACCATAGCCCGGCCGGAATAAGGCACTTCTCGACAGCCTGTGGTCGCCGAGCCCCGTGATATATGTATGGTTTGGGCTTTCACCAAAAGGAACCACGTTTTCGATTGTGAGCGTGTCGGAGTTTGAAGTATTTTTTATTCTAAAAGTGACCTTGTGTGGCGATTCACCACGCTGCTCATGATGCGTATAGCTCAAAGTGAATGTTTCATCACCTTCCTTTTGGTTCGTGAAAAAAATGTTGTTGTTGAGCCTGAAAGACACAAAGGCAACTTTACTGGCTTTGTATGATTTGCCTGAAGGAGCTATTACTTGTTCAATGCTGCCCGAATTATACACAAATAGCTGGGCGTAGGAGGCACTGCTCCAAATAATAAGGCAAAAAAATAGAAGCTTTTTCATGCCGTAATATCGGCAAAAATCGGCATGCCGGGAAGGCGGGCGAGGAAAAAGAGCCAACTATTGCGAATACTACGGCAGCAGGCGAGGAGATTGTGGCACTTTGGGCAGCACATGCCTCAACCTGCTGCGGGTAGATTAGG
Source organism: uncultured Imperialibacter sp. (assembly GCA_965651695.1). Lineage (GTDB taxonomy): Bacteria > Bacteroidota > Bacteroidia > Cytophagales > Cyclobacteriaceae > Imperialibacter. Next base: position 5,623 of record CBFGTI010000014.1, on the reverse strand, counting down.
GGATTCAGTGGGCTTGGGGCACGGTTGTCTTTTTCAGGTAAACGTTAGATATGATCAGGATTGCCAGAACAATAAGTGGTGTTGCGGCCATGGCGGCAGGGTCGCCATTGCTTACATGGGCAATTGCGGCCGAAACAAATGTGATCCCAAGCCCGGCATAGGCCCACTCTTTAACCACACCAGGTATTTGAGGCAGCAGCAGAATAATAGCCGCGATAATTTTGGCAACCCCCAACTCGATACGGAAAAAGCCTGGAAACCCGAGCTGCCTGAAGTTCTCCTCGGCCTCAGGGCTGGAAAAATAAAAAAATGCGCTGAATAGCATCATTAGGCTCACAATGCCTGTTGTTGCCCAATAAATGATTTTGTTCTTTTTCATTTTCTATTTGTTTGATGACTGATTTGATTTTTGAACAAACCTATGGGCATTTGCTATCCGATTTATAGCACTATACTTTTGTATAGCGCTATACTTTTAGATAGTAAATCAAAATGAAAGCTGAGTTAGGAAATGAGATAGTTGATCATTCGCAGGGGGAGTGCTTGCGGGTGATGATTCCCGTAAAGGATGCCCTCGAGATTTTGAGCGGTCGATGGAAGCTGCCCATCATTATTTCTGTGTCGTTTGGTCCCAAGCGATTCAAGCAAATTGCAAACGAAGTGCGTGGCATCACGGATAAAATGCTTTCGAAAGAGCTAAAGGACCTGGAAATGAATCAGCTTGTAAAAAGGACGGTGTACGACACGTTTCCGCCAAAGGTGGAATACACGATCACCGAGCACGGGATATCGCTAAATGAAGTGATAGCGGAATTGCACCGGTGGGGAAGCGAACACAGAAAGAAAATTCTTGGCAAGTAGCGCCAATAATTTATCGGGCTCTATTTCGTAGTTCCGGATAATAAGTCTTCTTTCCTGAACTTCTCACCCGCATTAAGAAGCACTTTATGAGGCATCCTGATCAGCCGGAGAACGAGCCCACTTTCATCAGCTTCCCGGTTTGGCTTACTTGCCGTAAGCAGCCGATGCCCCCACTTCAGCTTTAAAAAAATCTATTAGTACTGGTGCCAGCACTTTGGCTGATACGTTGTGGGTCTGGCCTTTTAGCATCACAAGTTCCGCTTTGGGAATTACTTCAGCAGTTGCTTTGACTGCGTTTTGCAGCAGTTCCTGGCTTTTATCGCCGCCTGCCACGAGTGTCGGTACTGTAATGGAGGCAAGCAGCTGCTCCGGCAGCCGGCCATCGCCAAATACCGCGGAGTCGTACGGAAGTGAGGGTGCATTTCTTTTCATCTGTGACCACATCGGCAAAAATTGCATTATAAAAGGAACGATCGCCGGCATACCTATCACTTTCGTCATATAGTATTTTACAGCTTCGCTTCTGTGGTCTTTCGCTATTAGGTGTGTAAGATGGCCAAACTGATCAACCGGCGGCCGGTGTTTTGGATTGCCTGTTAGAAACGGCGGTTCATAAATGGCCAGCTTTGGAACATTAAGCCGGCCGCTTGCCACTGCAGTAATGGCGAGGATAGCGCCAGATGAAATGGAAAAAACAAAGGCTGAACCTCCCGCCACTCCGATCACAGCCTCCATGTCGTCGATTTCACGGTCTATCGAGTAGGGCTTCGTATCTCCGCTGTCGCCGCGGGCCCGCCGATCGTAGGCGTAGACCGTGAAATGCCTAGATAGCAAAGGGGCAAGCTTTGGCATGGGGCCAAAATTTCGGCTGCAAAAAGCGCCATCGAACAGGATAACCGATGGACCTTGTCCTGTTTTGTCGTAGGCGATAGGAGTACCGTCTCGCGAAATTACTTTCTCCATGGCACGATGCGTTTAAAATGGTTTATAAAGATGCGGACGCTTCTTTCAATAGAGCAGAAAGCTTTTCGTAGTCCACGTTATTGCCTTCTTTTATGGTGGCGGTTTTCCTGTCGGCACTCGACATGGATTTGAAAAACCCCTTTATCTCCTCAAGTTTTTCAGCATTAAACAGCATAAAGGATATTTTGTCCTTGGCGGCGTGAATAACCGCCGCATAGTGGCCATTTTTAAGGTAGTGTGGTTTGCCGTACTGCAACCTCTCCTCCACACCGGGAATGGCTTCGTAAACAAGTTTGCGTAGTTTTTCGGCCACATCCACTTGCCACTTTGGTAGTTTTTGGATGTATTGGGTAACTTCTGTATTCATAGGTTATGGTATTGAGATGATATAATGAATTTAGTCCACTGTTGCCTCCAGCCATTGGTTTACCAGGAGGGTGAGCGCCAATTTTTTTTCTTTTACTTCCTCCAGGGTTCGGAACTTAGCGACAGCCCTGTCTTTTGCGGCCCATTCCAGCATGCCTGAACTGTCGGTAAAAACAAAATCTTTTGCGTCTTTTGCTTTTGCCCCACGGTGGAAAATCAGTTTTACGTGGTCTTGCGCATGGAGATTAAAAGTGATGCGGTCGTCACCATTGTAGCAATAGCTGGGGGCGTTCCATTTCACATGTTCTGTGAGCTTTGAATTAGCGTTCAGAAGAATTTTTCGCAGTTCTGCAATTTCTCTCTTCAAGGGGTGCTGCAGTTTTTCCAACAGCATTTCGGGAGTTTCGGTCTTTTTGTTTGCTACAGCCATCGTATTATTGTTTAAATGACAAACCTTTTGCTTCCATCGCCTTACGTAGCGTTTTAATAGCATTGGGGCCTATGCCGTGCAGCTGGGAAAATTGCTTTTCCGTAAGCGCGCTCAATCCCTCTAACCTGGTAATACCCGCGCCGGCCAGTGCACGCTGTGCAGGTTTTGCCAGTTTAGGGAAGCCGCCTGCTGCATTATTTTCCACGGTAAGCTCTCCTTAATTCAGCCAGGTCAAATTTCTTCATCGTCATGAATGCCTGCGTTACCCGCGCTATCTTTTCCGGATCTTTGTCTGCCATCATTTCGTCCATTTCAGTGGGAACTATCTGCCACGAAAGGCCGAACTTGTCTTTGAGCCAGCCGCACTGTTCCGCTTTTGGATCGGCCGAAAGTTTGCTCCAGTAGTAATCTATTTCTTCCTGTGAGTCGCAGTATACCATAAAGGAAATGGACTCATTAAACTTAAAGAGTGGTCCGGCGCTTATGGCCATGTACGGCTGCCCTGAGAGTTCAAACGATACGATGTCGCAATCGCCGGAGGGTGTGTCGCGAATTGTAGTGACGTTGGTTATCCGTGAATCGGGAAAAACGGACACGTAAAATTCTGCCGCTTGCTTTGCTTCCTTGTCGTACCATAGGTGTGGTACAATTTTCAATTTGGGAGTTGCCATATTCTTTTGATTTTGAAGTTAGATTTTCTTCAACAAACCTACTGCCGGTGCGCCAGATTTGTGAGGTCCAAAAGCGACAACCTAACGGGGAGGATGCGACAGCAGGAAGCTATCCGAATTGGTAAGTGTAGTAAAAAGTGTAGGTCAGCTAATTTGGACTGAATTCAAATTGAAATTGAAAGGAGCTTTTTTTGTTAAATTTTGGTGTTTATAGAAATAACATTTTGTGAATTAAAAATTTATTCGGATCATTGCATCCGAATTTAAAATCAATGACAAAACGCGCATTACATATCATAACACCGGGGCAGAATGAATGCTATAGCCTCTTTATGGATGCTTTGCGCGGGCCTGAACAAGACAGATGATCAGATAGACTCTGATGATGATCTTGACCCAGGCCGAAAGTCTGGGTTTTTTATTGTATAAAAATTAAAAACAAAGCATATGCCTGACAGGTGGAATATACATATTACTCCAACGCAAGAGAAGCGATATAGTGATATCAGCTTTGCGGGAATGCTATGTCTTTGGGAAACGACCGGGAGGTTAATTGTATAGTTATTCGCAGGAATAATTAACAGATGAACCCGGTCCCGAAAAGGCCCGGGTTTTTTTGTGGCCAAAAATGAGGGTGCGCCGGAGCAGGAGAGCCGGGCTGGTCTGTAAAACCAGTGCGTAACGCTGAGGAAGTTCGAATCTTTCCTCCCTCACAAAGCTGAAGGAGGGGCAAAATGGGTGCCTCCACGGACGGAAGAATGGTTGAAGGCCATAAGCAGGGCTCCATTTGTCCTGTGATGTTTTGAAAAAGCTTCCGTTCAGTCGGCAATGGCTGCCCGCCAACGGGCTTTCAGGCCTGATGCCTGGAAGCGGGCAGCCAATTTTGGAAGGGTAGCTTCCCGAATTTTCGGGATAGAGCGGCGGTTTGAAGCACCGTGAGTACCAGTTCGATTCTGGTTCCTTCCGCTTTGTGCTTGTAGCTTAACTGGTAAAGCTCCACACTTTTAATGTGGACAATAAGAGTTCGAGTCTCTTCGGGCACACAATAAGCAGGCAAACGCCTGTTGAAAGATCTTCAGGCCGGACTAGCGCCGGCTGAGGCGAGGGAAAGAGCGAAAGCAAAGGACCTGGCGAGGGTTTCGGTATAGCCCCGCAGTTGTGCGCCAGTGGGCGTAGCAATGCTGCCTTGCTTAGCGAAGTTTTCCACGGTCTGAGTTGTGGGTTCGAGTCCCACTCCGCCAGCTGGCGGATAGTTCAATGGATAGAACACGGATACCGTAGATGTCGAGGGTTCGATTCCCTCTCCCGATTCGTCGGGATAGCTCAGTTTGGTAGAGCACTACACCCATAATGTAGTATGTGGACCGCAAATCCACTCCGGAGATTGCCAACTCCTAAAAATGGCAGCCTTTGAAAGCAACGAAGTGCCTGGTCCCGGCTTATCGCCCGCCATGTGTGGGAATAAGCGGAAGCGCCGGCACACAGCTTAGCAAGAGAAAAGATACCGCCGGACACGTGGTGTCACTTTTCCCCGGGCAGATTTCGGTTGGAAGAAATTCAGCGGATTTCAGATGCCGGGAGACTCCCCGAGGCGAACTGACAGTACAAAACCAGCTCAATTTCTCTTCCGCTGTTCGCCGAAGACGGGGTGCTTCGCCGCTTTCTTTAAAAAAGAAATTATTGGACCAATAGTGATAAATGAATGTTTAACAACCTAATTTTTTAAAACTATGCTGAGAGTTAGAATCAATGTGGGCAAAGTAGGTTTGGTATTCCGGAATGGTGACTACAACAGAGTGCTCACCGAGGGTACTTACTGGTTGTTTCCTTATGAGGAAGTAAAAGTGTACGACAGGTCCAAACCTTTCCATGCGCCGGTAGAGCTGAACCTCCTGCTGAAGGATGCCAGGCTGGCAGAAATGCTGACTGTAGTGGAAGTAAAAGACAACGAAATAGTGCTGCAGTTTGAAAACGGCAACTTTAAAAGCGTGCTAACCGCCGGAAGATATGCCTTCTGGAAGGGCGTGCTGGAGTTTGAATTTACCCGGGTCGACTTGAGCAAGTACGAGATAACCGAGCAGGTGGATAAAACCATTCTGCAAAAGCGGGAGGTGCTTCCTTATGTGCGAATCTATGTGGTTGAATCTTACGAAAAGGGTATCCTGTTCGTAGATGGTGTGTTCAGCAAAATCCTGAACACGGGCGTTTACTACTTCTGGAAAACCCCAACTGCTATCGCGGTGTCCAAAGTAGACACGAGACAGCTGCAGCTGGAAGTTTCCGGACAGGAGATTCTTACCAGGGATAAAGCTGCCCTACGGATCAACTTCTA
>CBFGTI010000013.1:0-61444 GCA_965651695.1 uncultured Imperialibacter sp. | reverse complement strand
CATGCGCATAAGTGACCAAACCATATCGGAAATACAAAACCGGATGGACATCCAGGAGGTGGTGTCCGACTACGTGTCGCTTAAGAAGAAAGGACAAAACCTGTGGGCTTGCTGCCCCTTTCACGACGAAAAAACGCCAAGTTTTTCAGTAGCTCCCAACAAAGGTATCTACAAGTGCTTTGGTTGTGGAAAAGGAGGCGACTCCATCTCGTTTATCATGGATATCGAAGGTTTGGGATACCTCGAAGCGCTGAAACACCTGGCCAAAAAGTACGGGATTGAAGTTGAAGAGCAGGAGGCCACCCCCGAGCAGCTTAAGGAGTTTAATGAGAAGGAAAGCCTGTTTATTCTTCTCGACCACGCGAAAAAGTATTTTCAGCAGCTGCTTTGGGAAAATGAAGATGGCAAGGCTATCGGTCTTAGCTATTTCAAGGAGAGGGGTTTTAGCGACGATACCATAAGGGAGTTTGATCTTGGCTACAGCCTCGACAAATGGGACGGTTTCCTTCAGTATGCCGCCAAAAATGGCTTTACTGAGGAAATGATGGAAAAAGCCGGCCTCATTCTGGCAAAGGACGACGGCAAAAAATACGACAGATTCAGAGGACGTGTAATTTTTCCTATCCACAATCTCTCCGGAAAAACCATCGGGTTCGGGGCGCGCATTCTCAAAAAAGCCGACAACCAGCCCAAATACCTCAATTCGCCGGAGTCGCCGGTGTACCACAAAAGCGAAGTGCTGTATGGCATGTTTCAGGCCAGGCAAGCCATTCGCAACGAAGACAACTGCTACCTGGTAGAAGGCTATACCGACGTAATTTCCATGCATCAGGCTGGCGTGCACAACGTGGTAGCGTCGTCGGGCACGTCGCTCACCCGGGAGCACATAAAACAGATAGGCCGCTTTACCCAAAACGTAACCACACTTTTTGACGGCGACGTGGCGGGCATCAAGGCAAGCATGCGGGGTATCGACATGCTGCTGGAAGAAGGTCTCAATGTAAGAGCGGTCATATTTCCTCAAGGCGAAGACCCCGATAGCTACTCACGTCAGCTTGGTTCTTCAGCCTTTAAATCCTTCCTGGAAAAAAACAGCGAGGACTTCATTGCCTTTAAAACGCACCTCTACCTGCAGGATGCCGGCACCGACCCGATAAGAAAGGCGGAAACGATCCGCGAAATTATTGGCAGCATAGCCAAAATCCCCGATGCCATTAAGCGCCTGGCGTTTGCCAGCGAGTGCAGCCGGTTAATGGAGATGGACGAAAAGGTGATCGTGGCAGAAATGAACAAGCTGCTAGTCGAACAGGGAAGGCAGTTGCAGAAAGAGCGGGAGCGGCAGGAGAAGCGGGCCAAGACCACGCCGGAGCCCGCCGGGGAAGCTGCCGGCACGCTGCCACAGCTGCCAGCAACCGGCGATATCGACGCCAAAATGGTGCAGGAGCGCGAAAGCCTGAGGCTGCTGCTAAACTACGGGCAGTTTGTGATACAGAGCAGCCAGGAAGCTGACCAGGTGCTGGCCGATTACTTTTTGCACGAAACAGAAGAAATCACGTTTTCAAACCCGGTGTACCACCAGATACTGGAGTTATTTAAGCAAAAGCTGGAACAGGGAGTGGTTATCGACTCCGACTACGTGCTGGTGCATGGCACGGAGGAAATGAAGCGGGTGGTCATTGACCTGATAACACAGCGATACGACGTAAGCCCTCACTGGAGCGGCAAATACGAGATTAAAATTAACACGGAAAAAGACGACCTGAAGGGCACCACCTATGCCAATATTGTGAGGTTAAAGCTGCGCACAATACGCCAGGTTATAAAAGAGAACCTCGATCAGCTAAAAGTTGCAGAAACTGAACAGCAGCAAGTTGCCATCATGGAGCACCACGAAGCGCTAAAGCAGATAGAGATGAGGCTTGCCAAAATTCTCGGCGTGGTGGCAATTGGCTAAGCTGTGCCGCACATACCGCTGTAAAAGCCCGGCACAGCCGATTGCCGGGGCCAAACCTGTCTCTTGCCCTGCTTATACTCATCAGCAACACTGCTATAAATCAGCCCCCTCTATTTGGCAGTTACCAATCAAAAATGAACCTTTGCAGGGTGCTTTTGCTTTTACAGTTGACGTAGCAAACGATATTTTTGAACTAGTACTATTAACCCGATGCAAGAAGACATAAAACTGGATAGCATTGAAGAGGCTATTGAGGCAGTTAAAAAGGGGGAAATCATCATAGTAGTGGATGATGAAGACAGGGAAAATGAAGGGGATTTCATTTGTGCAGCGGAGAAAGTAACTCCCGAAATCATCAATTTTATGGCCACCCATGGCCGGGGTCTTATCTGTGTTCCACTGATTGAAGAAAGATGTGAGGAGCTTGGCCTCGAAATGATGGTCGGCAAAAACACGGCCCTTCACGAAACGCCTTTTACCGTGTCGGTAGACTTGCGGGGACGCGGCGTAACCACGGGAATTTCTGCAAAAGACCGGGCAACTACTATTAAGGCACTGGTGGATCCCGCTACCGAACCCGACGAATTGGAAAAACCCGGGCACATATTTCCATTGCGTGCCAAAAAGGGAGGCGTTCTGCGTCGTACAGGGCACACCGAAGCGGCCATTGATTTCGCAAGGCTGGCAGGGTTGTCGCCAGCAGGAGTGCTGGTAGAAATAATGAACGAAGACGGCTCCATGGCGCGCCTGCCCGATCTGAAAAAAGTAGCCGAACGGTTCAACCTCAAGCTGGTTTCAATCAAAGACCTGATCTCCTACCGGTTGGTGAAGGAATCGCTGATTGAGAGAATGGTCGATGTGAAAATGCCGACGGAAAGCGGAAACTTTCAGCTTTATGCCTACAAACAGGTAAACACCGGCGAAACCCACCTGGCGCTTGTAAAAGGCACCTGGAAAGAAGACGAACCGGTGCTGGTACGGGTGCATTCGTCGTGCGTTACGGGCGATATTTTTCACTCGCACCGGTGCGATTGCGGCGAGCAACTGCACAATGCCATGAAAATGGTAGAAGCCGAAGGAAAGGGCGTAGTGCTGTACATGAACCAGGAGGGCAGGGGCATTGGCCTTGTAAACAAGCTAAAGGCTTACAAGCTCCAGGAGGAGGGCATGGATACCGTGGAGGCAAACCTGCATTTGGGCTTTAAAATGGATGAGCGTGACTACGGCGTAGGCGCACAAATACTGCGCGATCTGGGCATAACCAAACTTCGCCTGATAACAAACAACCCGAAGAAAAGGGCCGGCCTTTTAGGGTATGGCCTCGAAATTGTAGAGAACGTTCCTATTGAAACGGTTCCCAATGAGCACAATCAGCTCTACCTTACCACCAAGCGCGACAAGATGGGGCACCTCATTTTGAAGCAAAAATAGTGGGTTGGTAAGGGGTATAAACGTAATATTGTAGTATGAGGCAAACAGGACAGCGCGTTACATTCCTGGTGGTGGGTTTATTATTAGCAGCAGTTGGTCACCTTAATGCGCAGTATTTTCCTTCAGAATACTGGCACGATGGCTGGGTGGTTACCGATGAAGATGATACGCTAAGGGGCGAGATTAAGTATGACCTCCCCAACGACATAGTGCAGGTAAAAGGGCGGGACCGCATCAATACCTATTCCAGCCGAAAGATTGTATACCTGGAGTTTTACGACAAAACAACCGAGAATTACAGGCAGTTCTATTCGCTGCCCTATGCCGTAAATTACGATTACAAAGTACCTATGCTGTTCGAACTCCTGTACGAGGGCGAACTTTCTCTTCTTACCCGGGAGTCCATAATCCAGGAAACAGTGCCTGCTATGCAGAGCTATTCGCTGAACGGATACAACCAAACCCGGCAGCGGCTCGACTACAGTTTTTATTTTCTTGATAAAAAAGGGAACATCAGGCTTTACAATGGAAAAAAGCCGGAGCTTCAGGACGCCATGCGCGACAGGTGGTCGGACGTGAAACCTTTTATGAAAAAGAACAGGCTCTCTCCCGACAAAATCAGGGACCTTGTGCGGATAGTAGCATTTTATAACTCAGTGAAATAATCAAAATCTTTAATGGCAAAAAAAAGACCGCTCATTCTGGTATCGAATGATGATGGTATCACCAGTCGTGGTATTCTCAAGCTCATAGAATTAATGAAAACACTTGGCGAGGTGATTGTTGTGGCGCCCGACAGCCCCCAGTCGGGAATGGGCCACGCCATTACCATAGGCAACACGCTCAGGCTCGACAGAGACGATATGTTTGAAGACGTGCTCGCTTACAAATGCAGTGGTACGCCGGCCGATTGTGTGAAAATGGGCAAGCATTATGTGCTGAAAGATAAGAAACCCGACCTGGTAGTAAGTGGTATTAACCATGGCAGCAATACTTCTATAAGTGTGCTGTACTCCGGTACTATGTCGGCGGCAATAGAGGCGGCTCTTGAGGGGTTGCCGGCCATTGGCTTTTCGCTGTGCGACTATTCGCTCGACGCGGATTTTTCTCACGTGGATGAGTTTGTGCTCAAAATAGCTAAACAGGGGCTGGAAAAGGGTATACCCAAAGGGGTTGCGCTGAACGTAAATATCCCCCCAAAAAGAAATGAACCCGTAAAAGGCATAAAGATATGCAGGCAGGCTAATGCAAAGTGGCAGGAAGCTTTCGACGAACGTTTTGACCCCTACGGCCGGAAGTATTTTTGGATGGCGGGTAATTTTGTGAACTTCGATAAGGGAGAGGACAACGATGAATGGGCCATTGCCAATAATTATATAGCGGTGGTTCCCTGCCAGTACGACCTGACAGCGCATCATGCCATCCCCCTGCTTAACGACGAGTGGGAGTTGTAAGGCTAAGCGCCTTCGCTGATCAGTTTTTTTTTCATTCAATAACACATATTATGCAACAGGCAGATGAACTCGATCAGCTGATTTTGGCCGTACATTCAAAGCTATTGCACGCTGACCCGGCCGGGTGGCGTGCTAAACCCGCCCCTGAAAAATGGTCGAAGGTGGAAATTATTGGGCATTTGGTGGATAGCGCACAAAATAACCTGCGCCGGTTTGTGGTGAGCCAGTATCAGCAAAACGAGAAAATAGTTTACTATCAGGACGAGTGGGTGAGGTGTCAGAACTACCAGCAGGCAGACCTCTCTGACCTTATTTCACTTTGGCTATTGCTTAATAAGCAGCTTGTGCGCACCCTCAGGAGTATTCCGGTCGAAAAACTGGCGAACACCTGCGACACCGGCAAGCAGGAGGTCGAGTTTCATACCCTGTCGTTTCTGGCCGAAGACTACATCGTTCACCTCAAACACCACCTTCAGCAGCTATTTGGAGATTAGGCGCTTTTTAAAACTGCACCCGTATACCAGGGCCGATCAACGAAAATAATTTCTTCTCTTTCATCAGAAAACCAAAGCCGCAGTATAGCGGGAATGTGAGCTTGTTTGTACTGGATGTGGGGTATAGCGAGCCTATAAGCACCAGGCCAACGTCGCGGTTGCTTTGCTCGGCAAAATTAAATGCATTAATGGCTATAAAGCCTGCACCCAGCTTATACGGCTTGTATTTAGCAATTTTCCCCTGCTGATAAAAGCTGAACTGGGCAAGCATGGCAAAGCTAACACCACCGAAGTTTACAAAGTCCTCTGCGCCGGCTTTCAGAATAAGCAAACCGCCGGGGAACGAAACGTCTATATCAAAAGTGTGATCTCTTTTGAGGTAGATAATCACTCTTTTGCGAAAGGTTTGGCCCGTATACTTTTCGGCAACATTGCTAAACTCTATTTCAATTTTCGACCATTCTTCGAGGTCGTAAGTTTTTCTCGAGAGGTAATTGTTGAGGTTGATGTTTTCGGCAAGGCAATCGGAGCTAAGGTAGTGCACGAACCTTGGCGAGTTTTCGGCCGGGCATACACCCACCGACTCAAACTTGTAGAGCTCGATCAGGTGGCCCTGTTTGTTGCTAACTTTTACATCAATTTTAAGATACTGTTTGCCGTAAAGGTTGTTGGGTTGGTCAATCCTGGCCCTGTTAAAGGCAATGACGAGGTCGGTAATTGTGCCTTCGTAATAGATAGGCCTGCTAATGTCGGCTACCTTTAGCTCCTGAATTCCGAAATCCAACGAGATGTAGTCGAAGTCTCTGGCCTGCTGGTATTCCCGTATAGTGAGCGATTTACCGGTATTTTCCCGGTGGTTGTAAATTTCTATTTTGCTGGCCGATACCTCTACCGGTATTTTCAGCTTATAAATCGAAATATTCTCGTTTCGCAAAAGCGAGTCTGTAAGCAGGTTGTCGGCGCCGGGAAAGCTGAAGTTGGCTTTATGAATGCCCTCTCCTTCCAGCTTTACCAGTATTGTCTCCCCGGGATACACCGTGTTGCCAACTTGCCAGTCTTTGCCTTCCCGCTGAATGTAGATGGTGTTTATCTGGGTTTTGGGCGTGATATCAAGGTTGGTAACAAACCGCGGTTCGTCGGCATCCTTAATATAAAGATACCCTTCCGACTTACGGTGAAAGGCATACACACGGAGCAGGCAAAGGATTTTGTTGTTGTTGAGCCTGCTTTTGGTGTAGAGTTCAGCAATCAACGCCCCACCGGGCTCTTCCTGGTTTTCAATCCGGTAGGTTTTTCCCAGGCTAAGATAGCGGCTGTTGTCTATCTGGATTTCAATGGCCTTGGTTTTGTCGTCGGGCGGTGTCACCTCCTGCTTGTCTACTTGCAGAAACGCCAGCCGCCCCGCTTTCACGTGAAAGGTGTATTCAACGGAGGGAAGCTCGTAAGAAATCTTGCCGTTGCTAATGAACGGCTTACGCAACGTTAGCGGCACCGAAACCCTGTGACTGCCGAGGCTAACGGGCAGCACGGCCAGTAAAAACTGCTTGCCTTCTTTAATTACCCGGTAGTTGATTGGCAAACCTTCCGACCACCGGTTGTCAAATACAATATTTTCTATGTTGTTGCTGGTTAGCTCAAACGTAACCTCTTCACCGATAAAAAGCTCATCTGTAGGCGGGTACAGTTCTACATAAGTATCTGTATAAGGGAAAAGCGGTATCTCCGTTATTTCAAAAGCGCTGGTTTCGGTGCTGGCCTCCAGAGTGAACTTTAAAAAATTTGTCTCGGTAAGGCTTCTGAACCTTACTTTGAAGCGGGCATAATTAGGGAGCACCAGCAGCGAATCTACCAGCTCATAGTCCTGGCTGGGCAGTAGCTTCAGATTATTGCTGTCGCTAATTTCGCGAAACTGGAGAAATACCTCCACCACCTCATTTTCTTCATTGTAGAAGAAAGGCAGCTGTTTTTTGTTCTGTACCACAATGGCATGCTCTGCCCATGAGTAGGTCAGCGTGTCTACATGCAGCACTATGTCGGAAAAGAGTTCGGAGGGAGAAACAACCTGCGCTCCGGCGCCAAAAGGAAAGGCAAAAAACAGAAACACTACGACGAACAGCTGATTTCGCATCAAAAAAATATTTGCTACAAATATGCAAGTAAATGAAGCAAATGTCGAATTGATGGCGGCTCAAATTCTACCGCCGGTCAAAACCTTTTGGCTCTTGCGCAACAAAAAAGGGCCATTCGGTTACGACAGCCCTTCTTTCAGTTGCCAATGTGGCGTTAATACGTAAAACTCAGGCTGAATTCGTCATCTTCGGAAGGTTCTGCCGCAAATCCTGAGTCCCACGCCTTATTTATAAATTTCCGGTACTTTTTGTACATCTCGTCACTCTGCTTTTTGCCGTTCACTACAAGACCTTCGCTATTAATTTTTAAGCTGATTCTTGCCTCGCCGGGCGTAATTATTCCATCCTTTATTAGCTCACTCTTAAGTTCTTTTTCAAAAGCCTTCGCTTTCCTTTCATGCTCACGCAACCTTTCCTCCATTTTTTCCATTTCCTCCCTGTGCATTCTCATTTCCGCCTCGTGCCGGGTCATCTCCTCTCTGTGATGCCCTTCCATCTCCCTTGCCATTTCCGCATGGTGTCGGGCCATTTCTTCCTGCGCCCGGGCCATTTCCCGCTGGTGCTCTGCAAGTTCGCTGTGGTGCAAGCCCATTTCGTGCCCATCTGCGAAATTTTGCTGGGCCATCTCCCGCGCCATGCGGCTCATTTCTGCTGCTCTGGCAGCCATTTCCCTGCCTATTTCCGATTGCACCGCGGCCATCTCTCTGGCAAATTCCTCCATTTGGCGAGCGAATTGCTCCTGCGAAAGCCTGATGATGCTGTCTCTCTCAGAAGTATCGGGTGGGAATGGCGGAAGCACGGCGACAGCATAGGGCGGTACACCGGCAGGAGGCAGGGGTGGCATGCCTGCCAATGCACCGGCTAAGTTTGTACTTGTAGAGGCCATTGCTGCTAATACCGGGGCTACACCGACAGTAGTGGCGGCTTCGGCAGGCAGTGAAGATACCGCCCGGGTAGCCACAGTGGCAGGCGCAACGTCCGTTACAGGTAGAGGCCGCCCCACCGGTTCGGCAGCTGGTTTCGCCGGATTTCCGGCCTCTTCCGAAGTGTATTTCACCTGGTTTTTCGAAGAAACAGGTTTGTCTGTATTCACCTCACTGGTATCGGAAACGTTGTTTCCATTTTTTGATGGCCCGTGAAATGCCTGGTAGTCAATGCCTTTTAAAGCACTGAGCGTGGTAAAACAAAGTCCGGCAATAAGTGTGACGGCGAGCAGATTGCCCCGCAGCATTCCGTCGTTATTTTGAGTTTTCATGTGCGTGTTGTTGATAATCCTTTTTATTCTATTGAGTATTGAGTTTTTATTTCCCGAAAATCCGAGCGCAAAGGTCTCGTGAACGTGTGCCTGCAGTCGCCATTCCTCGGTGCGGGCAAGCGCTTTGGCAAGGCTTATTCTGTCGCCGCTTAACGATACCGCCACGTCGTCGCAGCAGTTTTCGCGCTCTTTTCTTATGCCTGCGCCAATTATCCAAACACCCGGATGGAAGAAGAATATGATTTCGACGCAGCTTTGCAGTATGTTCACAAGGAAGTCGTGCCGGCGAATGTGGGCGATTTCGTGCGAGAGAATTGCCTCTATTTCAGGCACTGAAAGGCCCGTTGCTAAGCCGATTGGTAAAAGAATTACCGGCTTGAAAAATCCCACCACCAGCGGCGACTTTACGAGCAAAGACTCCATCAAACGAACCTGTTTTGTTACTTCGGCACGCTTTACAAGGGAGTTGAAAAGCATGCGTATTTCTTCACCCGGCTCTACCAGCCCCTGCTTTTTAAGGCGGCCGGTGTAAAAATAGCCCCCTATGTAGTGAAGTGCATACAGAATAATGCCCATCATCCATAAACCAACCATGGCAGAGTGATACTTCTCAAAATAGCTGCTTTTTAACTCTGTTAGCAGCCCGCTCGTTTTGAATGAGACGGCATTACCGGCATTGGCAGCTGGTTCTGCTACATAGATATGCTCGGTTCCGGAAGCAGCCGACCGGGTTGCTGATG
This sequence comes from uncultured Imperialibacter sp., assembly GCA_965651695.1. Classification (GTDB taxonomy): domain Bacteria; phylum Bacteroidota; class Bacteroidia; order Cytophagales; family Cyclobacteriaceae; genus Imperialibacter. The sequence goes on along the minus strand of CBFGTI010000013.1, from coordinate 51,987 downwards.
AAGAAACTGCTTCATTGTAAGAGTGGGCAAAGGCGAAAGCCACGAGAAGCAGCATGAGGACCTGAAAGGCCAATCCCGACAAATATCTTTTGCCGGCGCTTTGGTGCCTGAGCAGCCACTGTGTGCATAAGTAGATAATGCACAGCAGGGCACCAATCCATAGCGAGTGGAGGAATGTCCAACCAAGCGCTTTTACAATTTCGTCGGAGAAATAAGGGTGCAGCAAATTCATTTCTCACCTCCTTCTTTTTTATTGATTTGGCTGTCGAGGTATTGGCGTATTTCATCGAGTTCGGCGAGGGTAGTTTTGCTGTTGCCAATAGCTTGCATTACAAGCTTGGAGGCCGAACCGCCGAATGCCGAATTCAGCAATTTATTCACCATGCTTTTTTGCGTATCTGCTTCTTTTAGCAATGCGCGGTAAACATGCGTTCGCTGGCTTTCGTCTCTGTCCAATATGCCCTTGGCGGTCATTATCTGCATAATCTTTAGGGTGGTTGTGTAGCCCACCTCCTTACCCTGGGCCAGCTCTTCGTTTACTACCCGCACCGTGGAGGGCCCTTTGGACCACAGCACCCTCAGGATTTCCAACTCGGCTTCAGTAGGCATATAATTCATAAGCGATTGTGTTATACGAATAGTTTCGTATTACGAATATACGACAACATTCGTAGATCCAAAATTTGTCTGAATAAATTTTTTAGATGTTGTTAACGGCTGGGGGCAAAACTCAGTAGCAGCGAGGCAGGGTTACCGTAAAGGTAGTGCCCTCGTTGGGTACCGACCTTACATTTACTCTTCCTTTTAGCCTCCTTGTGGCTCTTTTTACGAGGTAAAGGCCAAGTCCGTTGCCTTCGGAAGCTGGGCTGCCGCGGAAAAACGGCTCGTACAGCCGCGGAAGTATCTGTTCGGGGATGCCCATGCCATTATCTGCAACTTCCAGAAACCACTCGTCCTTCCCGACGCCCGTTTTCAATTTGATCCAACGGCACTGGCTTTCGGCGCTAAAAATGATTGCGTTTTCGAGAAGGTTTGAGATAATGATACGCAGAAAGCCGGGATCTGTCGTTATCGTAAGGTCGGTATCAATCTCTTGTTCAAACTGAAACTGGCAGGAATTGAGCTCTGTTTCGAAGCTGGCAACAACTTCCTGCAATACCTCTTGCGGGTTTACCTGGGTGAACTCGGGTTTTTGGCTATTGATTTCGTGAACAAACGTCATTTTATAGAGCATTTTGTCCATTTGGCGGGCCGTTTTGCCAATCTTGTCAAAAATCTCTTCTATCTCCGGATCGTTCGAAATCGATCTTCCGAGCGAATCGAGCCCGATAAGCGTGGTAAGTGGCCTCCGAAAATCGTGAGACAGCCTGTAAACCACGGTGTCTAGTTCTTTTACTGTGTAGGCGAGTTTACGGGTACGGCGTCCCACTTCTTTTTCTAAAGTTTCGTTTAGCTTTACCTTCAATCTGTTGCTGCGAAGCAGCACCAGGATCAGTATTACCGACATTAACAATATGTAGGCGCTACCATAAATAAGCAGATTTTTGTACTTCAGCTCTTCGTCCTTTAGCAGGTTCTCTTTTTCGAGAAGGGTCATCTCAGTAAGCTTATTTTCGAAATCGAAACCCGCGAGAGCAAGCGAAAGCTCCTTCGACCTCTTTTGTTTTGCCAGAGAGTCGTTTTGCACTTTATAAATAAAGCCATATTCGCTGGCTGCTTTGTAGTCCTTCATTCTATACTCCAACTCTGCTCGTTTTATGTAATAGCTGGGGTACGGGATATTTAATTCGTTGATGATGAACTCGGCCGAGTCGTAGAATGCTTCGGCAGTTGCCAGGTCGCGCTGGTCTTCGTGGAGTTCGGCCAGAGAAATATAAGTTGATGCAATGCTATTCTTTGAGTTAAATTTTTTGCTCGCTTTCAGGTCGATGGTTAAGAGCAATAGCGCCGAATCATAAATGTTCCTCTTGAGGTATACATTTCCCATATTTCCGTGGACCAGGCCTACCCAAAATTCGTCTTTCAGTTCGTTTGCCACCGTAAGCGACTGCCGGAAGCTATCTAACGCCTGTGGATATAAGCCTGCACGCATGTAAGCCAGCCCCATTGTATTGTAGCTGCTCATCAGGTTGTGCCTAAACTCCTTTTTTGCCATCCACTCATCAAACGTGTAAAACCTAAGTCCCTTTGCGAGCATGGCTATGGCTTCGTCAAAATTGTCGGATGCATACTGCAGATGACCGATGGAGTAGTAGATTCGAAAGGCCAGATCGGCCAGGTGATGATTTTCGGCGATGAGTACCCCCTTGAGGAAGTGTTGAAGGGCCTTTTCTTTCTGGCCTTCCGACTGAGCAGTAAAGCCCAACTCCAGGTAAGAAAGAGCTTGCTCGTAAAACAAATCGGCCTCCGTGGCACGGGTAAGCGCTTTGCCTATTTCTTTAAACCCCACGGCAGGTGATGTGCTGCGTTGCAAAATGCCAGAAAGGAGCTGCAGATTTACGACCACCGATATGTTTCCTAAGCTTTCGTGCCGTTTAATTTCACCCTCCAGAAATTTACTCGCCAGCAAATTATCCTCCATGGAGAGTTTATGCAGTAAGTCGGGATAAAAACTGGCCGGATAATCGTTCCCGGTAAGTGGAGACAAAGAAGTCTCACCCTGGCCAAATGCAAAAAAATTGACCAACAGCAAAAAAATTACCGTGATAGATCGGGTCATAAATTTAGAGCATTCCAATGCTGGTTAGGGCACGGGGCTGCCGTCGTTGATTCTCAAAGGTGCACAAATAAACACAAAAGGTTGAAATAGCTGCTACCCCGCATAAAAAAATAAGCAACAAGGGGCATAGCCGGAGTAGCCGGAAATTATTTTTTAGCAACATTTCATTACTTACTAATTAGTAAGTAAGTTTGTGAAATGAAGCGTGCAGATACCCGGCAGCAAATTTTGTCGCTTGCAGAATCTCTGATCAGGCAGAAGGGTTACAACTCTTTCAGCTACCACGAAATTGCTGCAACACTGGGTATAAAAAACGCTGCAGTGCACTATCACTTTCCCACAAAGGAGGTGCTTGGTTTGGAGGTAATAAGAGAGAATATCCGGCGGTTCGAAGTATTCAGAAGGCGGGTGTCGGAGCTGCAGGCCGATGCGCAACTGAGCGAATTTATCCAAACCTATACAACCAACTGCGAGGAGGACAAGGTGTGCCTGGTAGGCGCCATTAGCGTAGAATTTTTTGGTTTGCCCGAGAACCTCACGGGTGTAATGCGTGGCCTTACCTCCATTATCAGCGATTGGTTGACCGAGCTGCTTGAGCAGGGGCAGGTGTTGGGCGTTTTTGAGTTTCAGCAAACTGCTCACCAGAAAGCACTGATGATTATAACTAATTTAGCGGCCGGTTTGCAACTCGCCCGCTTTGCCGGCAGGCAGGCTTATGAGGAGATTGTGGCCGGAATAAAGACAGAGTTGCTGCAGAAATGAAGCTAATGAAATGAAACCCGAACTCAGAACTCAGAACTCAAAACTCAGACCTTAAAATATGCATCATCCTAAAAGAGTAGTGATTACCGGCCTTGGGGCTGTTACCCCGCTGGGCAATTCGGTGAAAGAATTGTGGGACAATCTTGCAGCCGGAAAATCCGGAGCAGGGCCTATTACCCATTTCAATGCAGAGAAGTTTAAAACCCGCTTTGCCTGTGAGGTAAAAAACTTCGATCCGTCTGCGTACCTCGAGAAAAGTGAATTGCGCCGATACGATCTGTTTTCGCAATACGCCATTGTGGCTGCGGAGCAGGCCATAGCCGATGCGGGTCTTCCTGACTTTGCCGGGCTTAACCGCGACAGGGTGGGCGTTATTTGGGCTTCGGGCAACGGAGGCCTGTTAACATTGCAGGAAAACATAATGGAGTATGCGAAAGGAGATGGCACACCACGGTTTAACCCTTTTCTGGTTCCCAAAATGATTGTGGATATAGCCAGCGGTTTAATTTCTATGCGCCACAAATTCAGAGGGCCTAATTTCACTACAGTTTCGGCGTGCGCCAGTTCCAACTCTGCCCTTATCGATGCCTTCAATTACATCCGGTGGGGAAAAGCCGATGTATTTGTGAGTGGCGGGTCGGAAGCGGCGGTGAACGAAACCGGTGTGGGCGGCTTTGGCGCGATGAAGGCACTCTCTACAAGGAACGATAGTCCGGAAACGGCAAGCAGGCCCTACGACGTGGAGCGTGATGGCTTTGTGATTGGCGAGGGTTCTTGTGCGCTTGTGCTCGAAAGCCTGGAGCACGCCCAAAAGCGAGGTGCAACTATTTACGCCGAAATAGCTGGCGGTGGCATGTCGGCCGATGCATATCACCTTACCGCCACCCACCCTGAAGGTGAAGGTGCGGCTTTGGGTATGCGGGCGGCCCTTGAAGATGCAGAAATTGGCCCTGACGCCATCGACTATATTAACACACACGGTACTTCTACACCTCTTGGCGACTTAAGCGAGCTCAAGGGTATTGTTTCGGTATTTGGTGAGCATGCAAAAAAACTGAACATCAGCTCCACCAAGTCTATGACGGGCCATTTGCTAGGTGGTGCCGGGGCAATTGAGGCGGCGGCGGGCATAATGGCCATTCAGCGGCAGCTTATACCTCCAACCATAAACACAAAAAATGTGGACCCAGACATGCCGCAGGGATTAAACCTCACTTTGGGCCAGGCGCAGCAGCGCAAGGTAGATTATGTAATGAGCAACACCTTTGGATTTGGAGGCCATAATGCCACTATTATTCTGAAACGGTTTGAATAGCAGTAAGGTAAACCATGACGCAGTATCCGGAGCCCACTGTGGGCGCTATTATTTTCAACCGGGAAGGTAGAATTTTGCTGTGTCGCTCAAAAAAATGGGGCGACACCTATGTGTTTCCCGGCGGGCATATAGAACTTGGCGAAACCATGGAAGATGCCCTGCGCCGGGAGGTGAAGGAAGAAACCGGCCTTAGCATTTACGACATTCGGCTTATCAGCTTGCAGGAGGCGGTTTTTAGCAACACTTTCATCGAGAAAAAACATTTTATTTTTATCGATTTCCTCTGCCGGACCAGTACCTCCGAAGTCGTGCTTAACGACGAAGCGGAAGAATACGAGTGGGTGCAGCCAGGGGATATACTTAGCTATAACCTGGGAGGATTTACCAGGCGCTTTTTTGAGGAGTTTGGAAAAGACGAATCGAGCTTCGCTCGGCGAATATTATACAACTATGCTGAACTGACATGATTTACATCACTCAACTTATTTACATAAACGACGGTAAAGAGAACGTCTTTCATCAATTTGAGGACGTGGCCATTCCGCTGATAGCCAAATACAACGGGCAGCTGATGCTGAGGATACGACCCGACGACCGGTCGGTGATTGAAAACGGAATTGAAAAGCCCTACGAAATTCACCTGGTAAGTTTTGAAGCAGAGGACGACCTTGGCAATTTTATGAAAGACGAGGAACGGAAAAAATTCCTGCACCTTAAAGAGGAGGCGATAAGGGCGGTCTTTCTAGTTAAGGGAGAAAAGATGTAAATTTTTTATTTTTATTTCTCAATCCTTATATTCGTGAATTACTAACAAAAAATTTGATAAGGATTGGGATCCTTGTGATTTCTTTTTTGAAAGGTCTTTTTTTTGTATCAAAGCTCATGATAATAAGCTATCCTATGAGGATGATTTTCTCTTTTTTCACGTTATTATTTCTTTCTATCTCTATCTACAACTGCTTTGGACAGGAAGGATTCTTAAAGGGCGAAATAACTGATATTGAAGGTCAGTTGACATCAGGCGAAATTGAGTATGGATATTGGCTGCAGACACCCGCTGCTATCAATTTCAAACAAGCCGATGGAGTAGTTAAAGCTTACGGTCCCAAGAATATTCGATCTTTTAAGGTTTATTTACCCAATGGAGTCGAAGAAATCTATTCTTCTTTCAACGTTGATATTGACTATTCTCCTCTTGATGTGAAAAGACTCGATAGTAACCCAAAGCCTGACCTCGTTAACGCAACAATTTTCCTTCGGCACCTTGTCAACGGTACCATCAATCTCTACGAACTTGTAGATTCTAATAACAAGAGGCATTATTACGTAGCCAAAGGAGAAGATTCACCAAAGGCGCTAACCTACAGAAAATATTATTATCTCGAGGGAGGCCCGGATGTTTCCTATACTAATTTGAAAACTTCAACCGGTGTCGCGCAAATAAAGACTAACGATGCATATAAAAATGAGCTCTACAATTTGATGGCAGATAAAGGCCCGGTTAAAAAATCGAAATTTGAAAACCTTCCCTATAAGGAAAGCGTGTTTGTAGAGTTGATTAGTGCATATAATGGTGAATCCAGCTATGTCAGATCAAAGGAAAAAACTGTGGTAAGTTTTGAATTGAAAACTGGACTCGCTCTAATAAAACATATCCCAATTGATGGAGAAAGTGCAGGTAAAAAAGTCAGCCCGACGTATGTTGTCGGGATCAATCTCACGATTCCACGTACAAGGTGGAGCGTGCAAAACGATTTTCGCTTTTTCAACTATAGACAAAACAATAAAATTGAACAGAGCATTGAAAATTACGAAATCGTTGAACAAGATTTCACCTATCTGAAGCTTCAAACGATGTTCAGATACACGTATAACACCGCAGGTCAAGCTAAAATCTATTTTCAGGGAGGGGTGTTAAATGGTTATTTGTCGAAAGTGAATTCAACTTCAACAAGGTATTTTCATGGTTCTGAATCGGTAACACGAATGGATGAAAATCTCAAGAGGCTTGAAAGCGGGATTATTTATGGCGCGGGGGTACAAATTAAGAAAATTTTCGCCGGCATCGATAAAGAGGTAAGCAACGGCTATCAATTCTCCATTTTTGACCCGACTTTCAAAAACTTGTACGTTACGCTTGGTTACAGGTTCTGAAATCAAACTGCTAAACCGGTTCGGTTCGCGAGATTTTTTATGCTCATACCCGCTGAATAGTCTTGCTAAAGGCGGTTATAACGGCAACCATACTGCCAATAGCGGCAATAAAGGCGAATGAGAAGCGCAGGCTGGTAGCTTCGGCAATAAAACCAATGAGTGGCGGACCAAACAAAAATCCGAAAAAGGAGATGGAGCTTACCAGTGTGAGGGCCATGCCTGCCGACATGGTGGTGGATTTGCCGGCTACACTGTACGAAAGCGGCACCACTGAAGACACACCGAAGCCAACTAGTAGAAAGCCGATGAGTGAAGGCACAAAATAAGGTAAAAATACTGCCAGCAGCAGGCCACAGGTGATAAGTATGCCACTAGCCTTCAGCACGCTGGCCACCCCAAACCTGTTGGTGAACCTGTCGGACACGAACCGCCCCCCTGCCATTGTGAGCATAAAGGCGCTAAAGCCGAGCGGTACCAGGGCCTCATCAACCTGCACCACTTTCTTGAAATACACCCCGCTCCAGTCAAACATACAACCTTCGCTCATCATACCGCACATGGCTATCAGGCCAATTTTTACGAGAGTGGCGTCGGGTTTTACCAGCTTAAACTTCCCAGTGTTGCGGTTTACATCTTCCCTGAGCGTGTGTGGGTAGTTTACTAGCAAAACAGCCATAACCAGCACAAACATGAGCAAGTAGTGCTGGTGAGGTGCGGCGCCCAGGGCCACCATCAGCGTGCCAATGCCTGCTCCCGTAAAGCCTGCGATGCTCCACGTGCCATGAAACGACGCCATGATGGTTCGGCCGTAATGCGATTGCACGCCGATTGCCTGTGTGTTGATGGCAATATTGACCATGTTGCCAAAAAAACCGAAGAAAAACAATCCGATACTCAATACGGCAATGGTGGGCGAAAATCCGAGCACAGGAAGCGTTAGTGCATAGCCCAGGCATGACAAAAGAACCACGAGCCTGCTGCCCAGCTTGTCGATGATAACGCCGGAAATAGGCAGCGATACCAGCGAGCCGATGGGAAGCACAAGCAACACACCGCCCAGGGCCGCTTCGCTAAGTCCCAGTTTCAGCTGAATATCAGGTATACGTGCAGCCCAGCTTGAGAAATTAAGGCCGTGCAGAAAAAACACGGAAGCTACTGCTATGCGCAGCCTGGTTTTGTTGATAGGTACGGAAGCCGCCAGTTTGGTCATACGAGATAAAAGCATGCAAAAATCAGCAAAGCATCCCTCGCATAAAAGCATAGTTTTATATTTATCACCGAAACCGATTGATTTCGCTGGTTTTAGGGCCAAAACAAAATATATTCGCCGTTCAAGACTTGTTTTATGACACTCCGTATATCCGTGTGGTCTGGTCCGCGCAATGTTTCTACAGCTCTGATGTACAGCTTTGCCCAGCGGCCCGATACCGCCGTAATTGACGAACCGCTGTACGGATATTATCTTAAGGAAACCGGGGCGGTACATCCGGGGAGAGAAAAACTGCTGAGGGTGCTGGAAACAGACGGTGAGGAGATCATCAGGCAGTCAATTCTTGGGCCGGTAGATAAGCCGGTTTATTTCATCAAAAACATGTCGCATCACCTCGTTGGCCTGGACGAAGGCTTTCTCGAAGAGCTCACGAATTTATTATTGATAAGGGATCCTCGAGAGATGTTGCCCTCTTTGGTTAATCAATTGCCAAACCCCATTCTGCGAGACACAGGGCTTGACCAGCAACTCAGGCTTTTTAAAGAGATGCTGGCTGCCGAAAAACCGGTTTTTATATTTGACGCGAAAGACCTGCTGCAAAATCCCGAAGCAATGCTGACGCAGTTTTGCCGGTTTGTGAACATACCTTTTTATGAGGAGATGCTGCATTGGGAGGCGGGTCCCCGCCCGGAAGATGGCGCCTGGGCACCCTATTGGTACCACAATGTGCATAAGTCTACCGGTTTTGAAAAGTACAAGCCAAAAAACGAAAAAATACGGCCTGATCTTCAGCACCTTTTGGATGAAGCTGTGGCCATATACGAAGAGTTGTATTCCAATGCCATAAAAGTTTAAAGACAGGTACTAACCATAAAAAATTAGCCAATCCAAACTATGCAAGATCCGCTACTACCCAACCCCAAAAACAACGACATCAAGGTTTACATCAACGGCCAATTTTATAGCCGCGACGAAGCAAAGGTTTCTGTGTTCGACAGTGTAGTGCAGGGAGGCGACTCGGTTTGGGAGGGTCTGCGAGTGTACAACGGAAAGGTGTTTATGCTGGATGAGCACCTCGAGCGGCTTGTAAATTCGGCAAAGGCAATGGCATTTTCTCAAGTGCCTTCCCGGCAGGAAGTGAAAAATGCGGTGATAGAAACCCTGCGGGTAAACGGGATGCAGAACGACGCCCACGTCAGGCTTACACTCACTCGCGGCAAAAAAATTACATCGGGCATGAATCCCGCCCTCAACCAGTATGGTCCTACGCTCATAGTGTTGGCAGAATGGAAAGCGCCCATTTACACCGCCGACCAGGGGCTTACACTCATAACTTCGTCAATACGCCGTAATTCTCCGCAATGCCTCGACTCCAAAATTCACCACAACAACCTGATTAACAACATCCTGGCCAAAATCGAGGCAAACTATGCAAATGCCGACGGTGCTGTGATGCTTGACCTCAATGGTTTTGTAAGCGAAACCAATACCACCAACATTTTCTTTGTAAAGAGGGGCGAACTGATCACTCCGTTTGCCGATTTCTGCCTGCCGGGAATTACACGAGCCCTGGTGCTGGAGCTGGCCAAAAGAAATGGTGTGAAATGGAAGGAGAAAAACGTAACGATTGCAGAAATGTACACTGTGGATGAGATGTTTACCACAGGCACTGAAGGCGGATTGGCGGCGGTTTTTACAGTCGATGGCCGCACGATCGGAAATGGGCAGGTAGGGGCAATAACACAAAGATTTCAGAAGTGGCATGAGGAAGAGACGAGAGTAAGGGGGGAAATGATAGTGTAACACTGTTGTGTAGCCTGTGTTTTCCGTCTTCGTTCTAAAAATTGGCATTCTTCTAAATTGCTGCGTGCCGACGAGCATGTTTTTGTGAAAATATCAAAATGCTGGTAAGTGCCGTTGTTTGTGATACAGTAATACGAAATCGGACGAGGTACATACCGATCCTTTTTTCATCTTTGCCTTTCTAACGCGCCCTGAAAAAATGAATCTTTTTGATGTATACCCACTGTTTGATATAACGCCGGTGAAGGCTAGTGGCTCCTGGCTGTGGGACGACAAAGGTGAAAAATACCTCGACCTCTACGGAGGCCATGCCGTTATTTCCATCGGCCATTCTCATCCTCACTATGTAAACGCCCTTACGGAGCAGCTGAGGAAAATATCCTTCTATTCAAACAGCATAAAAAACCCGCTGCAGGAAAAGCTAGCCGAAAAACTCGGTCAGGTTTCAGGCTATCCCGATTACCAGCTTTTTCTGTGCAATTCTGGAGCCGAAGCCAATGAAAACGCCCTCAAACTCGCTTCGTTCGCTACCGGCAGAAAACGGGTCATAGCGTTCGATAAAGCTTTTCACGGGCGCACGTCAGGTGCAGTGGCCGCCACCGATAACCCCAAAATAGTGTCGCCGTTCAATGCCGGGCACGATATTGTGTTCTGCTCGCTGAACGATGAACGGGCTGTCTCGCAGGCACTGGACGGAACTGTAGCGGCTGTGATAGTAGAAGGAATCCAGGGAGTAGGCGGTATTCGAATGCCCCACGATTCCTTTCTGAAATTCCTCGAACAAGAATGCGCTGAAAATGGCAGCATGCTAATACTCGACGAGGTGCAGTCGGGCTACGGCAGAACGGGTAAATTCTTTGCCCATCAATACGCTGGTATAAAACCGCACCTGATTACCACGGCGAAAGGAATGGCCAACGGCTTCCCCGTGGGCGGCTTGCTCATTCACCCGGGCATAAAACCCTGGAGTGGTATGCTGGGAACCACCTTCGGAGGCAATTATCTTGCTTCGGTAGCTTCGCTGGCTGTGCTGGAGGTGATCGAAGGAGAAAAATTAATGGAAAATGCGTATGACCTGGGTAATAGCTGGATGGCAGAGTTGAAAAAGCTCCCGAATGTTCTGGATGTAAGGGGCCGTGGTTTGATGATTGGTTTCGACCTTCCGGAGCATAAAAGCGAGGTGCGCCGAAACCTCCTGATGAAGCATCATATTTTTACAGGAGAAGCCAAGCCCAATACCATCCGGCTGCTTCCGTCGCTGGCAGTTTCGGCCGACGAGGTTGCTATACTTATGTCAGCCCTTACCAAAGAGTTGTCGTGAAACTCCTGCCGATCTTCCTCGAAAAAACGCAGATGATCCATTTCGCATAACCGGATACGTTTATTATTCGTAACATGTACCAACAGATAAACTTAATTGTTATGAAAAGACTACTTACCATTATTTTTGCCCTTGGCGTTACGCAGGGGTTTGCGCAGGATTGGACCATCGACAAATCGCACACCAACATTCGCTTTACAGTTACCCACATGGTGGTATCGGAAGTGGACGGAAAGTTTAACGAATTTGAAGGCACAGTAAAGGGTGGCGACGAGAACTTTGTGGGAGCGAACGTAGAATTTACTGCTCAGACAGCTTCTGTTGATACCGACAACGAGAATCGCGATAAGCACCTGAAATCGGACGATTTTTTTAATGCAGAGCAATACCCGACTATCAAATTCAGTGGAAAGATAACCAAGGAGGGCGAAAAGTACTTCCTGGTGGGCGACTTCACAATGCGCGATGTAACAAAGCCGATTAAATTTGACGTGAAGTATGGCGGAAGGGTAGATGCCGGCCGTAATTTGAAAGCGGGATTTAAAGTAAACGGCACCATCAACCGCTTCGACTACGGCTTGAAATGGGACCGCGCAATGGAAGCCGGCGGCCTGGTGGTAGGAGAAGATGTGGAGATTACTTGCAATGTTGAGTTGAATGCTCCGAAAAGTTCTTAAATTTGGGCTGGTTTCCTTGACAGCATAACCCATGCTAATTTGAGAATCCACCCTAATGATTATATAAGGCAGGCACCACCTGCCTTTTTTTATTGGTGCAATTTCTTTTACTGCTCAGCAATCCCAAAATCAGAAATCAAGCCGCAAATAATGTCCAATCTGTGAATGCCCGACTTTCAGCTACTTAAACGCAGGGCGTTCGTCTTTTGAAGTTACCTAGGAGGTTCCTTCGCTGATTATGCTATTGACGCACCGTGCTGAGCAAAATCATTTTCTTCTCACGAATTAAAGCGTTAAATTGATTGTCAGATCAACCCGCGAAAAATGATGAGAATCAACAAAACATGGCATGAGAAGAACCCCATGCCAAAAAATGCAACAGTAGACCAGCGTATTACCTGGCACCTTGAGCACGCATGGAACTGCAACTGCAGGCAAATTCCCTCCAAGCTGATGTCGGAGATGAAAAAAAGGCAGATTTTACTCGAGTAGTTCCGTGGCCTTATCTGCTACCACTCAAAACATCTTTTTTCTTTCGTAGAAGGCCGGACAGGGTAAGTATTTATCCTTCTTCTTTACTCGCGAAGGATCGGTGGTGTCGAACCGAAACTGCAGCGAAATTTCATGCGCTCCTCCGGTGTCGGCGCCAAGCCTGGATATGTTGGCATCGTAGCTGTAGCCCACGTCAAAAAAGGAAAACCGTACACCCATCAGAAACACTACCGCATCATGATTTACCAGTGTAGTTCCATTGTCGCCCAGCGGTATGCCCCGGTACCACAAGCCCATCACAATAGGTTCATACAGAAAAAATGCCCCAACATCGAGCTGCCGGAATTTGCCCTGCGATTTGTACATTAAGCTGGGAGCAATGCTGGAGGGAGCCTCTCCCCGGCGAAACGTTTTGTTGCCCAGGGGAAACTTCATGCCGCCATGCACGGAAAACTTCATCGGAAGTTTGCTGTCGCCGTCGAGAAAAGATTGATTGGGTTCGTTAATATGGTGCACCGCCGAGCCAAACCACAGCTTGCTGTTGTATGCCAGAATGCCCGTGCCTGTATCAAGGTATTGAACGTCGGCAAGCTGTCCGGCCACCGGATCGGACGATGGGGCTCCGTCAAGACCGAAATCTATCTGATCGCCCAATATAATCTTTGATCCGTCTATTCTTCTTGAAGTGTAGCCCAGGTAAAGCCCGGAGCTTACCACCCACTTTCTGTTGAAATTAACTTTATAGCTATAATTAATTGCGCCCGAGGTATTGCGTAGTCCGGCCGAGCCGGCCTGCTCCGTTGAGAGCAGCACACCCAGGCCGCTATTGAGTGACTTTAAGTTGTAGTCGTACGAAAGCGAGTAATTGTTGAATGCTTTGGGTAGGCTCGGCCATTGTATCCTGTTGTTAATCGCTACCCGGTGGTGTTCGTCAGTGCCTGTAAAGGCCGGATTCAGATGGAGCGGTGCGGCATAGTACTGCGAGTAATGAAAGTCCTGGCTCGATGCTTCAAAAGCACTGAACAAACAAAAAAATAACAATCCATAGTTTAAGCCTCCTCTCATCTTATCAAAGTTACGTCACCCACTTTTGTCTGCTTTTGCCCATTAATGTAGGTGAGTTCCAGCCGGTACACATACACATCCTGCGGACAGATCTTTCCCCTAAAATAGCCATCCCAGCCCACCGTCTCGTCCACGCTTTCGAAAAGCACCTGACCCCATTTGTTGTAGATCAACATTCGGAAGTCAACTACTCCCTCCGTTCTGGGCAGGAACATATCGTTGTAGCCCGCACCCCCACCTTCTCCGCCCCCGGGGCCGTTGGTGTTCGGCGTAAAGGCATTGGGCACAATCACCCTTCCGCCTTCTCTCGCAGTTACAGCGCTCGCCATTCGGGTAGTATCTGCGCAGCCATTGCTGGTGGAAGCTATGAGCGTTACCACGAAGTCGCCGACCTCCTGGTAATAATGTATGGGATTTCGTTCGGTAGAGGTGTTGCCATCGCCAAAATCCCAGTGCAGGAACTCCGCCTCAATGCTGAGATCGGAAAAAAACACCGGTTTATTCGGTAGAAATACTTCTCTTGGCCTAAGATCAAAGGCAGCAATTGGTACCTCATACACCTCAATTATTGCTTCTTTGGTTTCTACATCTTCTACGCCTATTGAATTTCTCCCTTTTAGTGTGACGCTGTAAACACCTGGCTCGCTGTAGGTGTACCGCGGATTCACCAGGCTGCTGAAACCTTGCCCATCTCCAAAGTCCCAGACATAGGCGGCAGTATCCGCATAAAGTGAAGTGTTGGTAAACTGCACAGTCAGCGGTCTGCAACCACTGTACCTGTCGGGTACAAAGTCAACTTCGGGTGTCGACGGATCAATGACCACAGTTTTTTCCATGGAGGTAGTGCAAAACCCATTTACAATTTCGAGGCTAATGATATAGGTGCCTGCGCCGCCATAAACGTGTGCTCCCGGTTGAGCTGCCGTGGAGGTTGTGCCATCACCAAAGCGCCAGAAGTACTGCAGATTTTCTCCCCCGCTGGTCAAATTCTGTATTTGCACTTCCGAATCGGGCAGGAGCTGATGGGCCGGCTCGGCTGAAAAGTCGGCGATTGCTTCCTGGTTTTTATTCTCCACTACAAACGGCACAGTTTCCTGGCCGCTGCTGCAGCCGGCTGCGTTGATCGTCACAAGGGATACATCACCCGCAATATCCGGCTGTGAGGCTTCGGGCCGCGTAAACCTGAATGTCAGCTTGTCGGCATTCTCAACCACCTCGTCAGGCACTGCCGTGTACGACCAATCGTAGTCGATCAGCCCTTTTTCGTCTGCCTCAAACACAAGCTCTTTGGATTGGCAGCTATCGAGCGACTCTGTTATTTGAAAGGTTGCTTGCGGTACAGGGTCAACCCGTATTAGTTGCTGCGATCCGGTTATGCACACATTTGCTTTTTCAGCTTCCAGCTTAATCCTGTAGATGACATTGCGCCTCAACGTGTTGGTAAGGGTGTAATTGAGGAAATGAAAATCGGATGCCCCGGCCAGTTTAGTTACCGGGTAGCCATCGAGCACACCGTTTTCGCCCTCAATCGTCCAGGTGAATTTGTCGGCATCCAGGTTACGGGTAGCTTCATTTACCTCGAAGGTGCCACTGCGCGGAGAGCAGTTGGGCGTGAGCGGGTCGTAAGTAACATCGGAAAAGCCCGACGTAAATCCCGGGTTTACGGTGATAAGGATCACACCCGATTCCACAACACAACCATTAAAAGCTTCGGCTGTTAGCTTTACCTCGAAAGTTTTTTGGGCGCTGCCGCTGTTTTCAAACACATAGGGGAGTTGGGTGTCGAAGAAATTTACTACATCCACCTGGCTGTTGTCGAGATCGGTTACCACGAGCTGGTACTCAACCGGTCCCCCTGAATTTATGACAGCCGGTTGCACGCTTTCGTTTGTGAAGGTTACCTCGTCGTTATAACACACCGGGTCTGAGTAGGTTGAAGAAAGTGAGGCAGTTGGCAAAGGTTTTACCTCCAGGGCATCAGTAAAAATATGAACACATTGGCCGGTTTGGGTGGTAAGACGCAGTGCTACGGTGTAGGTGCCTGTGGCGGATGTTGCAGGCTCTGTTTCCCCAACTACGGCGCTTCCATCTAAAAACCACTCAAAGTCCGCGTTATCGGTTTTTCTGAGCTCCTGGTTGAAGGTTACGCCGTCATAGCTAAAGTCCCAGTCCCAGAATTCGATCTGGTCACCATTGACAGCCACGGGCAGCGAGTTCGATATATTTGTGAAAGCGGTTCGTTCTCCGGTACAAACGTCGTTTGCGACGAAAGAAGCCGCAGGCCGGTCGTAGATAATAATGTTCTGTGTTGTTGTCAAACTACAGTTGGTTGCTACATCATCTGCAATTAGTTCGATTCTGTATACACCCGGCTCCAGAAAAAAGCGCTGTATGGGCAAGCCCGGATTAAAAAGGGAGGTCTGTACGGCCGAATTGTCGTCCTTTTCATAGAAATTCCAGGTGTAGTTGGTGTTCCCGGGGTTGGGGATTACCGACGAAGGATCGAGATCGAAGTATACGAACTGCCCGCCCGTGACTTCACAAAATGATGTGTTGAATGCGTTGCCCTGGTCATCCTCAACCGCTATTACCGGCACCGGAGTAGGGGTAATGGTAACCTGAAACGCCGGATTGGTAACCGCTTCGCACGAAACAGAAAGGCCGGTGTTATCTACTGTTACCGTTACATCGTAGGGCACACCTCCATTGTCACTAGTGTATATGTGAGTTGGATCCCGGTCCGTCGATGTGTTGCCATCGCCAAAATCCCACAGATATGTGTAGCCGGCCTGGTGTGTGCCATCGTAAGTAAACGCTACTTCTTCGCCCACACAAAAAGGACCCGCGCTGGTTGTGTTCACGCTGGGGTCGGGCGGTGCAATCACCCGGATAATGGCAACGGCGCTTACCGGAGCTAGGCCGGTTTGCACGCCGCCCGCATCTTCATATGGATTGCACTGGTTCCAGTTGTCAAGCCTTATGTGGAACTCATCACCCACCTCAGCAGTAGCCGGCACGGTTACCATCATCGACTGATTGCCAGGCCCCTGCGGATCGAGCACCGGCAGATTGTCGTGGTCTACAACAGGCTCTTCGAAAGGGAAGGCTACCGGATTGCCATTGACTAGCACGGGGTCACCGGTAATGTCGTTGAATACACCATGCACCCACCTTGTCCAGCGGGGCCGGTTGTTCAAAATGCTTAAGGTAGCCGTATTGGTACAATTCCAGGGGCTTACATCCTGAAAGTCAACCTCCACCTCCGTTCCGGCACAAACCTCCAAAAGCATTGGTTCAATGGTAATGCCTGCGCCACCGTCGCCGTAGTTGTCGGTATTAAATATGGCAATTTGCGTAACCACCGTAGTTTCGTCAATGGTATAGCAACTGCTTTCTACCCAGGCAGTTATTTCATAGATACATCCACCTGAAGTAGCTGCTTCGGTGTATGTGTGTGGCACTGGTGTGTTATAAGTTATGCCCGATTGCACCCCGGTGCTGCCCACGTTAATAGTCTCCAGCGGGCTCCCGTCGCCCCAATCAATTCTTATCACCGCATTATCGTCGAGCTGGCTGTATTGGGGCGTAAATTGAATCGGCAGGCCGAAAGTTGCGCAGCCACTTGGCTTGTCAAGGAATTGGCCGGTACCCAGCGGACCCGGGGGGCATTGCGCTAAGGATTGGAAACCTATAAACGGAAGGCATAAAAGTACTACAGATCGGATAACTGGTGACATAATTTTTCAAAACTACTACAAGTAGACGGTATTATCAAATAAATTATATTTAAACTTAGAATTTTCATATAAAACACAAATATGTTATGTGTTCTGTTGTTCAATGTAACCGTTTGCCAAACGTGTAGAGAGCGGGATGGTCATTTAGAAAAGTTCGCAATCAAATTCCTCAATTTTTAATTATTAAATTTTTAGGTCTACCTTTGTGTCCCGAAAGAATATTTCGGAGTTCATTTTTTATGTCCAAAGCAAAATACATCTTCGTTACAGGCGGCGTAACCTCATCATTAGGAAAAGGAATCATCTCAGCGTCATTAGGTAAGTTACTGCAAGCCAGGGGTTTTCGGGTTACTATACAAAAATTTGATCCTTATATAAACATCGATCCGGGAACCCTCAACCCCTACGAGCATGGTGAGTGTTATGTAACGGACGACGGCGCTGAAACAGACCTGGACCTTGGGCACTACGAGCGCTTTCTGGACATAAAAACCTCACAGGATAATAACGTAACCACCGGCCGTATTTACAACAACGTAATCACCAGGGAGAGGCAGGGCGATTTTCTGGGGAAAACGGTGCAGGTAGTGCCACATATTACCGACGAAATTAAGAACAACTTCTATAAACTCGGTGAGACGGGCGAATACGACATTGTGATTACCGAAATAGGTGGGTGTGTGGGCGATATTGAGTCCCTGCCTTTTATAGAAGCCGTGCGCCAGGCCAGACTTGAATTAGGTCCAAACAATTTTGTGTCCGTTCACCTTACGCTGATACCATACCTGAAGGCAGCAGGGGAGCAAAAGACCAAGCCTACCCAGCATTCGGTAAAGCAACTGCTGGAATCGGGTATACAGCCCGATATATTGGTTTGCCGCACAGAGTATCCCTTAACTACCGACATCCGCAAAAAACTTGCACTTTTCTGCAACGTGCCGTACAACTCGGTGATCGAAGCGCAAGATGCCGAAACGATTTATGATGTACCGCTATTGATGCGTAAGGAAAAGCTGGACGAGCGGGTATTAGGCAAGCTGAAACTTTCGCACAAAAAAGAGCCTCAAATTGAGCAGTGGAAGGAGTTTTTGGGTAAACTGAAAAATCCGACCGACGAGGTAAAGATAGCGCTTGTTGGCAAATACGTGCAGCTGAAAGATGCCTACAAATCGATAGCCGAAGCTTTTGTACATGCCGGTGCACACAACGAATGCAAGGTAAATCTGGCCTGGATAAACTCTGAGGAGCTGGACGGCGACAATGTGGAGCGGCTGTTGGGCGACCAGCACGGGATATTGGTGGCGCCGGGCTTTGGCGAGCGGGGCTGGGAAGGCAAACTGCAGGCGGTGAGGTATGCAAGAGAGCATAAAATTCCTTTTTTCGGGATCTGCCTCGGCCTTCAGTGTGCGGTAATTGAATTTGCCCGCAACGTGCTCGGTATTAAAAATGCCAACTCCACCGAAATGGATCCCAAAACCAAGGCTCCGGTGATCGACATGATGGAAGATCAGAAGAAAGTTACATCTATGGGCGGCACCATGAGGCTGGGAGCTTATGCGTGCGATGTAAAAAAAGGAAGTAAGGCTTACGCTGCTTACGGTCATACCAAAATCATGGAACGCCACAGGCATCGTTTTGAGTTTAACAACAAATACCTGGAGCAGTTTGAGGCTGCCGGATTTCTTGCCACGGGCGTCAATCCCGACACCAAACTTGTGGAATTTATGGAATTGAAGGACCATCCGTGGTTTGTTGGCAGCCAATATCATCCGGAGCTAAAAAGCACGGTAATGCATCCTCACCCACTATTTGTGCGTTTCGTGAAGGCCGCCTTGGCTTTTAAAAAAGAGAACTATTAATAAGATTCAGTTTCATCAGAATATAAACTAATGGATAGACAGCAGGTAATTGGGTTGGTCATGATGTTGATCTTACTCACTGTGTATTTCACATTTTTTGCACCCGAAACCCCGGTAACAGAAGAACCGAAAGCTACTACCGAAGAGAGTATCGCTGCCCAGGCCGACTCGGTTGTAGAAAGTGCGCCTGAACTGGCTACTCCTGAAGCTGATTCTGTGAGAGATAGCGCCCTGAAAGAAAGATTCGGGTCATTTGCTGCCGTAGCTTCAGGCGAAGAAACAGAGGTGATGCTGGAGAATGACGACATGAAGGTATCGATTAATACCCGTGGCGGCTTTATCTCGTTTGTTGAGTTGAAGAATTTTGTAACACACGATGGCAGGCCATTGGTGCTCATAGACAAGCAGAGCGGGAGCATTAATCTTACCTTTGAGGGTCAGAACCGCAAGTTCAACCTAAACGACTTTTACTTTAAGCCTTCCGTGTCGTCAGTAAAAGTAGCCGGAAACGACTCGCTCACCGTTACGCTCACAGCGACGCTTGGCGCAGGGCAGTACCTGCAGCATACCTATTCATTCAAAGGCGAAGGATATGAAATTGGCTATGCGCTGGAAACCGAGGGTCTCGATAGTTACATCGACAACAAGCCTGCGGTGATTGAGTGGAAAAACGAAGTTAAGAAAGTAGAAAAAGATATACGGGACGCACGCATCCGCACTACTATAAATTATTACACCACAGTTGATGAGTTTGACTACCTGAGTGCCACCTCTGAAGGTCTTACAGAGGCTAGCCTTGGCGAGTCGCTGAAGTGGGTGGCGATAAAGCAAAAGTTCTTCACATCCGGGCTGATCTCCAGCAGCAATTTCGCTGGCGGCTATGTGGCTACCAGATATGCCGAGGCGGATACCAGCTTCGTAAAATCGGCGCTCATCAACCTGAGCCTTTCCGGTGAAAAGTGGAGAGGTGACGGATTTGAAGGAAAATGGTATTTCGGGCCCAACGACTATGTGCCACTTAAGCGGGTGGCGCCTGATTTTGACAAGAATATCGAGCTTGGGTGGGGAATCCTGGGCTGGATCAACAAGGGCTTCACCATCCATGTCTTCAACTTTCTTGAGCGATTTATCGGAAGCTACGGGCTTATCATCATTCTGGTGGTAATACTCATCCGCATCATTCTTTTCCCGCTCAACTACAAGTCGTACATGAGTATGGCAAAAATGAAGGTGCTGAAGCCTGAGATTGATGAGATAAAGGAGAAGTTTCCGGATGACATGCAGAAGCAGCAGGCAGAAACAATGTCGCTGTACCAAAAGGTTGGAATTAACCCATTGAGTGGCTGCATACCCATGCTACTGCAAATGCCCATCCTTTTTGCAATGTTCTATTTTTTTCCCAACTACCTGGGCTTGAGGCAGGAGTCCTTCTTATGGGCTCATGATCTTTCTACCTACGACAGTATTCTGAATCTGCCGTTCACCATCCCGTTTTATGGTGATCACGTAAGCTTGTTCACCCTGCTTATGACAGCCTCCACCATTCTGTACACTTGGTCGAACAGTCAAATGACAACCGTGCAGGGGCCTATGAAGACCCTGCAGTACATTATGCCCATCACTTTCCTGTTCTTTTTGAACTCCTATAGTGCAGGTCTGACTTATTACTATTTTATCACCAACATCCTTTCGTTCGGTCAGCAGGCTGTAATAAAGAGATTTGTAAACGAGGATAAAATAAAAGCAAAGCTGGAAGAGAACCGCAAGAAAAACCTGAACAAGAAAAAGTCCACGTTTCAGCAGCGTCTGGAAGAAGCCATGAAAGCCAATGAGGCTAACAGGAAGAAGAAATAGGAGTTGGTTTTAAATCTGAAGTATTGAGTTTGTTGATTCGGAATCGGGTATCGCTCGCTTCAAATTGGAAATAAACCTGTGGATAACTTGGGGATTACCTTCTGAACCAACAGTAAACAATTCTACTTTATTCCTATATATTTGTGCAATCCCCTAAGAAGGCTTCGGCCTTTTTTGCGTGGCAATTAAACTAACTTCCACAACCAATCTTTGGATTCTCAGATGGGTAAAATTATCTCGATTGCGAACCAGAAAGGCGGAGTAGGCAAAACTACCTCGGCCATTAATTTAGCAGCTAGCCTAGCCGCTCTGGAGTATAAAACACTCATAGTGGATGCAGATCCACAGGCAAACTCTACCTCAGGCGTGGGGCTCAACCCCAAAGAAGTGGAAGTAAGCATATACGAGTGCATGGTAAACGGCGAAGACCCTCACGATGCTATTATCAAGACCGAGGTTGAGTTCCTGTACATTATGCCATCACACATCGACCTTGTAGGTGCCGAAGTGGAAATGGTAAGCATCAGCGGCAGAGAAGAAAAAATGCGTGAAGCACTGGGCAAAGTGAAGGATGAGTACGACTTCATCATCATCGACTGTTCTCCTTCACTCGGCCTTATCACCATCAATGCATTGGTTGCCAGCGACTCAGTGCTGGTGCCTGTGCAGTGCGAGTACTTCGCCCTGGAAGGTCTCGGCAAGCTTTTGAACACAATCAAAATCATTCAGTCGCGACTCAATCCCGAGCTGGAGATAGAGGGAATCCTGCTTACAATGTACGACGTACGGCTTCGGTTGTCGAACCAGGTGGTAGAAGAGGTGTCAACCCATTTTAAATCATTGGTTTTTGAAACAATAATTCCGAGAAACATAAAGTTAAGTGAATCACCAAGCTTCGGCATGCCTGCCATAGCTCATGATGCTGAAAGTAAAGGCGCCATCAGCTATTTGAACCTTGCTGAAGAGATTCTGAAGAGAAATGAAATGAAGGTTCCGAAAGTGAGTGCTTAATGAACGACAGTAAATTACCTAAGAGAAAGAATGCGTTGGGAAGAGGGCTTGGGGCGTTATTGGACGACTCAACAAGCTCGTCGGAAAAGCTAAGTGGGGCCGGGGCCGCCGGAGTGGGCCCAATCGGAGAGATTCCCGTAGCTCAAATTGAGGTAAACCCGTTTCAGCCGCGCACCGATTTTAACAAGGAAGCCCTGGAAGAGCTGGCAGAGTCTATCAAGGTTCAGGGGATAATCCAGCCCATTACCGTCAGGCAGCTAAATAAAAACCAGTATCAGCTGATATCCGGCGAGCGCCGGTTGCAAGCTTCCAAAATAGCGGGCCTCGAAAAGGTGCCTGCCTATATCCGTACCGCCAACGACCAGCAGATGCTGGAAATGGCCCTTATCGAGAACATTCAGCGCGAAAACCTGAATAGCATCGAAATAGCCCTCTCTTATCAGCGGCTTATATCGGAGTGCAACCTTAAGCAGGAAGAATTGGGCGACAGGGTCGGTAAAAACCGCGCCACTGTAACCAACTACCTTCGTCTGTTAAAGCTGCCACCTGATATTCAGATTGCCCTGCGCGACGGGCGGCTAAGCATGGGGCATGCCCGGGCCATCATTAGTATAGAAAATCCTGCTACGCAGCTGGCCATTTTCAAGAAAACTCTTAGCGAAGACCTTTCCGTACGTAAAGTGGAAGCGCTTGTGAGAGAGTACTCCCATGGAAAACCAGAAGAAAACGGAGCAGCGAAAGCAGGTGGGTCAGTAATTTCGCCTGAGATCAAAACGTTGCAAACCAAGCTTTCCTCCCATTTTGGCTCCCGCATCCAGGTAAAGGCCGACGAAAACAACAGGGGGGAGATTAAAATACCGTTTGTATCTACCGAAGACCTCAACCGCATCCTGGAAATACTCAATGTTTGATGTCTTTCACTCTTGAAAAGCAGCGAATTGCAAGCAGCAAATACCCTTTCGCTATATTAATAGCTTTAGGGATGGCCACCTTATTTTTTTCCGAAGCCAGGGCGCAGGATGAGCCTGTAATGATTAACCTTGATACGGTGGATTACAACACGGTAAAACCTATTACCCCCTTGGGAGATACACTCGCTAATACAGATGTGCCGGAGAGCCTCCGGCTTACACAGGAGCTCTCCAAGGTTGACCCGCACAAAGCAACGATGTTGTCGGCGCTATTACCGGGGCTTGGACAAGCTTATAACAGGCAAATATGGAAGGCACCTATTTACTATGGTGCGTTTGTAGCCATAGGGCACATGATCTATACCAACGACAGGCTCTACAATGTTTTCAGGCAATCACTATTCGCCGAAGTAGACAACGACCCAACTACCGTTAACCCGTTTCCACGTTTTCAGGAAACCTCCCTCCGGCGTAATACCGATAACTTTAGACGCAATCGTGACTACATGATCATTATAGCCAGCTTTGTGTATCTTTTAAACATTGCGGATGCCCACATAGGCGCACACTTGCGGGAATTTGATATTAACGATGAGCTAGCCATCGACTACCAGCCAACAGTGGGTACCCTGGGCGGATTTGCTTATGCCGGGGTTGGCGTAACCATTAGTTTTTAATCATGAAATAGCCATAAGAGCGCTATGCTCAACGGAATGAATAAAGCAGTGGGAAAAGGCAAATCTTCATTCCGAGCGGGCAGAGCTATTCCATGTGGCCGCTGAAAAATAATTTTATACACATGAATATATTTCTTGTAGGCTATGGGAAAATGGGTAAAACCATTGAAAAAATTGCTTTGAACAGAGGCCATGAGATTAGCGGCAGGCTTGAAGATCCTGTGGAAAATGTTGGGCGACTCGCCAGGGAAGCAGGTGCCGATGTGGCCATCGAATTTACGCAGCCCGAAGGAGCGGCGGCTAACCTGGTTTCGCTAATGAAAGCCGGGATACCCACGGTATGCGGCACTACAGGGTGGCTCGCGGAGTGGGACAAGGTGGCGCACGCCTGTATTGCAAACAAATCTGCTTTTTTCTACGCATCCAATTACAGCCTTGGTGTAAATCTCTTTTTCCGGCTCAACAGGGCGCTCGCACGTTTAATGAAAAACTTTCCTGAATATCAGATTAGCCTGAAGGAGGTGCACCACACGGAAAAGAAGGACGCACCGAGTGGCACTGCCATCACACTTGCGGAGGGTATTTTGAAGGAGCGGCAGGAGTACAGCCGATGGGTTGCTGCATCTGAGCCCGGGGCCGCTGTTGCGAACGGTGTGTTTGGCATTGAGTCTTTTCGCGAACCCAATGTGCCGGGAACGCACAGCGTACATTTCAACTCCAGCATTGACGAAATTGAGATCAAACACACGGCATTTAGCCGCGAAGGTTTTGCTACAGGCGCAGTACTGGCGGCCGAGTGGCTGCCGGGCAAAACAGGCGTGTTTGGCATGGATGATTTAATGGGGTCGGCAGAAGGTGAGAAAATTTAGTTAATATTGCGGTCGATTTTACCGGTGGGAACAAGGCCACTGTATCGCAACAAATAATTTTTATTCGAATGAAATTGAAGCTTTTTGGCAAAAAGGAAGAAGAGAAAAAGAAGAAATCTCCTCTTCGTGAATGGGTAGATGCTATTGTGTTTGCCGTAGTGGCTGCCACTCTCATTCGCTGGCTCTTCATGGAAGCGTTTACCATCCCCACACCTTCAATGGAAAGGTCGCTTTTGGTTGGCGACTTTCTGTTTGTGAGCAAAGTTTCTTACGGAGCCCGAACGCCCGCTACTCCGCTGCAAATTCCACTTACTCACGCCAAAATTTGGGGTACCGAAATCCCCTCTTACCTCGATTGGATTCAGCTCCCCCAATACAGGTTACCGGCCTTTAGCAAAGTAGAGCGCAACGACGTGGTGGTTTTTAACTACCCTCCGGAGTTTGAACATCCCGTGGACCTGAAAACCCACTACATAAAGCGCTGCATCGGCATACCCGGCGACGTAGTAGAAGTGAGAGATGGGCAGGTATACGTAAATGGGGAAAAAGGCGCCAATCCTGAGCTTATGCAATTCCGCTATTATGTGAAAACCGGGCAAACCATTCGTGAGCGGGTATTTAAAGAATATGGCGTTTGGGAAGTGATGGCCGTGCAGGGCGGCTATATCATGCACACAACCCCCGAACAGGCGGAGAAGTTGAAGGGGCTGCCGTTTATTGAGGATGTGGTGAGCACAATGATGCCCGAAGACCAGCCGAACCCAAGAATATTCCCCAATGCTCAGTTTTTCCCGTGGAATGCTGATTTTTATGGCCCGCTGGAAATACCCTACGAGGGCATGAAACTGCAGCTAACCGATAGCCTTGTTGCAAAATATGGAAGTACCATAGTAGATTATGAGGGGCATGAAAATGCAGAAGTGAAGGATAATAAGCTTTTCATTGGCGGACAGGAAGTGAAGGAGTATACATTTAAACAGGATTATTTCTTCATGATGGGCGACAATCGCCACAACTCAGAAGATTCTCGCTTTTGGGGATTTGTGCCCGAAGACCATGTGGTTGGCGAAGCGGCTTTCATTTGGCTGTCGCTCGATCCGCAGGAAAGTTTCTTTAGCAGGATACGCTGGAGGCGCTTTTTTAATTTGATAGACTAGCCTGATATCTAAAACCACTTTGTTAATTGCCATCCCGGGAGGATGGCAATTTAGTTTACAAAAACATTGGCAGTGAGAGTAATATTTAAAATTGTTGTAGTTGCTCTGGTAATCTCAGTTTTCTCGTGTGACTATCAGCACTATGAAAATTATGACTGCGAAGAAGAAATTGAAAAAAACTTTGGGGAATGCAGAGAAGATATTCCGATGGACTTCATGTTGGAAATCAATCTGCTTACCGAAGATACATCATACCTCGACACCGCCCTCTGGAGCTTGATCGAAGTAAAGAGAGACAGTAGCGTTGCCGGTAGTTTGGTGTTTAGTCTGCATGGAGTAGCGGATTCGAATGCTTCGGTTCGTTTGGTAGTGGAATCAGAGGTTCTTTTTGTTTCGATGTTATACCTGGACTATGCCAACGGCGATATTGATACCCTCACGTTTACGCACTTTGGTTTGTCGGGAATATGTTGCAATGCCCACTACATCGACGACCTTAAAATAAACGGAGATAGTTTAATAAGGAACGACGAGTATTATTACGTGTTCAATAAAAGATAAGTGATTCCCGGCAGCCATTGACTTTTGCCCCACATTCGTATAAGACCTGACACTATGTTAAACAAGAGCCTTTTGTTCGGATTCCTTTTCTGCTTACTCGCGGCATGTACTTCCAACGAGCCGGAACAGCAGGCAGCGCCGGCGATTAAATATAAGGTACACAGCGTAATGCCGCACGACACCGCTTCTTTTACCGAAGGGTTGTTGGTACATAATGGCAAACTCTACGAAAGCACTGGTGAAAAGGGCCGCTCGTGGTTTGGGAGGATAAATATTAAAACAGGAAAGCCCGAGCAGAGGGTTGACCTTGATGAAAAATATTTCGGAGAAGGGATCACCATATTAAACAACAAAGTGTACCAGCTTACCTACAAATCAAAAATAGGGTTTGTGTACTCGCTGGATCGCCTTGAAAAGATTAGGGAATTTAGTTACGAGACTGAGGGGTGGGGACTGACAAACGATGGCAATAGTCTTATTATGAGCGACGGCAGCAGTAGGTTATATTATCTGGACACCACAAGCCTGCAGGTAACGAAGACGCTCGAGGTAACTTATAATTCGTCGCCGGTTAAGATGCTGAACGAACTGGAGTATATAGATGGAAACATTTTTGCCAACGTATGGCAAACGAACACCATTGTTAAAATAGAGCCCGGTTCAGGTAAAGTGACCGGCTTGCTGGACCTGTCGCTGCTGGCGAGAGAGGCTGAAAGGAAGAATCCGCAGGCCGATGTGCTAAACGGCATCGCCTGGTATGAGCCAACCAAGTCGATGCTGGTAACCGGCAAATACTGGCCGGAAATATATGCGCTGAAGCTTTCAGAATAGGCTGTCCAGCGAGCTGATGGCTTACCAGTCTATCGGCTCAATTCCTTTTTCCATCAGATATGCATTGGCTTTACTAAAATGTTTGCAGCCAAAAAAACCTCTTTCTGCAGAAAAGGGAGAAGGGTGTGCAGACTGCAACACCAGGTGTTTCGATTTGTCTATTATTTCTCCCTTTCGCTGTGCATAAGCTCCCCATAGTATAAAAACAACGTTTTCTTTTTGGGTCGATACCAGCTTGATGATGGCATCGGTAAAAGTTTCCCAGCCCTTGTTTTGATGCGACCCGGGGCTGCTCGCCCGTACGGTGAGCGTTGCGTTGAGCAGCAGCACTCCCTGGCGGGCCCAGCGTTCCAAATTGCCGGTGGGGGGTATTTCCTTCCCAAGGTCGCTGGCAATTTCTTTAAATATGTTCACAAGCGAGGGAGGCATCCTGATGCCGTCTTTTACTGAAAAGCAAAGCCCATTAGCCTGGTTTGGGCCGTGGTAGGGATCCTGCCCGATTATCACTACCTTTACCTGATCGAACGGGCAATGCTCGAATGCGCTGAATATTTCTTTGCCGGGCGGATATACATTATGCTTACTATATTCGTCTTTCACAAACTCAATTAGCTGCTGGAAATAGGATTTTGAGAATTCTTCCGACAATTTCTCTTTCCAGCTTTCTTGAATTTTTACATTCATGAATCCTTTTTTTGATTTTCTTTGTATATTAATATAAATCTGCTGCAAAATAGCGCCAATATAAGCATCAACCATTATTCTTACAGTTTCATGGTTACCGAAATTACCGAAGGGGTCAAAGTTAGCGTGGTTACAGAGTATCAGCCGGAGTATTCCAATCCGAAGCAGATGCATTTTGTGTTCACCTATAAGATCACGATCGAAAACTGTGGAGGAAACACAATCCAGCTTCTTCGCCGGCATTGGTACATTCACGACCTGAACATGCAGGTGCGTGAAGTGGAGGGGGAAGGGGTGGTTGGCCAGCAGCCGATTCTTGAGCCTGGGCAAACGCATCAGTACGTAAGCGGATGCAACCTGCGCTCAGGCATTGGTAAGATGCGCGGAACTTACCTGATGGAAAGGGTGATCGACGGAAACAGATTCAAGGTCAATATTCCCGAGTTTTCCATGGTTGTTCCCTACAAAATGAATTGAATTGTCGCTCCGAAAGAGAGTATTTCCTGCCAGGGCTTATTTGGACTATTGGTTACATGCGGTAGATGAACATTCGCTTCATAGCCCTTTTCTTTTCCGGTTTTTCGCAGAGGTTGTTAAGCACGACCGTCAGCTACCGGCTTTTCAGACAATAGAGCGGCGGCGAGCTATTTTGCTGCATGACAATCGCACAATCGCTTCGGCAGACCCGGGCGCTGGTTCTCTGGTTGCAAGGGCCGGGGCGAGAACGGTAAAGCACATTGCCCGCCACAGCCTCTCTTCACCGGATTTCTGCAGGCTGCTGTATCGGGCAGTTCAGTATTTGCAGCCACAGTACGTCCTTGAAATAGGCTCATCGTTCGGTATTAGCTCTGCATATATTTACATGGGCGCGCCAAAGGCGCACTTCACGACCGTGGAAGGCAGCGGAGACATTGCAGCTATAGCGCGCGAAACATTCGCGGCGGTTGGTAGCGTCGGCATTCACCTTATTGAGGGGAGGGCTGAAGACCACCTGGCAAGCTACTTAGCGTCTATCCCTCAATTGGATTTTGTATACATAGACGCTCATCATACAGAGGCTGCCACGGTGGCATTTTTTGATGCGATACTTTCCAGGCTCCATGCTAAGAGTGCGCTGGTGATTGGCGACATCCACTGGTCGGGCGGGATGGAGAAGGCATGGCGGTACATAACGGGCCATCCCGCGGTGAGCTTGTCGCTAGATCTTTTTCATGCCGGAATACTGTTTTTTGATCCCGGCTTGAGAAAAGAAACAGTGGTTTTGATGGTATAAGACAAGTCGCTCACGACCTTTTTTGCAGGTTGATGAATATTTCCCTGCCGGCCCGTGGAGGGATTGAGTTGTAGCAGACGTCGAACACTTTGAAATAGAAAAGCGGCTTGAAGTAGGAATAATACTCGCTAATGCTTCCACCAAAAGGAGGTTTGTCGGCGTTCAGTGGGTCGTTAAACAAAACGCCGACCAGCTTTCCTCCGGGCTTCAGCAGCTCGAACATTTTTTGTGCATAGCTGCCTCTTTGGGCGGGCTCAAGTGC
Source organism: uncultured Imperialibacter sp. (assembly GCA_965651695.1). GTDB lineage: Bacteria > Bacteroidota > Bacteroidia > Cytophagales > Cyclobacteriaceae > Imperialibacter. The sequence goes on along the minus strand of CBFGTI010000013.1, from coordinate 22,783 downwards.
GCAAAAGAAGGTTTGTTCTACGATGAGATCGTACTCGCCGTTGTGATCAAAAAAGTCGGCCTGATGCAGGTGCAATTCGGGCCAGGCGGGCACCCGGCTTTTTAAGTTGCCAAGAGGTACTGCGCTTACGTCCAGTACATTTACGTTGGTAAAGCCACTTTTAAAGAGGTATTCAGCTTCATAGCCATTTCCCGCCCCGGGTATAAGAATTGCAAGATTCCGGTCAGCGAGTTGGTCAAAATAATCCTTCAGCGGGGGCGTTATGCCTCCTGTGTCCCAGCCGGTATTACCGTGGAGGTACCTTTGGGTCCAATATTGTGCATCAAATGTCATAATGTGTCTTATGCAGACTAAAACATGGTTTTCATGCAATAGTTCGCTAATTTTGCGCCTGTTTTTTAAAATACAATCAGCATGTCAGAAATAGTGCATTCGAACCAGGGGAGTAGTGAAAAAAGGCTGAAGATTATTATAGCCGTGTTGGCCGTGTTGCTGGTGGCAGCGGTAGTCAAGATTTTTATAGACAACAGCACCAATGCGGAGCTTAACACTCAAAACCTGAAGCAGCAGGAGGAGTTGACTCAAACATACTATTCGCTCGACTCGGTGAAATCGGAGCTGGACAAAAGAATTCAGACCATATCAGAGTTGGGTGGCGAAATCGACACCCTTTTGAAAGTAAGGGAGCAGCTCGAAAAGGAAAAGGAGTCGATTCGCAACAACAGCAACAGGCAGATCGGGCAGCTCCGCTCGAGAGTGGAAGGATACCGCGAGCTGCTGGTGGCGCAAGATGAAGAGATAGTGAAGCTGAAGGCAATAAACGAACAACTGCTGACGGAGAACACGGGCCTGAAAGAGGAGAAAAACCAGCTTACAGCGTCGATTCGGGATTTGAACCAATCGAAAGACAAGCTGGAAGAAAAGGTAGCGCTTGCCAGCAGGCTGAAAGTGGAAAACATGGTAATAGCGGCGGTAAACAGCCGCGGGAAAGAAACGGTTGGAGAATTTAAAAACCGGCAGATCGAATCAATAAAGATTGACTTCAATATCGCTGAAAATAAGGTGGCGCCGGTGGATGGCAAAGATGTGCTGATCCGGATAGTAGCACCCGACGGAAACGTGCTTTTTGATGTGACCCGTGGTTCGGGCTCTTTCATGTTCGAGGGGAAGGAAATGTATTATACCTCCAAGCAGGAAATCCTTTTTGACAATACCCGCCAGAAGCTCTCCTTTCTTTACAGCAAAGGGAGTGAGTACGCTGTGGGCATTCATAAGGTGGAGGTGTTTACCGATGGCTACCTGATGGGCGCTGGCGCATTTACTGTGAAATAGAGGAAGTTTTGGGTTTTAAGCTTCAACTCAAAACCCAAAACTCCCAGCTCAGGGGTTATCTCCCAATAAACACTTTGTTGGATACCACGCGGTTTCCTGCCTCAAGCCTGCAAATGAAAAGTCCGGTGCCGAGGTTGCGACCCTGGGCATCCGTTCCGTCCCACGCAATTACATGTTTGCCTTTTGTTTGCACGTGATCTACGATGGTTTTTACAGCCTGCCCTGTGGCATTGTAAATCACGATCCTCACATGACCATTCTGGGGAAGTGCATAGCTAATAGTAGTCGATCCCTCGAACGGGTTGGGGTAATTCTGGTATAAAGTCAAACCGTCGGACGATACTGCTTTGCGGTCATCAATACCAGTAGGTACAGTGGGGCCGTTCTTCCATGCCCTCATTAGCTCCCTCAGTGCTTCCGGCTTATTCTGAGGAGCAAAATTGCCTGCATGGCTTTTGCTGTTGATGCCGTGGCATCCCTCGCAGGTTCTTATTTCGCCGGGAGCAAATGTAAGCCACTGCCGCTCTCTTACAATCGGTTCGCCATCCGGTGCCACAGTTTGCCAGCTCATGGCGCGGGTAGCAGGCACAAACGCCGCTACGGATCCATCGGGGCTAATCTTCACACTTCCGTCGGGGCCTTCTCTATCCAGTAGATTAACCTGCTCCACATTGTTGTTGTGTTCCGTATTTCTGAGGGGGGTGGCAATGACTCTCCTGCCCACCAGGTCTCTGAATTCATAGGCACGAAGCATTTCGGCTCCAAAAAGTTGAAAATGCGATATATCGTACACTTTGCCTGGTTTAGGAGTTGTGGAAACGCCTCCGGGTACCCGCAAATTGAAGGGCTGCTGGTTTTCTCCCTGGTCCCGCTCTGTTATGTTTCGAATGGCGATCAAAGCCAGGTTGTTTTCGATCATCCAATTCTGCAATTCAAGCACGTCAACACCTTCTTCTTCAATTACTTCCCTTTCAATCTCATTCACTTCATATTCGGGGCGGGCTTCCGGCCTGCTTCTGGGCGTAACTTCCACTACGTCTACTTCACCCATTATCACGTCAACTGAGAAGGGGGTGCCAGCATCTCCCCAATAAACGATGGTCCTTTCAAATCCATCCCCAGTGAGCCTTTCCCCGGGAATGTGTTCCGTATCTGAAGCATCGGCGGAAGCCTTTACCATTTTCGCCAGTCGGAAATTATAGGGGTGCTCCCGATCGAATATTTCGCTTTCCGTAGCATGCGAAACCACCATGGTGCCGTTCATTAGCATAATCGGGTTCCGGAAATGGCCTTTGTTATTATCGGCCCTGTCGATATCCGGGTGCGACCAGTCCACAATTTCCATGTCCTGCGGGTTGGCGCCGATTGGCAGCGAAAATTCGAAAATCCTCCCGGAGGCGAGCCGCTTAAATTCTTTCGCCCAGGTGCCGTAGAAGGTTCCTTCCTTGCCAGGCCTTGGATCTTCTTTGATTTGAAAGATGCCGGCGTCGGACCTGACAGTCTCCCTGTAGCTGTTTTTTGTGAAATTGCCAAGTATATACGTAAGGTTTGGATCGTCGAGTTTCGAACCGTTTTGGTAAACACCGCCAAATTCGTGACGTCCCACATGATTCACCGTTTGATGCCGCTCACCGTTTTCAGTTATCTCCCAGGGTAGAAACTCGTTGAAGTCGTGCAGCGGCTCGTTGGGGTCACGGGTAGGGTCATTTTCCACCCTTGCTTCAGGAAAAACTTCGTAGGGAGTTCCGTCGGCATCGGCGTAGGGCTTGCCGTTGAGCATAGCGGGACCACTTATTATCCCGGCGTTCGAACGTTCGCTTTCGTAGTTCACAGGCGCCCAGGGTACCTCGCCTGCCCGGTGTGCATCTGCCTGCTGGTCCCGCTTCAGGTGCTCCCAGCGGGTAGAAATAATCCGGCCATCCTTTGCCAGGTGTATATCGAAATCGCCGCTGGGCGAATGGGTAAGGTGTACAACCGTGCCTGTGGCAGGATTGAGTTTGAAAATGCCCGTGTTGGTGGGCGAAGATTCGTACTCATCCCTTTGCGGATAGGTGTAGTGCATGCCGAATAGAGGAGCATCGGAAGTAAAGATTACCTGGTCATCTGAGCCATAAATGGGCGAGATGTTGTTGTAGTTTTCGGGCTGCCCGGGCACCCTCTGTATCACGGGTGTTGCGCCATTGATGACCTCGCCGAGGTTGGTGATTTCATATATTTGCCACTTGTTTTGGCGGTACGACTGATCATACTCTCTAACCGGCCCGCCCACTACCATGGAAAAAAGGGCTTTGTTGCCGTCCCAATGAACGCATGGCTGGCGAACGGCAATGGCATTTTCGGCCTGCACTTCACCGCTCTCTACACCAAACCCAGCCTCCCGGGTCAGGAACCGAACATTCCCGTTTACGTCCATCAGGCACAGGTCGCCACCTCGGGGGGCCTCTTGCATGCCAGTCAGGTGGTTTCCGAAGGTTTCCAGCTGATGACCGAATGTGCCGTTGGTGTTAAATGGAGGTACTACCAGGGCAAAAAGCAGTGGGTTGTCTAAAGTATTTTCGTGTTCGTTGAATGGCGTAGCGTAGCTCGTGCTTAAAAGCAAAAAGCCTAAAGCAATTAAGCATCTCGCCAGGGCTTGACCATTGAATACGTTGTAAATAAATCTCATAGAAAGACTGTTTGTTGTGCTATAGTTTAGTGGAGCAAGTATACATTCAAATAGTGCAGCAATGGTTTTTGGCAGGTATACTTGAAGTAGACACGGCTGCAGTGTTACCTTTTTTGTTCTGAAGGAATCAGTTACGGGCGTTGTCGCTGAATTTTCGCAGGGCGAATGAGGCATGAAGCGTCTTTCTCGTTAAAGAGAATGCGGCTTGCCTATTTCAAAAGCTTTCTATACCTTTGCAGCCCAATTAATTAATAAGTAAAACAATGCTTAACAATTACGAGACAGTATTCATTTTAACTCCCGTTTTGTCTGATGTTCAGATGAAGGATGCTGTCGAAAAATTCAAAAAGGTTCTCACCGACGCTGGTGCAGAAATGATCAACGAAGAAAACTGGGGCTTGAAGAAGCTGGCTTACGTAATCCAGCACAAGACCACAGGGTTTTATCAGTATTTTGAATTTAAGGCAGCTCCGGAGACCATTTCAACGCTCGAAACTGAGTTTCGTCGTGATGAAAAAGTAATGCGATTTCTCACTGTGGCTTTAGACAAGCACGCACTTGAGTACAATGGCAAACGCAGAAAAGGCGAATTCAACAAAAAAGACAAGGAGGTGGCAGCATGACACTAATGAACGAACCCATTAACAGGGACATCCAGAAAGTAAAAAAGTATTGCCGGTTCAAAAAGAATGGCATTAAGTACATCGACTACAAGGATGCCAACTTCCTGTTGAAATTTGTGAATGAGCAAGGTAAGATTCTTCCGAGAAGGCTAACCGGTACCAGTCTGAAGTTTCAGAAGAAAGTAGCGCAGGCGGTAAAAAGGGCACGCCACATTGCAATTTTGCCTTATGTAACTGATTCATTGAAGTAAAACCTGCAGGATCATGGAAATAATACTGAAAGAAGACGTAAAAGGGGTTGGATACAAAAACGATATCGTGAGTGTACGCCCGGGATATGGCCGCAATTACCTGATTCCTCAAGGGTTAGCGATTATCGCCAATAATTCTAACAAGAAGCTGATTGAAGAGAACGTACGCCAGGCTGCTCACAAAGCATCGAAGATTAAGCAGGATGCCGAAGCGCTTGCCAAATCTATAGGCGAACTTACCGTTACGATTTCAACTAAGGCTGGCGAAAGCGGAAAGATCTTCGGTGCTGTAACGGCGCTCCAGATCGCTGATGCCTTGAAAGACAAAGGCTTTGATGTGGATCGTAAGAAGATCGTGATCAAAGACGCTATCAAGAATCTTGGCGAGTATACAGTGCTAATCGACCTTCACAAAGAGGTTAAGCACAGCATCAATGTAAACGTTATCGGCGAGTAACATTCGCTGTTGAAGTTATAAAGAAAGGGCGTCCGGGTGGCGCCTTTTTTTGTTACTTCTGTCTGATGCTTCACGCACAGCTTCCTGAAGTTCAGATAATTGATTAGCTTTAACTTATGTTCCGCACCGAACTCAGCCTTAAGCCATCTGCGGTTACCATTGACCACAGTAAATCGCTCCTTACCATAGGTTCATGTTTTGCCGAGGTGATGGGAGAACGTTTTACGCGGAATAAATTTACCGTGAGTGCCAGTCCGTTTGGCACCATCTACAATCCATTTTCTATTTTCAAGCTACTTTACAAGGTGGCTCGCGGCGAGGCGCTTTCGCGGGAAGGTATTGTGAAAAGTCAGGGAGTTTATCAGCATTACGATCTGCATTCGCGGTTCGGTCACACCTCGGAGAAAGAGCTTTGGCAGCACATAAACAATAAATGTGAAGAGGTTCGCCGGCTACTGCCTGCCACTGAGTGGGTGATAATTACGCTCGGCACTGCTTTGGTTTATTACCTGCGTGAAGCTAACCCCTCGGGCGGGCGAATAGTAGCCAATTGCCACAAGGTGCCCGCACAGCGGTTTGAAAAGAGGCTCTTAACTGTAGACGAGATGCTGCGTACCTTTCGCCTCGCCTACGATGCACTGAAAGAACGGAACCCTGGCATTAAGTTTATTATGACTGTGAGTCCGGTAAGGCACCTAAAAGAAACGCTGGAGATAAACAGCCACAGCAAAGCGCTGCTACGAGTGGCTGCCGGAGAGATAACGTCGAAATTCCTGGACGTTCATTATTTTCCGGCTTATGAAATAATGATGGACGACTTACGGGACTACCGCTTTTATGAAAAGGATATGATCCACCCCAACGAAACTGCCCACGACTACATTTGGGATAAGTTTTCAGGCGCCTATTTCACCGAAAGCACCATTGCCCTGAACAAACACTGGACTAAGTTGCGGCGCAACCTTGATCATAAGCCCTTTTTGCCGCACTCGGAGCAACACCAGGATTTTCTGAAAAAGACAATGGCCGAAATGGAACAATTGAGTAGCCGATTGGATTTACAACAAGAGATCCAGCAACTCAAACAACAGATATTATGAGCAACGGCCGGCCCAACCGCCTGATAAACGAAACAAGCCCTTATCTTCTTCAACATGCTTATAACCCGGTGGAATGGTTTCCGTGGGGGGAGGAGGCATTGCAGAAAGCGAAAGAAGAGGATAAGCCTATTATTTTAAGCATCGGCTATTCAGCATGCCACTGGTGCCATGTAATGGAGCATGAATGCTTTGAGAAGGAAAGCATTGCCACCATTATGAACCGTCATTTTGTTTGCATAAAGGTAGACCGCGAAGAGCGGCCCGATGTAGACCAGGTGTACATGGAGGCTATCCAGGCGATGGGGATCCACGGGGGCTGGCCGCTTAATGTGATTTTAACACCTGAGCAAAAACCTTTTTACGGAGGCACTTATTTCCCGCCCAAAAACTGGGTTGCATTGCTTGAGAATGTTGCTGAAGCTTTTAAGGCGCACAGGAAGGAGATAGACGACTCAGCTGAGAAGTTTGCTGAACATTTAGGCGGAAGTGTACTGCCACAGTTCAATTTGGCAGCGGATGGGGCCTCTTTTACGATGGATGACCTGGCGAAGTGCTACGACCGATTGGCGGCAAAATTTGACGAAACCTGGGGAGGTATGAAAAAGGCTCCCAAGTTTCCGATGCCCAGCATCTGGCTTTTTGTATTGAGGTACGCACACTTATCGGGCAATGCGGAAGCACTGAACCACGTGTTGCTAACCCTTACAAAAATGGCGCATGGGGGCATTCACGACCAGGTTGGGGGCGGCTTTGCCCGCTACTCTGTTGATGGCGAGTGGTTTGCGCCCCACTTTGAGAAAATGCTGTACGATAACGCCCAACTGATTTCGCTGTACGCCGAAGCCTGGCAGAAGACGAAAGAACCGCTGCTGAAGCAGGTGGTGTACGAAACAATAGAGTGGCTGCAGCGGGAGATGCTGGATGCTGAAGGCGGGTTTTATGCTGCCCTTGATGCGGATAGCGAAGGCGTGGAGGGAAAATTTTATACCTGGACCGCCGGCGAGTTTAAAAAGGTAGCTGGCGATAACTTCGCCTTTCTTTCTGATTACTACGGGGTGACCAACGAGGGTAACTGGGAGCATGGGAGGAACATTCTGGCAGTAACTGAGCTTTTGCCGGAAGTGGCCAAAAGGCATCAGTTGGATGCAGGCAGGGCAGAGAAAATGGCATCTTCATTTAAAAAGGACGCACTTTCGGAAAGAGAAGGCAGAGTAAGGCCCGGCTTGGATGATAAAATATTGACCGGATGGAACGGATTGCTCGTCAAGGGGCTTTGCGATGCGGGAATTGCCTTTAAAGATGATCAGTTTGTTCGCCTGGCTGAAGGTATTGCGGCCTTTATAAAGCAAAGGGTATGGAGGGGCGGGGTGCTGCACCGAAGTTATAAAAAAGGGGAAGCAAAGCTTTACGGCTATCTCGAAGATTATGCCGCGGTAATTGACGGCGCCATCAGGCTGTACGAAGCCACTTTCAAGGAAGAATGGCTTCTGTGGGCGCAAATGTTGACAGAAAAGGTGCTGGAGGAGTTTTATGATGTTGAGGAGCAACTTTTCTTCTACACATCTTCAAAAGGCGAAGCTTTGATCGCCCGCAAAAAGGAGGTTTTCGACAACGTAATACCGGCTACCAATAGCATGATGGCCATGAACCTGCACAAAATGGGGCTTTTCCTGGAAAACAATGCCTATCTGGAAATGGCGGAACAAATGGTTGGGCGGCTCAAAAATTTGATAGTATCGGAACCCGATTACCTCACCAACTGGGCCATTCTCGCTACTCATATGGCCACGCCAACTGCTGAAGTTGCTATAGTAGGAAAAGGCGCACCAGGAGTGGCCAGGCAACTACAGGAAAAATACCTGCCCAATAAAATTGTAGCAGCTTCAGAGAACGGAAGCCACATCCCTGTGCTTGCTGGTAAACCTGAAGTAAATGGTAAAGCGGCGATTTATGTCTGCTACAACAGAACTTGTCAAAAGCCGGTTAATTCAGTGGAAGAAGCGGTGGCGCAGATGATAGGGACTGAAGGGTAAAAAGTTTCTTAGCATAGTTAGAAGAACGTAATGCCGAATAACCTCCGGTACACGTCCGTTTGGTCTGCTAATGCGGTAACCTGCCTCTATGGTAGGTGAATAACCAGCAAAGTGATATATCCAGGAGGGCGGAGGGCGTCGCGACTGAAGATGCATTCACTGAAACTTTGGCTCCAATAACAAAAAAATCCCTTTTTTTGTCTTTCCATGAGCAACCCAAATTCCCTTTTTGCAGATGTGCTTTTGCCGGTTCCTATACCCAGGCTGTTTACCTATCAGCTGCCGGCAGCGTATGGGGGTATGGAGCTAACGGGGAAGCGGGTAATTGTTCCTTTCGGCCAAAAGAAGGTGGTGACGGGCATAGTGGTGCAAACGCACGCTACACCGCCAGAAAATTACGAAGCAAAAGAAGTACTCGATGTGCTCGACGACAAGCCGGTGGTGGTAAAACAGCAGCTGAAGTTGTTCCACTGGATGGCTGACTATTACATGTGCACTATGGGCGAGGTGCTCAACGCCGGGCTACCGTCGGGAATGAAGCTGAGCAGCCGCTCGATGGTACAGATGCACCCCGATTTTTCTCCCGACAACAGCCCCCACACCTTTACCGACTCGGAATGGAAGGTGATTGAAGCGATGGAAGAAAAGGAGCATCTGAGCTACGATGAAATCGCACGCATTACAGGGCTCAAAAACATTTATCACCTGATAAAATCGCTGACGGCAAAGGGAGCTGTGCTACTTTTTGAACAGCTGATTGAAAAATTTAAGCCGAAAAGAGAACGGCGCATCAGGCTAACGCCGCAACTGGCTGGCGATATATTGGCTATCGAGGCGGTTTTTCAAAAGCTGGAAAAAAAGGAAAAGCAGATGGAGATTCTGCTGAAGTACCTGCGGGAAATACCGGTGAATGAACTGACGAACAGAAACGACTCAGGAATTCCAAAAGCGTTGATTGGGGAGGAGGGGTTGTCGGCTGCGTCGCTTTCTACACTGGTGAAGAATGGAATTTTTGAGGAGTTCGACAGGGTGATCAGCAGGTTTGGTGAAGAAGGGCACGAAATGCTGAATGTGCCTGCGCTAACGCCACTGCAGGAGCAGAAGCTCGCGGAAATACACAGCCACTTCGAAAAGAAGACGACTGTGCTGCTGCATGGCATTACCGGCAGCGGGAAGACGGAAATTTACATCCGCTTGCTGCAGCAGGTGCTGGAAGAGGGGGCACAGGCGCTTTACCTGCTGCCCGAAATAGCACTGACTGCCCAAATATTGCGTAGATTGAAAAAAGCATTTGGAGAACAGATTGGCATTTACCACTCCAAATACTCCGACAACGAGCGGGTGGAAGTATGGAAAGGTGTGCTGGAGGGCAGATTCCCAATAGTGGTAGGTGTCCGTTCTTCGGTGTTTCTTCCTTTCGACAATCTTTCTCTCATTATAGTAGATGAAGAACACGACCCTTCGTACAAACAATACGACCCGGCGCCGCGGTACCATGCCCGTGATAGTGCCATTTTGCTGGGGCAGCTGCACCACGCCAAGGTGTTGCTGGGGTCAGCCACGCCCTCCGTCGAAAGCTACTATAACGCTCTATACGGTAAATATGGCCTTGTGTCGATTGAAAGCCGGTATGGCGAAGCCGGGTTGCCCACAACTGAGCTGATTGACCTGAAAGAAGAAAGGAAGCGCAAGCGAATGCACGGGGATTTTGCTCCCGGATTGCTGGAGGTGATCGGGGAAACGCTTGAAAGCGGCAAGCAGGTAATACTGTTCCAAAACAGGCGTGGCTATGCGCCCTTTCTGCATTGCGAAGATTGCGCTCACATACCAAAATGCACAAACTGTTCGGTTAGCCTTACCTACCACATGTACGGGCAGGAGCTCCGCTGCCACTATTGCGGCTTCCGTGAGCCGCTTCCCTCGCACTGCGATGCGTGCGGGTCGGCTAAGATCAAAACTGTAGGCTTTGGTACAGAAAAACTGGAAGACGACCTGCGGGTGTTGCTGCCACAGGCAAGGATAAGCCGAATGGACCTCGACACTACCCGCTCACGAAGCAATTATGAGCAGCTGATCAGCGATTTTGAAAAGGCTGAAATCGACGTGCTCATCGGCACCCAGATGATCACCAAAGGGCTTGACTTTGATAATGTGGAGCTGGTGGGCATACTGGACATCGACAGGATTATCCACTTTCCCGACTTCCGGTCGCATGAGCGGGCATTTCAGCTGATGACGCAGGTAAGCGGCCGGGCCGGCCGCAAATCGCATAATGGAAAGGTAGTGATACAGACAATTAACCCTGAGCAACCAATATTTAACATGGTGAGCCGCAACGACTACCTGCGCTTTTACCAGTCGGAGATTATAGAACGGGAGAGTTTTCACTACCCACCTTTTGTGAGAATAATAAAAATCGTTTTCCGCAACGAAGACCGCGACCTCGTGAAAGAAACTGCCATACACTACCTCAAAATGGTAAAAGATACACTCGGGGGGCACCGGATATTGGGCCCGCAAGAGCCGGTAATTGCTAAAATAAGGAACCAGTTTCACCAGGAGTTGATTATCAAACTCGAAAAAGACGGCGTATCAATAGTAAAGGCCAAAGAGTTTTTGATACGGAAAATGGAAGAATTGCAGCAGGATAAAGTTTTCCGGCAAACATCCGTTATTTTTGACGTGGACACGCAGTAGGAATGAAGAGGCCAAAGGCATATATCCGGAGTTTATTTTTGTACATAGCGGCGATAGCGCTCGCCAGCGCTTGCAGTGAAGAGGTGGAGCCTTACAGGAGCGAGCCTGCAGTAAAACTCCGGTTTTTCAATATAGATAGCCTGACGAAAACCAACACGGCCATAGCGGCCATCGATGCCGAAGTAGCGCTGCTCAACACCGAAAATGCCACTCTTACCACGCAGTTAAACACCCTGAACACGCGGCTTTCGGAGCTGGACGGGCTCATTGCCAGCGGGCGTGACGACTTGGTGCCGGAACGGGCATCTGTAGCATCGGAAATAGAAACAGTGACCGAACGGTTGGTTGCTATTGGCGATTCTTTGGATACCTGGAACGTGGAAAAAGCACAACTCACCAAAGTCGTTGGCGCAATAAATTCAGGCAAGGTATTGCTGAGAAGAATAGAAGCGGACGGCAAAACGCTGGAGTTTACCGACAGCGCCACGGTGTTTTTATTGCCTTTGAATATGAACACCACGGCGCAGGTGTATTATCTGGAATTAGGAAACCGGAGAGACTCGTTGGAACTTACCTATAACGTGAAGGAGGAATTAACCGAACGAAGCTATATAAGGCTGCTGGCGACCGACATTGAAAGAACCGAAGGAAAGTACTCTTACGACAGCGTGGCAGTTTACTGCAAATCACTTCCCCAACCCTGCTCCAGCAATGAAACAACCATCAACATATATTTCTAGCTTTTCGCTGTGCCTTTTGTTGCTGGCTGTAGCCCTTCAGGGGCTTGCGCAGGATCCGAATATACCTGTGGATGACAGAGTCGAAACCCAGCTGCCTCAGGATACCGTGCAGCGGGTTGAGGAGCCTGTTGTGGATACCGAAGAATTGCTTGAGGATGAATTTGTAAAGGTGAAAGACACCACTAACTATCCCTTCCTGACCGAAATTCATGCAATGGGTGATTACGGAAAGCTTTTAACCCTCCCTTTTGGCTTCGAGAGAAAATACGAAGGGGGCGTGCAGCTACTTTTTGAAAACAGGTACTTACTGAGTTTTTCGTACGGTTATGGAAGCATCTGGCCGAAAAATGCCTACAAAAACGTGAGCTATAATGCTGTGGGTAGTTATATCAAGCCGGGGCTCTTCTACCAAATGTCGATTAATCCGGGCAATAAAATCAGTGCCGGCGTGCAGTATGGCATGGCCGGCTTCGAAGACTCCGGCAAGACCGCCATCGAAAGCAGGTCGGGGCTTTTTGAGCCGTACGAAAGGCAGTTTAGCCGAAGCAGCCTTTCTGCCAGCTGGTGGGAGGTGGGTGTACAGTCGGAGTCGAACCTGCGGGGAAATTTGTGGTTTGGCTTCCGGGTTTCGCTGCGGAAGCTTATCCATTACGACAACCCCGGCGATCCTGACGTGTTTGTCGTTCCGGGCTACGGCCGCACCAACACCGGCTCGATGCCCGCACTGAACCTGTATGTAAAGTACAAACTCAGCTTTTTCAAGCCACCGGTGCCGGTTGTTGCCCCCCTTGAGGACGAGTTGTAGGCAATAATTTCAGTTGCTCAGTCACTGTAGTTCGCTACCGCCCTTTTTGCTGCAGGTGCCTGATCAGACGCTCCACAAGACTTTCGGTATCTTCTCCCGGCTGAGAAGGCAGGTTGTCAAGTGCATTTCCAATGGCGTTGAGGCAAACCCAGTTCCTTTCAAAATTTGCCCTCAGAATTTCCTCATCGCCAGTCTCCCAAAATTGCCCTTCATCAATGAGTTCAAAGTCTTTGAGGTACTTCTTGCTCACGTATCGCAGCAACTGAATAATCGCTTTGTGTACTTCCTGCCCAGCGTATTGGGTTTTTGTCGAGAGCATATAGAGGTATTCTTTTTCCTCTTCCACAGAAGTATCTCCAAAAGAATATAAATTAGCAGGCCCACTCATTCTGCCATTCGAAAGGAATGTAAGGCAGACAGGCTCGCAACGTTCCGGAGAGAACAAAATGCCGTAGAGCTCACCATCGTACTCATTCTCGCTGGCATTTGCCGGCAACTGTTGATTGAAAATATGGTACTTCCACTTGAATACCTCAGCAATATCCTTTACCTCCTCTATCATTTCAGGTAAAGATGCGTTTTGGTTAAATCTCCCACTGTAATGAAAGCTTAAGCCCATGTCTTAGAACTCCAAACTTCAAACTATTAAACTATTCCACCTTCTCCACAAACTTGCCTGTTTTCTTTTCCTTCAGAATTACCTTTTTCGCGCCGTAGTGTGTCATTTCTTCTTTCACCAGGTAGTGGTCGGCATCGTACTCCACCAGGTGGCTGTCTTTGGAGACGCCTGTTTTTCCCCGCCATATATCCAGCTTTACAGGCTCCCATAGTTTGCTCTTAGCCGATTTATAAGCCGCATCCAAAATTGAGTTAACCACATAACCGTCGTAAAACGTTTCCCGTGGCTCGCGGCCTTCTTCCATGGCATTAAACATGTCCATAAACATGTGGTTGTAGCCCAGCTCGTTCATTTCGTCGCCTACCGGAAACAGCCAGCCCGTATTGCTTTCGGCTTTTTCGGCCACGTAGTCGGCACCCTTGCCTGTTGTGAACATCTCAAAGCCCGTACGCAAAAAGCTGTTGATCCAGATGGTGCCCTCGGTACCCATTACCTCGTCGCGAAGGTCCATGCCGCCACGGAACGTCCAGCTGACCTCGAACTGCCCGATAGCGCCGTTCTCGTAGCGCACCAGCCCGATGCCGTGATCTTCGGCGTCAATGGGCTTCACCTGGGTGTCGGCCCAGCACATTACCTCAACCGGGCGAATATCTTTGCCGATGTAGCTGCGGGCTATCTCCACACAATGGCAGCCTAAATCGAGCATGCAGCCGCCGCCGGCCTGCTCCAGGTCCCAAAACCAATTGCTATGCGGGCCGGGGTGTGTTTCGCGGGATTTTGCCCATAATATGCGACCTAACGCTCCGTTTTGCACGCTTTCATGAGCTTTTATAAACTTGGGTGTGTACACAAGATCTTCCAGGTAACCTGCGAAAATCCCCGCTTTCTCCACTGCCTCCAGCATCCTTTTGGCTTCTGCTGCATTTCGCGCCAGCGGTTTGGTGCATATTACGGCCTTTTTGTGCTTGCAGCACAGCATTACTGCCTCTTCGTGCAGGTTATTGGGCAGGGCTATGCACACCACCTCCACGTCAGGATGGGCAATGGCTTCTTCCATGTTGGTAGTCCAGTGCGGCACTTTGTAATCTTTGGCAAATTGCGTGGCGGTTTCTTCCCGCCGGGCATAGATGCTTACTACCTTGTCTTTGTTGCGATAGCCTTGTATGGAATCTGTATAAAACCGGCCGATGAAACCACCGCCGAGCATAGCTATTTTTTTCATGGTTTAAGTTATTCGTTATCTGTTATTAGTTAATAGTTATTCGCTATCGATTAATGCCAGTAGCCTGACCAAACGGTTTGCTGTTAACCGATAACAATTAACTTCTCACTTATTCTGCTACTTTAATTTCCTTTTTTTCCCTGAAGAAAATGATAAAGTAAACCATTACGGCAATGGCAATGTATGCAGGCACCCACCAAATGGCGGTCCAGTCTTTTACGCCGTCCGTGGTATAGTTGTCGACAGCAAACCCTGAGAACCACGTGCCGATTACCATACCCACACCATAAGTAGCAAACGTAAAGAGCCCCTGGGCCGCGTTTTTGATCTTGGGCCCGGCCTTTTGCTCGGTGTACATATAGCCCGTTACAAAGAAGAAATCGTAGCAGATGCCGTGGAGAATAATGCCTGCGTAGAGCATCCACAGGCCGGCGTCCACATTTCCGTAGGCAAAGCAGATGTAGCGCAAAATCCAGGCTGTCATGCCCAGCAGCAGCATTTTCTTCACGCCAATACTATTAAAGAGAAAAGGGATTGCTAGAATAAAAACTGCTTCGGAGACCTGGCCGAGCGTCATTTTCGCAGCTGCGTTTTCTAAACCGATTTCATTCAGGAAGGGATTGGCAAACCCATAATAGAACGACAGAGGAATACACACCAAAATAGCGGCTATGAGGAAAATGAGGTACGGCCGGTCTTTGAAGAGCACAAAAGCATCTGTACCCAGCGCGCTGGAAGCATCCTCGCCTCCTTTGGGTGGTGTGTTGGGCAGCGTAAAGCTGAATACCCCCAGGGCAAGAGATACCACCGCGGCCATAGTGAAAGTAGAGGGCGTTTGCTCGATGCCTAAAATACCGATCATGAGTCCCGCCACTATCCAGCCAAGCGTACCGAAAACCCTTATCCAGGGAAACTGCTTGCCGGGATCGGTCATTTGGTGAAAGGCAATGCTGTTGGAAAGTGCAATGGTGGGCATGTATAGCAGCGAGTAGGCCATAATTACCCAATAGAATGTGGTATTGTCTTTAATAGTAGTGGCAAAATACAGGAGAGCACCGCCAACCAGGTGAAGCACACCCATGATCTTCTGAGCCGAAAAATACTTGTCGGCCACCATGCCAACAAAAAAAGGTGAAATAATGGTGGCAATGGCCAGGGCGCTGTAGGCTGCACCAATGTGAACGCCCGAAGATCCCAAATGAACGGTCATGTAGGTGCCCATGGTTACATACCATGCACCCCAAACAAAATACTCCAGGAGCATCATAACCGAAAGTGAAATACCAGTAGTTAGCTTCATATGAAGATATAGATTGTATAAAGTTTATTGAAAAATCATTTTGTAGTTACTTCTTTTTCCCAACCGGTTTCCTTCAGCGCGGGGTCTCTTTCTTTTTTCAGAAAATCGCCTTCCGAAGAAGCTCCGGTTTCTTCTGCTTCTAAAACTGCGTTGTCATTTACCATTTCTACCGGCACTTTCCAGCCGGCCGACTCGTCGTTGTAGGCCGGGTTCGACAGCGAATTGTAGCAGGAAATGAGCGACCACCTTGGTCTGTCGGATAGATTGGCCTCGGAGCGGTGTAGCAGGTTTGGGTGGAAAAACAGCGCATCGCCAGGCTCCAGTTCTACATACATGTGCTCCAGGGTTGCCAGCGCATGGTTTACCATTACCATGTCGGCGCCCACCTGCTCGCCTGCAAAGCCGTGATTTACCCGGCCCATTTTGTGAGAGCCTTTGATGATCTGAAGGCAGCCATTGGCTTTGTTGGCCTCTGTTAGCGCAATCATTATACTGGTAAGCTGGTCGGGGTAGAGAAACTGGTTTTTGTACCAGTAGCCATAGTCCTGGTGCCATTCCCAGGCACCTCCCACTTTCGGCTCTTTTTGCATTAGCTTGGAGTGGAAGTGACAAACAGGGGAGTCGCTATCGAGTATTTTCGCAGCCGATTTTACCATCCGCTCACTCCTTACCAGCAAGCTGTAAATGTCGTTGCCGGGCTTAAACCACAAGGTAAGGCGTGTTTTTTTGCCGGTTTGGTCATTCAGATCCAGGGCGTTTTCCTTTATGATGTTGTCAGCGGTAGCCACCCGGTAGAGCTTCTCGATCTCAGGTTTGCTAAAGAAGCTTTTCACAATTACGAAACCATCACGATGATAGGCAGTTACTTCTGAGGGTGTGAGGATGTGTGCCATGGCAAGAATGTTTGGGTGCTGACTTTAAAGCGGAATTTACAAACATTTTTTAGGATTGATATGCCAGTTACATAATAAGGCGGTAGTTCGTCTGCTGCTGAAGGAACAGTTAAAATAGACGAGTGTTTTCCCTTGTACCTTGTCAGTCAGGTTGGGTATAGGCTTTCGTTCGGGGAAGCCATCGCGGCACCTGCTTTTTGTACTCCTCGTAATTTCTCCCAAATCTTTTTTGAAGATCGGGCTCTTCTTTCAGTATAAAGTAAACGGTGTTGATAAGGAAGAAGGTAGCAGCCCAATAAAGGATCGCCAACGAGCTAAAGACGAGGGCTTCCCCTATTAAAATAAAAAAGACGCCGGAAATCATGGGATTGCGGCAGTAGCTGTAAGGCCCACGCACTACAAGTTTTTGTGTAGGCTCCCAGGGGGCAAGTGTGCCTTTGCCAACGGTGCGGAAAAGGAATATGGTCCAGAATAAAAAGAAAAGACCCGTAGAGATGAGAAGCAGACCCAGCACAATTTGAAAGCCGGGCGCAGCAAAACCTCCTTCGGGTTTATCATAGATAAAATAAGGAACAACAACAGTGACGGTGAATGGCAGGATGAAGATGTTTCTTATGTGAGCGAAGAGAGAAGGCTGTTTCATTTGCTAAAGAATTAAGTGCGCTCAGCAGTTTTTGCGAGCGCACTTAATTGTTGTTAACAAAGCTTCAATTATTTCCGTGGTAAAAGAAAGCTGACATGAGCTTACAACACAATTTCCAACCCCAACGAAAGGCTGTTGAAACTTAAATTGAAGGAGCCCCCTTCTAAGTCGCCGGTTCTTTGGAAATAAGAAAGGTTACCAACACGAGACACTACTAGCAGTTTATCGGTAGCTACCCAGGTTAGGCCGGGATTGAATCTGGCTCCAACCGCAGTAGCGGTGGTTTCTGTTGCTCCGTTGTCGTTCTTAATAAAATTAACTCCTGCCGACACCTGCCAGTTGAAGTAAAGCTTCTCTACTATGTTGTTATACTTCCTGTAGAAAATACCGGTTTCGAACGAAGAATTGGTTGAACCTGTGCCTCCGTCAATATCGAACCTGCTGGAACCCCAGTTGAAGGCCAGGCCAACAGCCTTGTCTTCTGCCAATGCATATCCAAATGAAGGAGACACGGCTATATTGGTATACTTTGTATCGCCGGTCACCTGGTCACTGTTGAGCCCTACCGAGCCGCCGAGTACCAGTGCACCATCCCGAAGTTGGGCATAGGAAGTGAAAAAAGCTAAAGAGATAGCGAATGTGATGATAAGTCCTTTCATGGCTTTTTAAGTTGAGTTTGAAATTGAATTTAGCAGATTGGTATTAAATCAAATGATTAAATTACATAATGCAGCCCTGCCTGGCGTGTTTTTTTTATCAGTGCAGCGAAAAGCACCCTCAGATATATTGGTTTTAGCATCAGCTGCCAATTCGGCACTGTTGATCAGTTGATACGCCCTGGTTGAAAAAATATCCCTCACAAGAAGGTGGTATCGCAATAAGTCCGCAGGCGAAAGGTTGACTCAGTGGGTGTTGATCAGGATTTTTGAGACTTGCGAGTAACGGCCTTTTAATTTAACGATGTAAATTCCCCCCGGGCGATCGTAAAGGTCAATTGAATGGATACCGGGTTGAATTTTTAGTGATTTTATCAGTTGTCCACTTGTGGTGAGAACTTCTAGCTCGTTCCACTCAGAACCTTTCACGTAGAGTTGGAAATATCCTCTTGCCGGATTCGGGTAAATCACCGTTTCGGATTCGGTCCTTAACCCCAGGGGTGATTCTCCCGGGTTGCATGAGTAGTCGGCAATAGCCTTGTATTTAGGTGCAGGGGTTACATTCAGGTCCTGGTCCAGTGTCTCAAGTATGCCCCAACTGCCATATTGGGCGCTCAGCGATCCGATAAGGGAAAAATTCATTAATAGCAACGGCTCATCGCCCTCCTGGAGGGTTTCCAGGCGATCGAACCATTCAGAATAAAGCTTGTACATTTCTGCATCCCTCTGAATGTCGACAAGCGCCTGTTCGTAAGATGGTGCCTCGCCAAACGGAACAGGTGTGAGATGCTGCCCACCTTCGTAAAACACCATGGGAATATTCAGTTCATCGCCAATTGTTTCTTTCTGTGTGGCAATCCAGTCGAAACTCTGGTCAAAATTTTCCCGTGCATAAAAGGCGATGTCTTGTATGGTAGCAGAACTTCCCAGCGCATCCAATGCGGCTTCACCTTCCTCACTGAAGTTAAAATAGTAGGCCGGAGCAAAAGCATCAAAACTTCCTTCCTCCATTCCGAATACAATTCGGTTACTTACATCCTGCCAGCCGGTTTGCACAGCTACTACCCGGACAATACGTCCCAATTCTCCTTCAAACTCTTCCGTCCAGATGTCCATTGCATTTTGAATATAAGGGACAAGCCCTTCGGGCCAGGAAACGCCTTTTTGTTCGCAACCGTAGTGATTTAGCCACTGCGCCTGGCCAAAAATCCAGTTCCAGAGCTCATTGCTGTATTCTATATAGAGTTTTCTGCCAGGTTCCAGTTCGTCGCGGAAAAGCTGCGCCATGTTCCTGATGTAGTCATCGCTTGCCTTGTGCGGGATGCACACCCAACCGTCGAGATCATGATCGTTCATCAGCCGGATCATCACTTCATATGGCACTCCTTTGCTGGTGGCCCAGGTGTAGTGGTCCTCCGTGGAACGACCGCTCCAGTCTACCAGGTTCGGATTGTCCCATTCCCACGGCACAGCCTGCCCCCAGTGATTAGTGGCCCCCCAATCCATAAAACGGACCGTTTTGAAAAGTTCAAGTTTTTCGAGCCATGCAGGATTGAAAGGCTCTTCAGCTGTGGCATTTTCCATGCCTGGCATCAAAACGCGGATGTTGTGAACAGGGTCAGCAGCTTCGGAAGAAAGTATCACTAACTCTACTACGCCACCTTCAGGATTGGTCATTTTAAAAGTTATTTTGTGGCTGTCAACCACTGTCACGTCTGAGGCAGAGCCGGAAACTGAGACCTCCCCCGACCCCTCGAAAGTCACGGTGTAAACGCCTTCAGGCCATCCACTTGTGCTACCCCAAACAGTGGCTACCCTTTGGCTGAATGAAGAGCCGCTAACAGTTTGTGGCACCTGGGTGGGATAGCCATCTGTTCTGTAGGTCAATTCGGAAGCAAATCCCGAATCAAAAGCGCCGGAAGGGTTATCCACGTCTTTGGTGTACCATTCACGAGCATTGTGCATCAGGTCCACAAATGGCATTTCGGTCATATAGTCGAAAATACCACTCAGATTAGTTCCAAATTCAAGTTTACAATCTGAGGAGGATTGGCCGAACGCCAATGAAACACAAGAAAGAAGCAGGATACAGGGTATACCAACCCTGACCTGGAGACGAGAGCGGTACTGGTTTTCCATAGCGATTGGTGGTGAGAAATTCTACCAATTTAAATTCTTGTCCGGACTTTTCCAATAGTCGAGGAGCGGGTTATCCTGTATTTGAGGCACTAAAACTGAGCTTTCGGAGTGGCAGTTTTGTCGGGAAGTTCCAGAAAAAGGTAGCGATGCGGGGCATTGGGAAGGTTAACCTGGGCAAGGCATAGGTTGTTGCTGCAATGGGGCGGCGGGTACTTTATTCAATGTACCCCAACGGTCCCTTTCACAGCATCAAATAGCTTCCTGGAGTCGTAACCAACACCATTTTTAAACACTGTTTCCATATTTTTTATGGCGTAAATGTCATTTTCCAGGTCTCCATTAACTATTACTAAATCTGCCGCTTTCCCTTTTTCGATGCTGCCCGTTTGGTTATCGATCTTTAGTAGTCGGGCGCCATTGAGCGTCGACACCTGCACAGCTTGAATGGGTGTTAGTCCTGCTTCGACCAGCAGCTCGAGTTGCCGCTGATTGGCAAAGCCGGCCACCGTACGGCCGTTGCCGGTAGGGTCTGTTCCGGCCACCAGCATGCCGCCCATATCTGCGAACTTCTTTTCCAGCGCTTTAATTTTTTCAAACTTCATTTTCTGCCACTCGCTGGGCTGCGAGTTGATAGCAGCATAGGTGCTCAGGATGTTTTCTCTGGCAAAAGGAGCGAGGGCTGTTAGCATATCGTTTCTGATGGGCTCGCCCGGTACGCTGGCAGCAAACACGGTGAGTGTGGAGGTGATGGCAACCTTTTTTGCAATCAGCAAGTTCATCAGATCTGCCACTTCCTTCCCGTTAACATCAATGTCGACAATCGAACGGCTTTGTGCCATAAACGAGGGGCATTCGCTTGGTTTCTTGTCTTTTACAAAGTCGGTCATTACGGCAAAGCCATGCTCCAGATTGTCGATGCCTGCTTCGGCAGCTTCCCGGTAGGTAATGGAGCAGAGGTGTGCCGTAACATGCAGGTCACGGGCGTGGGCTGCTTCTATGCCTGCTATCAGCATGTCGCGGCTCAGGTAGTTGTAGGCTTTGTAAGAGGTAAAGCCCATGTCGGCCCATACATTCACCATTTTTGCAGTTTGCTCGGCGTTTTTTAGCGGATAAAGCTGTTTGATCCAGATTCCTTCGCCTTCGAGGTACGGCGCCGTCAAATGCATGTGTGGGCCCGGGATAACGCCCTCATCTATGTCTTTTTTAAGCTTCAGATCGGTTAAAGGCTCTACACATCCGCCAGTTCGAAGTGTGGTAACTCCGCCTGCCAAGTACAGCCGGGGAAACGAAAACGTCATTTCGTTGATATGGAAGTCGCTGCGATCTATCATGGCGGTGTAGTACAGGTGCTCGTGCAGCATGATGAGGCCCGGAATAACAGTTTTGCCCGCGATATCTATCACTTTGGCCTCTTTGGGGATCTTCAACCCGGCCGAATTTCCAAGCGCGGTAATTTTGCCGTTCTATTACAATCGTTTGATCGCCGAGTGCCTCTCTGCCGGTGCCGTCGATTACCTTTGCATGCGTAAGGGCAATTACAGGCTGATCGTAGCTAACAAAGCTGAGGACGTCCTGGCTGAGGTTTTGGGCGGATAGAAGATGTGAAGCGCAAAGGAGGAGTAGCAGAAACCGTTTCATAAAAAGGTATTTGTAGGAAATAAATGTAATAAGGAAAGCGGTGCCTGGCAACCGGCGTTGCCGGAATAGCTAAATAGCCTCCCGCACAAATCTTTTGTCGATACTGAAATTTTATTTTTTATCTTGGACCCTTTGTACTTTTTACACCTACTGAAACCATGACGATCTTAATTATCCTTGCCTGTATCCTCGTATTGGTATTGCTTATCACCTGGGGCAAAGTCAACCCATTTTTAGCATTCCTTATCATTTCTATCGCAGCCGGGTTGGCGCTGGGCCTTCCGCTGGAGACTGTCGCGTCTTCCGTGCAACGTGGAATTGGCAGTTTGCTGGGCGAGCTTGTTATCGTAATAGGATTGGGGGCTATGCTCGGCAAGTTGGTAGCCGAAACGGGTGCTGCCCAAAAAATAAGCCAGGTGCTGATGAAGGCCTTCGGCGAAAGCAAGATCCAGTGGGCTTTAATGATCACCGGCTTTGTGGTGGGCATCCCGCTATTTTACAATGTGGGGTTTGTGTTGCTGGTACCGCTTATTTTTTCGGTGGTTTACCAGTACAAGCTGCCCGCAGTTTACATTGGTATACCTATGCTGGCGGCACTTTCGGTTACCCATGGTTTTTTGCCGCCTCACCCTTCACCGGCGGCGCTGGTAGGCCAGCTCGATGCAGATATGGGCCTCACTTTGTTGTACGGCTTCATAGTGGCTGTGCCCACCATCATTATTGCCGGGCCGGTTTTCTCAAAAACGCTTAAAGGCATCGACTCCCGCCCTTTGGCTACCTTTCAGGCCAAACCGTTGCCCGACAATCAGTTGCCGAGCGCCTTCAATAGTTTCTTTTCGGCCTTGCTGCCGGTGGTGTTGCTTGCCACTGCCGCCTTGCTCAACAAGACAGGAAGTTTCACCGGTGTAGCCGGCAAGCTGGTTGCGTTCTTTTCCGACGCCACCATGGTAATGATCGTTTCGCTGGCTTA
>CBFGTI010000012.1:0-61880 GCA_965651695.1 uncultured Imperialibacter sp. | reverse complement strand
AGAATAACTAATCATAGTTGAATTCATATAAAAGTCTTTCCTTTGGGAAAGACTTTTTTTTTAACCATGACTTTTACCAAAGACTCAAAGCTGATCAACGCATGGTGCATGTACGATTGGTCCAATTCTGTCTACAACCTCGTCATTACCAGCACAATTTTCCCCATTTACTATAACAGCTCCACCCGTAATTACTTCGGAAGCGATACCATTCCCTTGTTTGGGCTGGAGATAACAAACACGGTATTATACTCTTATTCGCTTTCATTTTCTTTTTTCGTCATAGCGCTGCTTTCACCGCTATTATCCGGGATGGCCGACTTTGGTGGAATGAAAAAGCTGTTCCTTCGCACCTTTACCTATATAGGAGCCGCTGCCTGCATCACCCTTTACTTCTTTACTGGTAATAATGTGGAATTGGGCATAATCGCTTCCATATTTGCCAGCATAGGGTATTCGGGTAGCCTGGTTTTTTACAATGCCTTTTTACCGGAAATTACCACTTTCGATAGGTACGATGTGGTTAGTGCCAAAGGCTATGCTATGGGTTACGCCGGTAGCCTCATTTTGCTTTTGTTCAATTTGGTCACCATTTCATCCCCCGGGCTAATTGGCCTCGAAACAGCGGCGCAAGCCTCACGGTTTTCTTTTTTGCTTGTAGGTGTGTGGTGGCTGGGTTTCTCGCTCATTCCCTTTTACTACCTGCCTCGCAACCCATACAACAGGCGGCCAACCGCCCATTTGCTTGCACATGGTTACAGCGAAATTCGTAAGGTGTTTCGCTCTTTAAGGGCATTGCCTGCCATGAAGTTGTTTTTGATTTCGTTCTTTTTTTACAACACAGGGGTACAAACAGTTATGTTTCTGGCTGCCACCTTCGGAGCTAAAGAGTTGAACCTGCCTGGTGAAAAGTTGATCCTCACCATCCTCATTATTCAGGTGGTGGGAGTGCTGGGCTCCTACTTTTTTGCCTACGTGTCGAAAGCCCGGGGGAATAGATTTTCACTTTCAACAATGATCCTTATATGGATTTGCGTGTGTCTTGGAGCCTATTTCGTCACCCGGGTGGAGGAGTTTTATATAGTGGCGTTTGTGGTAGGGTTGGTGATGGGCGGCATCCAGTCGCAATCCCGTTCGTCGTTTGCAAAGCTCATCCCCGAAAACACAATCGACCACGCCTCTTACTTCAGCTTTTACGATGTGACAGAAAAACTAAGCATTGTACTTGGAACATTCGCCTACGGGTTTATTGAACAAATGACCGGAAGTATGCGCAACAGCACGCTGGCGTTGGCCATCTTTTTTGTTCTGGGTTTGTTTTTCTTGCGTAACACTGACTTTAAAGCCATTCGACTTAAAACTGATAATGCGGTAGCCCAATGAACCCGGCCGGAAACCTTAGGCGCATGACGAAGGATGGGAAGGTGTTTGTATACGACATGCTGCGCAAAAAGTATGTATTGGCAACGCCGGAAGAGGAAGTACGGCAGCAATTACTGCAGTACCTGATCATGGAGCTCAGTTACCCCAGGGGTCTCATTTCTGTTGAAGCAGGGCTGTTGTATAATAGACAGCAAAAGCGCACCGATATAGTGGTGTACAACAACAGGGGGCTGCCCCATGTGCTGATTGAATGCAAACGGCCTGAAATCAAACTTAGTAAAGAGGTGATTTATCAGCTGGCAACCTACAACCGCGAGGTAAATGCACCGCTGTTGGTTGTTGCCAACGGAAAAGAGATGATATGCCTGCAGGTAGATGCTGAGCAGAACAGATTGGTGCCTTTAGCTGAAATACCGCCTTACCGCGGGTGATGTATTGGTCTCCCGGTTAATTCAGTTACTATTGGTATTGAAGCGTCCGCTCCCAAAAAAAGAAAGCGGACGTTCTGTAAATTGAAGATTGCGCTATTTGCCATGCATGCGCCCAATCTTTTTGCCTATGCTTATGCTTCTATCGCTCAGGCGAGGAATTCTTCCACCGGCGTGTAAGGGAGGTCGAACGCTTCTGACACAGCTTTGTATACTACTTTGCCGTTGATTACGTTCAAGCCAAGCTTGAGTTCGTTGTTGCTGCTGCATGCTTTTTTCCAGCCCTGTCCTGCCAGCTGAATGGCATACGGTAAAGTGGCGTTTGTTAAAGCAAGGGTGGAGGTATACGGTACCGCACCGGGCATATTGGCCACGCAATAGTGTATTACATCATCAACAATAAATACCGGCTCCTGATGCGTGGTTGGTTTTGTTGTTTCGAAGCAACCTCCCTGGTCTACCGCTACGTCAACCATTACTGTACCCGGGCGCATGTCCTTCAGCATGTCTTTGGTAATAAGCTTTGGCGCTTTTGCACCGGGAATAAGCACCGCACCGATAATCAGGTCGTGGTCTTTTATAAGCTCCCTAACGTTATATTCGTTGCTCATCAGGGTTTTTACGTTGGCGGGCATTACATCGTCCAGGTACCGAAGCCTTGGCAGGCTAAGATCAAGGATGGTTACATCGGCACCTAAACCGGCTGCCATTTTTGCGGCCTCAGTGCCCACTACACCGCCACCCAAAATCATAACTTTGGCCGGACGTACCCCTGGCACACCACCAAGCAGGATGCCGCGCCCTTTCATTGGTTTTTCAAGAAACTTTGCGCCCTGCTGGATCGACATCCGGCCGGCAACCTCCGACATGGGAATGAGAAGAGGCAGGGTTCCGTTGGCTTTTTCTACTGTTTCGTAAGCCAGGCAAACAGCACCGCTTTTGATCATCGCATGGGTAAGGGGCTCATACGAAGCAAAGTGAAAATAGGTAAAAAGCAGTTGGTCCTTTTTGATAAGCGCATACTCCTGTTCAATAGGCTCTTTCACCTTCATAATCATCTCCGCCTTACTGTACGTAGCTTCGATGGTGGGTAAAATAGAAGCCCCAGCTTCCACGTAGGTTGAATCGGAAAAACCGCTGCCTTCGCCCGCAGTAGCCTGAACAAAAACCTGATGCCCTCTTTTAACCAATTCCTTAGCACCTGCAGGTGTGAGCGCTACCCTATTCTCATTGTTTTTAATCTCTTTAGGAACCCCTATTATCATGATTTGTCAGTTAATTAATGTTGTTTGTACGGAAGGGCACAAATATATGAACATGCTATTAATAATAGTGAGGTGCTTTTTAAAATATATGATGCGGGACAACAGGGAGTGCAAATCCGAAAAAAATGTAAAATTTCTTATTCCAACCATTTCGCCGTTGAATATTCTTTTAATAATATTATACATAAAATAAAATTGGTGGTAAGGCGATATTTTATATTGATTTTCAATTACTTACATATTTTTTCTTCTTTTTTTTAAATTGAAATCATACAACTTAATGTTTATATTTGGAATACCTCCACCGGAGGTCGTTCATTGTAATAAACAACATTACCCCATTAAAAAAGCTGAGTGTGAGTGTAGTTAAGACTAAAAAAGACATTAGTATTCCCGTTAACGAAATCCTGGATGACTATTTTCTGGTATGCGAAAGCCGTGAGGCCAGTCTTATGGGCAGAAGGGAAGTTTTCATGGGAAAGGCTAAATTCGGCATCTTCGGAGACGGCAAGGAGCTGGCGCAGGTGGCCATGGCAAAAGCCTTTAAAAATGGTGATTTCAGGTCCGGTTATTACCGCGATCAAACGTTCATGATGGCCATTGGCCAGCTAACAACGCAACAATTCTTCGCGCAATTATACGCACATACCGACCTCACAGCCGACCCGTCGTCTGGAGGCCGCTTGATGAACAGCCATTTTTCTACTCGCTATCTCAACGAGAAAGGCGAATGGAAAACCCAAACGGACATGAAAAATTCGAGCTCGGATATTTCATGCACGGCGGGTCAAATGCCCCGATTGCTGGGGCTGGCGTATGCATCAAGGTTGTACAGGCAAAATCCGGCACTTCAAAACTATGAGGACTTTTCCATTAATGGCAACGAGGTAGCGTGGGGCACCATTGGCAATGCCTCCACTTCAGAAGGGCATTTTTTCGAAACGATGAATGCCGCCGGCGTGCTTCAGGTACCCATGGTAATATCAATTTGGGACGACGAATACGGCATTTCCGTGCCGGCAAAATATCACACCATTAAATCCGACATTTCCAAAGCACTTGCTGGCATGGCCAGAACAGCAAATGAAGCTGGCTTTGAGATAATCATAGTGCGGGGATGGGAATATGAGAAGCTGGTGCAGGCCTACAGGCTTGCCGGGAAAATCGCCCGTGAAGAGCACGTGCCTGTAATGGTACACGTAAAGGAAATGACGCAGCCGCAGGGCCACTCCACGTCTGGCTCACACGAACGGTATAAGTCGAAGGAAAGGCTGGCGTGGGAGGAAGAATTCGATTGCATTAAAAAATTCCGAGAGTGGATTCTGGAAAATGAACTGGCCAGTCCGGAACAACTGGACAGGCTCGAGGCTGAAGCCAGGGAAAAGACCCGCAACGATAAAAATGCAGCCTGGAAGGCTTATACTGACGATGTAAAAAAAGATCTTAAGTCAGCCAACGATTTGCTATTGAAAGCTTCCGGGGTGAGCCCGCACGGAGCAGAGATAGCGAAAATCAGCCAGCAACTGGTAAAAACGCTAAACCCGCTTAAACTTGATGTGGTAAAGGCCGTGAAGCACGCACTATATCTGATGCGCGGCGAAAAGCATGAAGAGCGGATGTTCCTTATCAATTGGCTTAATAAGAAAGATAAGGTATACTTCGAAGAATATAGCAGCCACCTTTATAGTGAGTCGGAGCACTCGGCTTTAAAAGTGCAGGAGGTAAAGCCAAGCTATTCGGCTGAAGCAAATGTGGTAGATGGCCGGGAGGTATTGCAGGCTTTTTTCGATGCCGCTTTTACCAGGGATCCGCGGCTTTTTGCCATTGGTGAAGATGTAGGGCAGATTGGCGATGTTAACCAGGGTTTTGCAGGTTTGCAAGCAAAGCATGGAGAGCTTCGGGTTACCGACACAGGCATTAGAGAAACTACCATCATAGGGCAGGGAATAGGTGCAGCCATGCGCGGGTTGCGGCCAATTGCCGAAGTACAGTACCTCGACTACCTGATATTTACACTGCAAACGCTCTCCGACGACCTGGCTACACTGCAATACAGAACAAAGGGTGGTCAGAAGGCGCCGGTAATTATCAGAACAAGGGGGCACAGATTGGAAGGTGTGTGGCATTCGGGCTCCCCAATGAGTATGATACTGGGGTCGCTGCGGGGAATATACCTGCTGGTGCCGCGTAACATGACAAAAGCCGCGGGTTTTTATAATACATTGCTCGACTCCGACGACCCTGCTATAGTAATTGAATGCCTGAACGGCTACCGGCTTAAGGAAAAGCTCCCTGAGAATATTTCGGAAATCAGGGTCCCGCTGGGCGTGCCGGAGGTAATCAGAGAAGGGTCTGATGTAACCATCGTAACCTATGGGTCGATGTGCCGCATAGTGATGGAGGCCGCGCAACAGCTGCAGGAGTACGATATATCGTGCGAAGTAATTGACGTACAAACCCTGATGCCTTTCGACCTGCACCACGCCATAGTGGAGTCTGTTAAAAAGACCAATCGCGTAATTTTTGCGGATGAAGATGTGCCTGGAGGCGCTACGGCTTACATGATGCAGCGAGTGCTGGAGGACCAGGACGGGTACAAATACCTGGACGCCGCCCCCGCCACCATTGCTTCACGCGAGCACAGGCCTGCCTACGGATCAGATGGCGACTATTTTTCGAAGCCCAGCGTTGAAACTGTGTTTGACAAGGTATACGCCATGATGGCAGAGGCAGATCCGGTTAAATACCCGGATGTGTTTAATTAGTGATCATGTCCAGAGTAATATCGGGGCTCTCCGCGTAGTTGCTGTCGTGGAGAGCCCTGTCTTTTATATAGGTTCTTATTTTAAAGGTGTCTTTCTTCAAAATAATATTGAAGCCTTCAGAAACCATTGCGTAGCGGAGGGTGCCCGACAAAGACTTGCCCAGGTTATCGCTATCAAACACAGGAAACCTGGCATTGAAGTCAGTGCCACAGCTGGTAGTAGAAAACGCCTTGCCCCAATCGATGAATTCGTAACTGCCATTTATTTTTCGGTAGAACTCCACGTAGATGTTCTTATTGTTCGGATTTTTCTCAATAAGGAAAGTGTCTACCTGTACCTGTTTTTGGGCATCGGTATATTCAATAATTTCGTAATTCTGGCAGTTATAGGAGGGGCGGCTGTCTGTTTCACTGTATAATACTTCTTCTGCAGCAGGTTCGAAATTATTATTGAGCGGAATCGAATAAAACGGAGGCTCGTTTTCTGTTCCACCGATCGTAACAAGTCTCCTGTTTTTATCTATTATAAAGTTAAAAGGGTGGTAGGGGTAAGCATTTTGATTTCCCTCCAATCCGATGTCGCCGTCGCCATCTTCAAAATTAAGGTAAAGTATCAGTGAATCGGAGCCAGGGTTTACTGGTATAAACTCCAGCCGACTGTGAGATATGTTGGGTATTATGGAGAGTGGCTCCGGCTCCTCGCAACTCCAACCAACGCCGAGAAGAAAGAGACAGGTAAAAATACGGTTGAATGTTCGCTTATTCATTGCTCAGTACAACTAGTAGCATTAAAATTATTAAAATTGAGGGGCATTACCCAAGCTAAAACGCATGTCAGATCTAAGTAGTTTTAGAGAAAGGTTATTTTCTTTAGATGCAGCCGGCTTCGAAGCCTTCGCTGTTCGGGTATTCGAATGGCAGGCATCGGAAAATCCGCTATACCGGGATTATGTTTCCCTGCGTGGGATAGATCCAAAATATGTGAAAAGGTTGGAAGATATCCCGTTTTTGCCGATCGATTTTTTCAAAACCCATAATATCAAAACAGGCGACTGGTCTCCCGCCCTTACTTTTCTCAGCAGTGGTACCACTGGCCAGAAACAAAGCCGACACCTGGTTGACGATCCGTCGTTTTATGATAAAGTAACGAAGAAGATCTTTGAGGCTGTATACTGTCCTTTAAGCGACTGCCATTTCTTTGCGTTATTGCCCTCTTACCTCGAAAGAGAGGGCTCTTCGCTTATCCACATGGTTAAGTCTTTCGTCGAATCTTCAGGATCGTCTGTGTCGGGTTTCTACCTCGACAGCACTGCGGCGCTGCTGGAAGCACTTGAAAATGCAAAAGCCATGAAGGGTACCAGGATATTGTGGGGAGTTACCTTTGCATTGCTGGAATTGGCTGAAAAACATACCCTCGATCTCAGCGATTTTATAATAATGGAGACTGGGGGAATGAAGGGGAGAAGAAGGGAAATGATAAGGGAAGAGCTACATGATTTTTTGCAGAGACAATTCAATGCAGGCAGTATCCATTCAGAGTATGGGATGACTGAGCTTTTCTCGCAGGCTTATTCCACAGGAGGCGGAATATTTCGCACACCCGCCTGGATGAGGGTAATGGTGAGAGATATCAATGATCCTTTCACCTTTTTACCACCCGGCAAAACGGGTGGATTAAACGTTATTGACCTTGCCAACCTCCATTCGTGCTGCTTCATCGAAACCGGTGACCTGGGAAAAAGGTATGGGGCAGGTGGTGAATTTGAGGTGCTTGGCCGGTTCGATAATTCAGATGTAAGAGGCTGTAATCTTTTGGTACAGTAACCCGCATATCGGTTGACCTGCGTTCTTTGTTTTATACAAAGTAATGTATATCTTAGTACCTTGGAAGAACCTAATTAGTTAATAAAGCCTTTTCGTCATGAAGATCAAAGTACTCCTGTTTGCTTCAGCAATTTTTTTGCTTGGTGCTTGTACTCAAAAGACCTGTCCTACGTATTCAAAGAGTGATGTAAAGAAAGAAAGACCCACTCAGCGAATCTGATTAGATAGGAAGTAAGACCGGAAAAAGAAAATTGAAGTGAGATGTGCGGTTTCTACGACAAAACCGCATATTTTTTGACGTCCTCTTCGGTAATGGCATTTCCTGCCATAATGATAAGCCTTTCCGTTACGTTTCGTAACTCCCGAATATTTCCTGTCCATTCAAACTGCTGCAGTAACTTAATGGCTGCCGGTTCAATTGTTTTCGGCGCCCAGCCGTATTCGTTAGAAATATCCTGGATGAATTTTGCAGTGAGCAGAGGTATATCTTCTTTCCGGTCTTTTAGTGGTGGTACCTGAATTACAATTACGCTGAGGCGATGATACAGGTCTTCCCGAAATAAATTTTCCTCAATGGCTTTTTTAAGGTCTTTGTTGGTAGCGGCAATTACCCGCACATCAACCTTCACCTCCTTGTCGCCGCCTACTCTGGCTATTTTGTTTTCCTGCAGCGCTCTCAACACCTTGGCTTGAGCTGAGAGGCTCATATCGCCGATTTCATCCAGAAACAATGTGCCGCCATTGGCTTGCTCAAACTTGCCGATACGTTGTTTTACGGCCGAAGTGAAAGATCCCTTTTCGTGTCCGAAAAGTTCGCTCTCGATCAGCTCTGAGGGAATAGCTGCGCAGTTCACTTCTACCATTGGGCCAGCCGAGCGATTGCTTTTTTCGTGTATCCACTTGGCTACCAGTTCTTTTCCGGTTCCGTTGGGCCCCGTTATAAGCACCCGTGCATCGGTTGGCGCCACTTTGTCGATCATTCCCTTTACTTCGGTTATCCGTTCCGATTCACCCACGATGTCGAACGTTTTACTGATCTTCTTTTTCAGGACCTTGGTTTCATTTACCAGTTCTTTCCGGTCCATGGCATTGCGGATAGTAACCAGCAGCCGGTTGAGGTCGAGTGGCTTTTGAAGGAAGTCGAAGGCACCTTTTTTTGTAGCTTCAACGGCGCTTTCAATGGTGCCATGAGCAGAAATCATGATGAAGGGTGTGTCGATGCCTTCTTCCATGGCTTTGTTCAAAACATCAAGGCCATCCATTTTGGGCATCTTTATGTCGCAAAGCGTAAGGTCGTAGCTTTTCTGACGGAGCATTTCGAGCCCTTCTTCTCCGTCTTTTGCTTCACTTACCTGAAATTTTTCGTATTCAAGAATTTCCCGCAATGTATAGCGGATGTTCTTCTCGTCGTCAATAATGAGAATGTGTGCCATTGGTAAATAAAAAAAACAGGAAAATGCGGACCTGTAAGCCGGGTTCTGTCCCTGCTCCGAAAACTTCCGGAGCACGGCCTTATCATTTATCTGGTCCCGGCTTCACAGCCGGGATCAATCAATCTACCCACCACAATGAAACCGGCGAACCGGCTTGCTGGAACGAGCAGCCCCAAAATTGCGGCATATTTGATCTTTCAATCCGTAAGGTTTGCCGTGCCTCTGGTGTCACCACCCGAGCGGTGGGCTCTTACCCCACCATTTCACCCTTATCCGCCAGCTGGCGGACGGTATACTTTCTGTTGCACTATCTGTAGCACTGCCGTCGCCAGCAATACTCCTTCCTGTTAGGAAGTACGGTGCTCTGTATTGCCCGGACTTTCCTCCCCGCGCCGAACTTAATCGGCCCAGGGCGATAAGGCGGACCACATTTTCCTTTTTCTAAAATATGAAGCGAATATAGTTAGTTTCCTCCTAGTGGACGTCTTCGCCGGTAATTTTATGCTCCCAAAGATCTGCCAGCCGGGCGGTTTCCATTATCAGCTGCTTAAGCATAGGAGGAGTGAGCAAATCGGCTACAACTGTAGTTTCTACCATCAGAAAATCGCCAATTACCACAAACCTGCTATCAATGGAATCGCCATTGTGCTCAAGAAGTTCAGGATAGTTGATATTTTCTGAAGTTCGGCAAACCTTGGAAAGAAGCTGAACTACAGGTTTTTTATATTTGGCATTTTCAATTTTACCTCCACGAACCGACTGATACCTTCCGCCCGGGAGCGGTACAATTACTACAGATCTGTTTAGGTCGTACTCCGAATACTGACCGTTAATTTCAGAAGCGTATTCCTTCATCAACTTCGTCACTTCCATATAGGTATTGTTTGGTTATATTTTCAATCAGCTTTTTATCTTCACAAGTGTGGCACCATAGCCAAAGCGCTCTTTGCGGGCATCCTGAAAGTACGAGATATTTTTCATTTTACTCAACCTTTTATGAATTTCTTCTTTCAGTATGCCGTTGCCAACGCCATGAATAAAGGTTATTTCGTCGAGCCCCGCAGCAATGGCAGTGTCAAGCTCTTTTTCGAAGATTGCCAGTTGGTACGAAAGCGCCTGTGTGCTGGGCAAAGCGGAAGCTGCATCCACCAGCTTTTCCAGGTGAAGGTCTATTTCGGCACTTGCCGCTTGCTTCGATGTGCCCCTTTGAAGGGGTTTGTCGGCCGCGGGAGTTTGCGTGGAAAACATGCGCTCCACTATTTCTTTAGGGTCGGGTTTAGCCCCAATTTCGTCGAGCTGATAAACGTGCCCTTCTTTTGAAGTAAGCGGAATGGCGGCTTTTTTGCTTATAAAAGCACTTGAGTTGAAGCTGACCTTTTTCGTTAGAACTGGCAGCACTTTGTAGATGCCCTTTTGAAAATAGATGAAGGTGAAGTGCATATCGGCCCAGTTTTCGAATGTTGCTACCGACTTGGTAGCGGTTTGCTGAAAGGTTTTGGCAGGCAAATAGCCGGCGTGCAAGCCATTGGTTGTTCCTTTCAGCAGCTCATCTATTTTGAATGCCAGGTCGTAGTCTGTGTTATTAACCAGCAGTACATCATAAAGGTCGCCTTTTGGTTCAAAGCCAAGGTAAATTCCTTTCTCGGCTTGTGCCGTGGGCTTCACAAACACCTTTTGGCTGGTGCTTACAGGTGCGGCTTCCTTTTTAAAATAGTCGGCTTCGGCTTTGTGTACCAGCACCACCTCATTTTTCATCACAGGAAAAGAGAACCCATCCTCAATTTCTATCTCTACAATGTTGTCGTTAACGATCTTGACAATGACACCCTCTTCTGTGCCTCTCAACAGCCGTACTTTATCACCTATATTCATAATTCAACTCAAGGCCTTGTTATAAGTTTCGATGGCCCGTTGTCTTGCAAATTTATGATCTACTATTGGAACGGGGTAATTTTTCGAGTCATATTCCGGAACCCATTTTCGAATATAAACCCTGTCTTTATCGAATTTCTCTGTTTGTGCTTCCGGGTTGAATACCCTGAAGTAAGGCTGCGCATCGGTGCCAGTGCCGGCTGCCCATTGCCAGCCACCATTATTGCTGGCCAGTTCGTAGTCGAGTAGTTTTTGAGCAAAGTAAGCCTCACCCCAGCGCCAATCGATCAGGAGGTGCTTGGTAAGAAAGCTGGCAGTTATCATTCTCACCCGGTTGTGCATATAGCCTGTAGTGTTCAGCTCTCTCATGCCCGCATCCACAAGAGGGAAACCTGTGGTACCCTCGCACCATCTTTCAAACTCTTCTTCATTGTTCCGCCAGGGGATGGCGTCGTATTTGGGTTTAAAGGAGCGGTTTACCACCTCCGGGAAGTTGAACAGTATCATTTGATAAAACTCCCTCCATACTAATTCATTCAACCATGTGTCGTTGAGCTGGCTTGCAATCTGCACGGCTTTCCTTATGCTTAACGTGCCGTGCCGCAGATGAATCCCAAGCCGGGTAGTGCCGGCAATGCCCGGAAAATCGCGGGTGGCGTCATAACCCGAAATCAGCAACTTGTCTAACGCCGGTTTTGGGATAGTAATGGTTGAATGGCTGAAACCGATACTCGCCAGCGAGGGTAGTGGCAGTGGCTCTGTTTGAAGGAAGCCACCGGTTGCGAGGGCATTGTCGAACAATTCGCGGTTGTGTTGCCTGAATAACGATACCCACTTGTTTCTGTAGGGAGTGAACACTTTGTAGGGCTCGCCGAAATCGTTCAGGATCTCTTTTTTTTCGAATATTACCTGGTCCTTGAATGTGTAAAAGCCGATCCCTTTTTCTTTTAGAAAATCGTGTATGAGGGTATCTCTTTGCAAGGCGTACGGCTCGTAATCTCTGTTGGCGTATACTGCTTTTACATTGTATTTGCTCACAACTGAAGAAAAGGCGTTGACAGGTGAACCATGCAGCACGAGAAGCGAACTACCCACTTTTTTCAGTTCGTCATTTATATGCAGCAGTGTTTGATGGATAAACTGTACTCTCGCATCTGTTCGAGCGGGCAGCTTGTCGAGAATATGCCGGTCGAAAATAAATATGGGTAATACCGGCGTTCCATTCTGCAAAGCATAGTGCAAACTGGCATTATCACTAAGCCGCAGATCTCTCCTAAACCAAAAGATATTGATGCTGTTGTTTGGGGCCATTATAGCTTTTTCTTTTAAACTAAGCGGCAGGCATTTGGTTAAACAAGATGGGAATATTAGCTATGCGGCAATGGTAGTTTCGGGCGCAAGCAGTGGTGTCAGCTTGCCGGCTTACGGCATTGTCACGAGGCTGTTTTAGATGCGGGATCTACCTCTTCCTCACGGATAAACAGGTCGAATTTCGAGGACGTCGGCTCTTCTTTTGGTTCTTCAGGTGCTCGGTTTTTGCTTCTCACGTCCGACATCAGGTCTCTAAAGTTGTTGAAACTCCTGATATACTGAAGGCTGAAACCGGTTTTGGTGTTGGTTTGGTTATCGAGGCCCTGGTTTAGGCTGTTGTAGCTGGTGCGGCTGTACATTTTGGCTCGGAGCTTGCCGTCGGGCGTGAGCAGGTATTCCACTGTCCAGTCGCCCATAATGGCGCCCAGATCGGCGCTGGTAGTGGTGCTGGTAATGCCGCCGTCCCGCGATACCCGCAGCCGCCCGTCGAGGAAGGTATAGGCCAGCCGGAGTTGAAATGTGTTGTAGGCATCGTTGTCAAGACCGGAGAGATCCACGTCAATCTCGAGGTTTTCATCTACCTGAGAGATCCAGTAGCTGAGCTGGTTCGACACAAACTCGCTTACACTGCTGCCTATTGAGGTTGTACCGACATTGAAACTATTGAGCGGCGAGAACCGACGGAGGATGATAAGGCTAAAAACCTGCCGTTTCAATTCTTGTTCGTCAGTTTTGATTTGGTTGTTAAAACGCTGTACTTCAGCGCTTAGCATAATAGGCTGCCCGGAAGGTAAAGTAACTTGCTCGGGGTAGCCGGCAATTTCGATCTCAAAGGATATTTGAGGGGTAAGGAGCTCGCCGTCAAGGTCCAGCACCACGTTGGTGGGGTAGCGTCTCCGAAGCTCCGGCGTGTTGGCTGCGGTGGTATCTATGTTGAGAAGGATTGGTGTGATGAGGGCATTTTGCCGGTAGTTGGCTTTAATGTCCATTATTCCACGGTACGGATCGCCCGCCCAAGAGATGGTGCTGCCGCTTTCTATGTCAAATTCTTTATTGATGATGTTGTAAAGTGTAAAGTTATACCCGCCTTCTTCAATCTCCAGGTCGCCGAACATGTAGAAGTCTCCATTTGTGTCGATTTGCAGATTCAGCCTGCCGTTGCCTCTTCCCCTTATAATATCGCCTGCTTTTATGTCAAAGATCAGTTCGCAATACGCATCAGGCGTTACTTCGAGGTCGAAATCGAGCCGGATATTGGAGACATTTACAGCGTCTGGTTCGGTGGAGGAGGCTTCTGTACGGGTGGTGTCGCTAAAATTCACGAAGGAAATAAAATCTTCAACATCTGTAGTGGCGTCGTCTTCCAGCGGAATGAAGATCCGGGTGTTGCGGTTGGTTGAAGCCCGTGCGGAGATGTTGAGGTTGGAAATTGCTCCGAGAAAGTTTACGCTGCCGGTGGCGAAGGCTGTGCCATAGTAGAGCGAATTATCCCTCGACGAGGTGTTCAGCACCTGGAAGTTATTGAGCCGTCCTTCCAGGTCCAGGACGAAATTCCTGAAGCCATCATGAAAAATACCTCCGTTCAGCGTGGCCCGGTGATTCTGGATGTCTCTTACATCAAGGTTTCGAACGCCGATTTCGTTGTCGTCAAAAAATATATCGCCATTGAAGGTGTAAAATGTATTCAAGTAGTTTATTCGGCCCGCACCATCTGAAATTGTACCAGTTCCCCGGAGGATAGGGTAGTTCAGGCTGCCGGTCACCTTAAATCTACCGCTCGCTGTGCCTCTGATCTCGGTAAAATTATTTCTAATAAATGGTTCGATGACGTTCAGGCTCGCATCATCGAAATTGGCGTTGAAGTTCATCTGGTTCACGCTGTCGCGGGGTGCATAATGGCCGTCGATTGTAATAATGTTTTTACCTTCCCGGTAGACGGTTAGCAGCGACTGAATGCGTTTTGAGCGGTCGTTCCAGTTTGACCGCCCCGATACGTTGCCAACCAGGAACTGGTCAACCTTAAAGTCATCCACCTTTAGATCGCTTTCTACTATAGCACCCTCACCATAATTTGCCAGTGTAAGGTGTCCCGTTACAATGCCATTGAGGGGCACGGGTAGTAAAGGGCTCAGGTTATTGAGCGAAAAATTGGTTATACGTGCCCGCAATGGAATGTTGGTGGAGTCGCTAATGTACCCCGTTAGCTCGATTTCCTGGTTACCCGCCGAAAGCCTGAAACCCTCAAACGCAATAGCCTCTTCGGTAATTACTACCTGGTTGCCTTTTGCAAACTCCCATCTACCTTCCAACACTTGCAGGTCGGAAGGCTGCATCGTAATTACCGTGCGGTCGGGCTGAAATTGCAGATCACCGAAAACCCGTGCCGAATTGGTGGTATTGGGCTGCTCAATGTTAATCTGAAAATCGATATTGTTGCTACCCCATATAGCCTCGAGGTAATTCTGGTGCGTGTTTACGGTATTACCTGCCAACTGCTGCTGGTTGGAAATAAACAACATGGCCAGTACATCTGTACTATCCGAAACCTTGCTGGTGTTGAACTCCAGTTCGTTGTTAAGAAAGGTAAAGTTGCCCAGCCTGAGCGTGTCGAACGTGGTATAGAGCGACGCAACTGAAGTCAGGTTTTTGGAATACTGCCCCTCCAGCGATGTGCCTTTGGCAAGATAGAAGTCGTTCACGAAAAGACTCACCAGCGGATTAATGTCTACGAGGGTAGCCTCGATATTTATTGTATAAGGATTAAGTTGCTCGGGTTGCTTCGAAGCGTAATACTCATCAATCTCCTCTTTATCGTTTCGAAAGGCCAGCTCATATTCGGCTAAAGTTGTTTTTACGTCGTGATACAGGCGTGTAAACTCAAAATCTCCCTCGGCCTTGAGGAGCACGTCGTCGGTTACCAGCTCAAATGTTCTATGCTCTCCTTTTCTAACTGAGTAGGCTACGATGCTGTCAGCCTCAAAAAACTTTCCATCCAAAATTAAATTCAGATCGTAAACAGAGGCATATCCTACAATACTGTCGAGCTTCAAGCCTTCCAGGTCAAGGTTTACATCGCCGCTAATGAACACGTCGTTCTCGGATAGTCTTAAAGGTTGAAGAAAGAGGGTATCCAGTGATGCATCTATCTGAAAACGGTTGATGTTATTTCTGAAGTCGAGCGACCCGTCTAGTTCAAGTTTCACATTGGGATCGGCAATACTCACTTCGCCTTCGAAAAAGCTCTGGGCCATTCTTGCATCCGTTCTTATCTTTTGATATTCATACCCATTGTAGCCCAGCTTTTGGATGTTTCCTTTGACGTAAAAATCAGCAGAACGCATAGTAAGGCCACTTCCTTCGATGCTTCCATTAAAGCTAAGCCGCTGAAATTGTTCCGGGTTATTGAGAAGCCGGCCCACGTCAAGGTTATTTACTGTTAAAGCGCCCCGGTAAGAAGCTTCAGCCGGGTCGCCGGGGAGCTTCAAATTCAGGTCGGACTTAACGGTGCCAAGCTGCGACAGGAAATTTCCGTTAGCCACAAAATCGTTGGTGAACCCTACGAACCGCCCGTCGAACGAGATAAATCCGAGCCTGTTGAGAATAGCGGAAGCATCCTCTTCGAGGTAGGTATTTACGTCGGTGGCCAGCAAGCGTGAATCAGTTAGCCGCAGGTCGATAAACGTTTCCGCGAAATTGGGCAAGCCGGTGAAGGTAGAGGTGCCGGAAAGCACACTTCCTTTGCCAAACCGGAGTGTGAAGTCTTTGAGCGTAAACCGCGTTACTCCACCGGTATAGTCGCCCGAAAGCGTGTATACATCGTTGTACGCTTCCAGCGTCGTGGCAAAATGTCTCAAGTCCTCATTGCTGATTACTGTGCTATCGAAACGAGCTTCGGTGTAAACGCTGTCGATAAAATAGCTCATATTGGACGGATCGGAAAATTCGAACTTCACATAGTTGGCCAGATGGCTGTTCCCGGTGTTCAGATCGAGGTTGGCAAATTCCATCATTTCGCTGGTTAGCAGAAAATTCGTCTTAAGGCTCTTAATAGCAAGTTTACCGGCCCTGTCTCTGCCTATGAGCTTGTCTATGGAAAAGCGGATGGTATCCAGCCGCTGATAGAAGTCAGACAGGTCGGTGTTGATGTCGTCAATTATAAATTGGTTATAGTTGAAGCCGTTTACTATGCTATCTTTTCGCATGTCGTTAAGCGAGAACCTGCTGTTTTCCAGCTTAATCCTCCCAATGCTAACGGGTTTCGGCAGTGCTCCGGTGCCGCTGGATTCCGGACGAATTTGTTTGATAAACCACGACATATTATCGAGCTGGCCGTCGGCAAATTTCACAATTCGCACATCGGCGCCTGTAATCCGCGCCGCGTCAAAATGAAGGTCGCCCGACCGCAGCAGGTCTATGGCACTAAAGTCTACCAGCAGGCGGTCTATGGCAATTAAGGTAGTATCTTGCGGGTCTTGCAGTTTTAGCTTTTTCAGCTCAATTTCATCGAACCAGTTGATATCTACTTTTTCAACAGTAACTTCGTGTCCGGTTTTCTTTTGGAGAAATGTAGAAACATAGGTAACCAGCCGTGTTTGTACAACTGAGGATTGCAATGCGAGCAAAAGGAATATGAAAAGCAGTAAAATTGCCATGGAAAACCAGTACAGTGTTCTCCTCAGGCCCCTTGTCACAATTAGCGTCGTTCTGGTTTTTTGTTTCAAAATAATTCTATGTCCCCGGTCATTTTAGCGATAGAGTCGTCGTGCGATGAAACTTCCGCAGCCGTTATAAGAGACGGCAAAATTCTTAATAATATAATTGCTACGCAATCCGTTCACCAGCGATATGGAGGAGTGGTGCCCGAATTGGCCTCAAGGGCTCATCAGCAGCATATCGTTCCGGTGGTTGATCGGG
Organism: uncultured Imperialibacter sp.; assembly: GCA_965651695.1. GTDB lineage: Bacteria > Bacteroidota > Bacteroidia > Cytophagales > Cyclobacteriaceae > Imperialibacter. The sequence continues at coordinate 44,686 of CBFGTI010000012.1, read as the reverse complement.
CTCTTGTGGAAGCCGGTGTAGATAGGCACAAATTAAATGCCATAGCGTTCACGCAAGGCCCCGGACTTTTGGGGGCATTGCTGGTTGGCAGCAGCTTTGCCAAAGCCATGGCTTGGGGGCTGGGCATACCACTCATAGCCGTTAACCATATGCAGGCGCATATTTTAGCGCATTTTATCAACGACCCCAAGCCAGCCTTTCCCTTCCTATGCCTGACCGTGAGCGGTGGGCATACGCAGCTGGTGGTGGTTGAAGATCCGCTTAAAATGCAAATAATCGGTCAAACGCTGGACGACGCAGTGGGCGAGGCATTCGACAAGGCCGCAAAGATGCTCGAGTTGCCCTATCCCGGGGGGCCGCACATCGACAGATTAGCACGCGAGGGAAACCCACTTGCTTTTTCTTTTCCGTTGGCTGAGATGCAGGGCCTCAACTATTCGTTTAGCGGCATCAAAACCTCCATCCTTTATTTTCTGAGGGAGCGAACCGCTACTGACCCTGATTTTGTTTCAAAAAACATTGCGGATATTTGCGCCAGCATACAGCACACTTTGATTGAAATGTTGATGCAAAAATTGCGAAGAGCAGTGAGAGAAACAGGAATTGCAGAAATTGCTATAGCCGGTGGGGTGGCGGCTAACTCCGGGTTGAGAAGAGCCCTGGAGAAGGAACAGAAGGAGCGTGGCTGGAATATATATGTGCCCAAATTTGAATATTGTACTGACAATGCCGCGATGATTGCCATGGCGGCCCATTTTAAATATTTGGCGGGGGATTTTGCAGCTATGGACGTAGTGCCTATGCCTCGCATGAAATTTTAGAAATTACTATTTTAGGCGGATAACATGAGGAGATAAACTCGCATGGCAAAAGATGATAAAAGATTCTCGAATTCCATTAATATAAAAAACAGGAAGGCCCGGTTTGAGTTTGAGTTGCTGGATGTGCTGGTGGCAGGAATTATGCTCACCGGATCGGAAATTAAGTCGATTCGTGAGGGGAAGGCCAGTTTGCAGGAAGCTTACTGCTATTTCAAAAAGGAGGCGTTGTACATCAAAGGAATGAATATCTCGCCATACGAGCAAGCCACCCATTATAACCACGATCCTGTGAGGGAACGGAAGCTTTTGCTAAACAAAAGCGAACTGGAAAAGTGGCAGGCAAAAATGGAGGAGAAAGGCCTTACCATTGTGCCGGTAAGGTTATTTATTAATGACAAGGGGCTGGCAAAAATGGAGGTGGCGCTGGCCAAAGGCAAGAAGCTGTACGACAAGCGGGAAAGTATAAAGGAAAAGGATACCAAAAGAGAACTGGATCGGCTAAGATTGTAACTACATGGCGGAAACTGAAAAAGGAATTTGCAGGCTTTGCCTGGTCCCGATGCTTAATGAACCCTCATTTCAATCGCTGCAGGTGAGCGAGCTATTATTTGGAGAACATTACCATGTGCTGGAGGCCGACGGCGAATGGGTGCGGGTTAAAGTGCATTTTGATGGAACCGTGGGGTGGATTTTGAAAGTTCAGCACTATGCCATTACACAGGAGTATTTTGAGCAGGTAAACAACTCCGATTATAAAATTTGTACAGATCTTACTGCAAATATTTTTTTCAAAAAACATTATTTGAATATCTTGATAGGCAGCATACTGCCGATCTCGACCAACGAGCTTTTTAAAGTGGAGGAGCAGCTTGCCTTTAACGGAAACTCGAAGAGCCTCGGCCAAAGGAGAGATTACCTGTTTCTCAGGGAAACAATACAAAAGTACATGTATGCTCCCTACCGAATGGGTGGGCGTACTCCTTTCGGAATCGATGACATCGGGTTTTTGCAGCAGGTTTTCAGAATTGGCGGCTATGCGCTGCCCCGAAAGCCTGAAGCAATAAGCCAGGTAGGAGATAAAATGGCCTCTTTCCGCGAATCAGCCGAGGGAGATCTGCTTGTATGGGAATCGAAAGGGAAATTAAAAACTGGAATAAATATTGGTGACAAGCAGGCCGTGGTAGTTACCGATTCTTTAAAGATAGTGAACATTGACAGTAACGGGAATTTTGATGAACTGCAGGGCAACCTGGTAACTGTGCGACGAATTCTCAAAATATGACTTAAATGAGTTTAAAAAGGAATGTTTTAGTTCTCAACCAGGACTACAGCCCACTAACGGTGTGCTCGGTGGAGCGAGCCTTCCTTTTGGTTTTTTTAAATAAAGCTGAGTTACTTTCGCCGGTACCCGGGGTGTTTCTGCACACTGTTTCGAGTTCATACCCTGTCCCATCTGTTATCAAAATTTCGCGATACATTACCATACCATACAAGGGAGTGGTGCTTTCCCGCCAGAATGTTTTTCGGCGCGACAACCACGAGTGCCAGTACTGCGGCACCAACAGAGACCTTACGCTTGACCACTTGGTTCCGAGGTCAAAAGGTGGCACTTCTCACTGGAAGAACCTGGTAACAGCCTGCAAGCAATGCAACGCCCGCAAAGGCGACTACACACCTGAAGAAGCCGGAATGAAGCTGAAGCGGGTGCCGTTCAAGCCCTCTTACATTATGTTTTTGAAGACATCCAATGGTCATGTGTTTGAAGAATGGAGACCTTTTTTGCAGATAAAGCAAGAGTATTTTTCTAAAGGGTAATTTTAAACACGGTTTTAATTCCAACCAGGGTGTCGACTGTGAGGGTGCCACCATGCATATTTATTATTTGTCGCGAGAGGCTCAGGCCAATGCCCGATCCACCCTGCTTGGTAGTATAGAATGGGATAAAAATCTTATCTAAAGCTTCGGGTATAATTCCCGGGCCGTTGTCTTCTACCTCTATCACGCACCTCAGGTCGCGGGTGCGGTAGCCCCGCAGCGTGATTGTTGGGTGCACATGGCCTCTCACTGCTTCCATTGCATTTTTCAGCAGGTTGATAAGTACCATCTCTACCAGCTCTTCATCAATAGTCAGGAAAATAGCTTCGTCCGACTCCTTTTTGAACACACAGCCGCTGGCTTTTACCTCAGCCTGCATCAGGTGTTCGATCCTGTCGAAAAGGGTGGCCATTGCTACCGACTTTAGCACCGGCTTTGGGATCTGCGTAAAATCCCTGTAGGCATTTACGAAGTTTTTGAGCGCATGGCTCCGGTTTTCAATGGCCTGCAGCGCTTCGTTTACATCGCCAATCAGCTCCTTGCTCAGTGGCTGGTTGTCATCTTCGCTCAGTTCTTCTTCAAACATTTCCTTTAGCGTGGAAACCAGCGACGAAATGGGTGTTACCGAGTTCATAATTTCGTGCCGGAGTACTTTTGTCAAATTTTGCCAGGCCTCAAGCTCGTTTTGCTGAAGTTCGGAGCGTATGTTTTGGATCGATACCAGCGTTAGGTCCTTATTTCTTATCCTGATGCGGGTGGTGTGGATGGCGAGGTGAAGTTGTTCGGTTTTTCTATAAAGGCTATTTGCACCTGCAGGAAGAGACCGAAGGTGCTGGTAGAACTTGTTGTCGGATGCAGACAGCTCGCTAAGGTTATTTATTTCTTCAACAGCAAGTAGTCTTCTGGCAAGGGTATTAATAAGGCCTACGTTTTCATTCTCGTCGTAAGTGAGAATCCCAACCTGAACGTTTTTAACCAGAATGTCAAGAAATTGAAGTGTCTCTTCGTTCTCCTGGCGGGTGACCCGAAAAGCATCAAGCACCTCTTTGATAGAATGATTGAGCTCCGTAAACGACCTCCCGAGCTTATTATCAGCATCAAAGCCAATGATAAAGTCGTTGTACCGAATAGCGTCTATAAACCTTGCGAGTTTTCGGTTGGTGTTTTCTACATAAAAAAAAAGACTGAAGAGAGTGTAAACACCCAGCGAAAAGGTAAGGGTGGCGCTTACGTATTTGGCGCTTTGAAGCAGCCACGTAAAGGCCACAACCAGCAACCCCAGCAAAACCACCCGGTACAATACCTGAAAACGGAAGTTGTTAAATATCATTAGCTCACAATAGTCCAAACCCCCTTTTTAGCAGACCCTTCTCGAGCTAACACTCCTTTATTTTTCAGTTTCCTAATGTTGTTTTCCACCGCGGTTGTGCTGATATCAAGCGCTTCGGACATTGCTTTTATGGTTACTGATGGGTTGTCGTAAATTTTTCTCAAAATTGCCTGCTCATTTTCACCCAACTTTTCACCCAACTTTTCACCCAACTTTTCACCCAACTTTTGCCAATTAGGCATCTTGTCGATCAATCCTTCCATTTCGCTTTTTGAATGAGGTGCTGAAGTTAACGGAATGATTATTTTAAAAACATCTTCCTCGATAAAAACCGGACTAGTCCCGGCAGTGTACTGACTGCAGTACTTAAAGGTATTTCTAACTCCGGAGCCTAATTCATCGGCCCGGCCTATTTCTTTGAAAAACCTGGCGATAACCGGATTTTTCGGGTAAGGGGAAAAATTAACCGGGTCTATCGTCCCACCATTATGCGGTCTGTTCCAGTTTTCCGATGTCACTTTATCTTGCTCTATGACCAGCTTGGCAGGATAAGGATTCATATACTCCCGATGAATTAAAAGGTTTGCGACTACCTCCCTGAAAATGAGGTCTCTTAAACTTCGTCTTTGGTCACCTTCCTGAAAAAATTTATCGGGCAGATGTTTCCTTACGAAGGCCATCAATCTGTCGTAACTCTCAATAAGGTTAGTGCGAATATCATCTCTGTCGTCGTACCTGTCGGTATTTTCTACCCTGAGGAGCGCATCGGTTTTGTAGTGCGGTACTATACTTTGGATAACTTCGTCTTTACCAAACAGAAGGGCAGCAGCCAAAGTGTATCCATGTTTACCTGTGTGAAAATCCTGTTTATATAACCCGGCGGATCTAAGCAGCTCTGCATTGTCTAATTCCAGCCATGGATGATCTATTTTCTGACTTCTGGCAAGATTCCTTACCCGTACAAAAAGTTCTTCCTTAAAGTCGGAGATTTTCAGGTAAGGATAAATTCGATTTTCTGAGTAGGTAGTTTGCTTTCTGAGATAAAGTTGCGTTACCAGGGCAGCATGTTTCGTAATATCGAAGTCGCCATCCCGATTTCGGTCAAAAATTTTTCCATTTGTATTGTGAACCAGGGAGCTTTCGGGAACAAACACATGAATCAAACTTTTACCTTCGTATTTGATTACTTGGGGAGCTAAATAAAACGGAGGGTTCAATTTATTAGGGTTGTTGGCAGTGGTTACGATATTATTAACCATGTCTTGCACGCAACTCTCCAGCACTCCTTCAACAGTGCCGTCGTTTTTTACTCCCAGCAGCATATGCCCCCCTTTTCGGTTTAGAAATGCGCAAACAGATTCGAATGTATCCCTGTTCAGTTCAAATTGAGAAGACTTGAATCCAATGTCTATTCCTTCACCGTGCCTCAGAATTTCTTCCAACCGTTCTTTTGTCACGAGCCGTATAGTTTTCGGTTAATATACCAACTTATAGCTCAGATATCATACTTTTCCATTCTCCGGTAAAGGGAAGAGCGTGTCAATCCCAGCTCCTGAGCTGCCTGGGTAATGTTGCCATTGTGGCGTTTCAGCGCTTTGCGGATGAGAATGCGCTCCATTTCTTCAATATTGTAGGCGTCAAGGTTCACGGCGTTGTCGTCCGTTTCTTTGCCATGGTAATTAAGGAAGAAGTCTTCGGCCTCCAGCACCTGGTTTCTGCTCATAATTACCGCCCGCTCTACCGCATGTTGTAGTTCCCGTACGTTGCCCGGCCAGGTGTATTTTTGCATCCGTTTTATCAATGACGGGCTGAGGGAGCGGATCGGCTTGTTGTATTTTTTTGCGTACTGTCCAAGAAAATGCCCGGCCAGCAGCGGAATGTCATCCAGCCTTTCTCTCAGTGGCGGAATGCGAACTTCGATGGTGTTGATGCGGTACAGCAAATCCTGCCGGAAATCGGACTTTTTAACCATGTCGTACAGCGGCATATTGGTTGCGCATATCAGGCGGATGTCGATAGGTTTGGGTTTGTTGGAACCTACGCGAGTTACCTGCCGCGACTGCAGCACCGAGAGTAATTTGGCCTGCAGTGCCATGGTGAGATTACCGATTTCGTCGAGAAAAAGGGTGCCGCCCGAAGCGATTTCGAAGCGACCGGCCCGGTCTTCTTTAGCGTCGGTAAACGCCCCCCTGGTGTGGCCGAAAAGCTCACTTTCAAAGAGGGTTTGGCTAATGGCGCCCATGTCTACACTTATAAATACCTCCGAAGCCCTGTTGGAATGCCTGTGTATGGCTCTTGCCACCAGCTCTTTGCCGGTACCGTTCTCACCAAGAATCAACACATTGGCGTCGGTTTTGGCTACCATTTCAATGGTGTCGAATACTTTAAGGATGGCTTCGCTGTGTCCGATGATCTCCTGGTACTTATTGTCGAGGTCTTCGCTTATCTGCTTTTGGCGGCTTTTGAGTTTATCGGTTTCCAGCCGCGATTCCCTCAGCTTCATAGATGAGGATACCGTGGCCAGCAGCTTCTCATTTTCCCACGGCTTCAGCACAAAATCTGTAGCACCTTCTTTTATGGCTTTTACTGCCACTTCCACATCGCCATAGGCGGTAATAAGCACTACCACCGCCGACGGATCAATTTCGAGTATCTTATCAAGCCAGTAAAACCCTTCGTGCCCGGAGCTCATGTCCTTGGTAAAGTTCATGTCGAGCAGAATCACGTCGAAGGTTTCGTTGTGCAGCAGGTTGGGTAGTGCTTCCGGGTTCTTTTCCGTTACCACTTCCAGAAAATGCCTCTTCAGAAAAATTTTGGCAGCGCTGAGTACATCGGGGTTGTCGTCAACAATAAGAATCCGGCCTGTTTGGTTACTTTTTTTCATATCTCTGCAAAGTACAGCTGCTTTACAAGACAATAATAATACCTTTTACCGTGTGAAGCTGCATACCTGGAAAAGGTGCCATTTTTGAAGCCAGGCAACGGTGTGACGGTGAATGAGCAATTGCAATTGACCGCTGGCGGACGGTACAGTTCACCTGCGAGGCAAATCTATAGTGCGCCAAGCAGCCGTTCCAGGTATTGTTTTTCTGCAAGGCTGGTACTCAGTTCGATTGCCTGCCGGAAACAGGTAGCGGCCATTACAGTGTCGTCCATCGCCATGTAAATTTTGCCGAGCAGCGTGAAGTAATATTGGTTCTGAATCAAAAGGCCTTTTTGCTCCAGCTCCGTTAGTTTCGCAAAAGCCGGAACCGGTCCGCTACTGTAAAAGAGCGCAATTACGCCATTGAGCAAAATGGTGGGGTGAGGCTCGCGATCCGCAAGAAAAGCGTAGAGGTCGTGAATAATAGCCCAATTTGTGTCTTCAAATGAAGCCGCTTTGGCGTGTTCATAGGCAATGGCGGCCTCCACCTGGTACTTCGAATAATTTTTTTCTGCTGCCGATTGCTGAAAGTAGCGCTGACCAACGCGAATCATGTCGCGGTCCCACAGCAGCCGGTTCTGTGTCTCCAGGTCCACGAGCTTTCCTTCGGTATCTTCCCTGGCGGGAAACCGGGCCGCATGCAGCAGAAAAAGGGCGAGAAGCGCATATGAATCAGCATCTCTTACATCCTCCCGTGCCACTACCAGCTTCATCAGGCGTATGGCTTCAAAGCACAATTCTTCTCTTAGAATGGAATTGCCTTCGGTAGCAGCATAGCCTTCGTTGAACATCAGGTACAGTACCAGGTGCAACTCCTGCAGTTTTTGCTTCAGGGTGCGGTAGCCTGCTTCGGGGAAAGTAAGCCCTTTCTCGCGGATCAGTTGTTTGGAGCGTACTATCGATTTCGCAACAGCCTCTTCGGTCGTTAGCAAGCCCCGGGCTATTTGCCGCACGGTAAGGCCGGCCACATGCCGAAGCACAAAAATGAGCTGGTTTTTCACCGAAAAGGCGGCATGGCAGCAAGCCACCATCATTCGCAATTGGCTGTCTTCAATCTCATGCTCCAAAAACAGGCTGTCGAGCGTAATGGCTTCCGCAGTGTTGAGCAGGTGAGGTTGTGGCAACGACGCAAATCGTTTTTTCTGCAGCCAGTTTACTGTTTTGTTTTTACAAACTTTAAAAAGCCAGTTCACAGGTTGATCGGGAAGGCCTTTATGGCTCCAGCTATCAATGGCAGACACAAAGGTTTCCTGCACGAGGTCTTCGGCAACTTCAATCTGCTGAAGCCCAAAATATCGGGTTAGTGAGGCCACCATTTTACCATACCATTGCCGGTAGAGGTGGTTCACCAGTTTTTGGGCTTCGAAATGGAAGGGTGCTTGCTCCATCAATAATCCATAATAGGGCGCAGTTCCACCTTTCCGTTATATTTAAAAATCGGGCAAGTCCTGGTAACGGCAATGGCTTCCTCCAGGTCTTTTGCGCGAATCACGAAAAAACCGCTAATGGCTTCTTTCGATTCGATAAATGGCCCGTCTGTTTCAACTTTGTTTTTGGAAACCATCACCCCGGAAGTTTCCAGCGGATCGCTCATTATATGCCGGTCTTCTTTTTTCAGGCCTTCTACCCACTGGCTGTAAGCGGCAATGTCAGCCTCCATTTGCTCCGGCGTCATTTGATTGACCGCAGAAAGGTCTTCTCTTAGCAGAATCAAAAACTTTTTCATAGGATAAAATTTAAGTGTTTTTTATCTGTAGACAAGGTGGGTACTCCGATTTGGACAGGAAGTTGAAAAAGTTTTTAGTTAGCGGTTTTCAGCTCGGGCGAAACCACAGCAGTAGAAAGGCGATAAGCTTAATTTTTAAAAGTTCTTTGATTTAAATTTCCGGATGACTTGGAACATGATTAGCTGGGGCCCGGTTAGCACACATTCGTTAGAACTTAAAACTAAAAACTCAGTACTGATACCAACTCCTTCACCAGCTTGGCTGCTACAAAGGCTGTTACGTCGTTGTAGTCGCGCCGTGGGTTGTATTCTACGATGTCGGCGGCGATTATATTCAGGTGCTTATGCCTTTGCAGGAAGTTGATAAGCTGGCGGGTAGTGGCGCCGCCGGGTTCGTAGTGGGAAACGCCCGGCACAAAGGCAGGGTCGAGCACATCAAGGTCGAGCGACAGATAAACCGGTCCGTCCAGATCTACCACAAGGTTGTCCGCCCACTCATTCATGGAAATAATTTCAACGCCAAATTTTTCAGCTTGTTCCTTCTGGTGTGCATTTAGTGTGCGTACGCCTACCTGCACAAGCCTTTCCACTTTTCCTTCTTCCATTATTCTGGCAAAGGGGCTGGCATGTGAAAAACGGTTGCCGTCGAGCTGATCGTACAAGTCGGAATGCGCATCCAAATGGAGAATGGAGATTTTGGGTATATGTGATGTTACTGCCGACACCGCCGGGTAGGAAATAGAATGATCGCCACCCAGAAAAAGCCACTTTTCGGTTGCGGAGTACTGTTTCAAAAGCTCATTTTTCAACCCATGATAAGGAACAATCGGCGGCAGGTTTCCCTTGTCGACCAGCAGCTGCGACACATCCTGGCCTGTTTCGTTGAAATAATTTGAGGAGTCGGAGTGGAGGGCTTCTCTGATTTTGTCGGGTGCGAGAGCAGGGCCTCTCATAAAGGAAGAATTGGCATCGAACGGAATGCCAAGCAGGTTCACGTTGTTCATAGGCCAGGTAGCGTAGTTTCGCTTCAAATCTAAAGAACGCTACGGTTTTTACAGACGGTCCACATGTAATTTTCCACCTGCGGGAGCAAAGAAGCAAGGCTGCAGCCATGGGCCGAGCCTTGCATGCCGGTATTACTTTACTTCTTTCATGCCGCCGTCGCAAAAGGCATGGATGGCATTTTTCATAAATTCGGCCAACCCGGTAGCGAATTTTTCAAAGTTCACTTTAAAGCGTTCGTCTGCCACATACATGTCTGCCAGGCCCCGATACTTTTCTTCTGTTACTTCGTAAAACTGCCCCACGAAAAGGTAATGCTGGTAGATCAGTTTTTGCACTTCCGCGCTGTTGGCCGGTTGGTGCATCAGGGCTGCCAATCGCCGGCAGTAGTCGTCCGATTGCCGCTTCGTATCAGCCCATTCCTGTTTTGTTTTATTTCTTATCACATTTTCTGCCTGGTCCAGGGCATTTTGTCCCCATCTGTCTATCACTTCCTGGCGATAGGTTGTTACCTGCTCTTCGGCAAAGCCTTCGTACATTTCTTTGTCTGTTACCATTTTGTTTTTGTTTTTTACTTCATCAATTGTTTTCTCCAGGGTGGTTAGCAGCACCCTGTTGCGGGCAATGTGGCTCGTGATTTCTTTCTTCTGAAACTCAAGCGACCGAAGCAAGTCGAATTCGGGGTCGTCCAGAATCGCTTTAATTTCCTTTAGCGGAAATCCCAGCTCCTTGTAAAACAGAATCTGCTGCAGCCGGAGCAACTCAGCGCGCCGGTAGTACCGGTAGCGTGAGTCGAATCCCCTCTCGGCCGGCCTCAGAAGTCCAATCTCGTCGTAGTGATGAAGTGTGCGCACACTCACACCAGCCAGTTTTGCCAGCTTGTTTACCGTATAGCCTGCCATACCTTAATCATTAATGATGAGGCAAAGAAAAGCTATGACGTAAGGTGAGAGTCAAGGGTTTTTTGAATTTCTTTTTGAAGTTGGGCAGGGTCGATCTGAAAGGGCAGATCAGCACCTTTAAATTGAAAATGGATTATTGGTGATGTTAAAAGGGTTGTTTAAACTCCATCTCAGTGGCCCAAAGTTGGAGGAGCAAAGCCTTTTTTACATTGACGATTAAATTTATATTTACTATTTAATTGTTGGAAATGTTTGCAGTAGCAGAAAAATATACCTACACCAGATACCTTACTCTCGGAGATGATAAGAGGTACGAGATCATCGAAGGAGAGCTTTTTGATATGGCACCAGCACCTTCTTTAAAACACCAGGCCTTTTCCAGGAATTTACAACGGCTGATGATGGATTTTGTATATGGCAAAAAACTAGGCCATGTTTTCAATGCCCCAGCTGATCTACGATTGGATGAATTTAACGTTGTACAACCGGACCTCATTTTTATAAATAATTCGAACAGCGGCATTTTAAACGAGCAGAATATCAATGGCGTTCCGGACCTGTTGGTTGAAATTCTTTCACCCTCAACCTTTCATCACGATCAGGAGAGGAAGAAGAAGCTTTATGAAAAATTTGGAGTGAAAGAATTTTGGCTTATTGATCCAGCCAATGAAGTAATAGAAGTTTTTACCCTTCAAGAAGGTAAATACCACCTTCATTCCTTTGCTGCTGAGGAAGGAGCAGTTACCTCAACTGTGCTTGAGGGGTTTACTATTTCCATTAATGAAATAAGGGCAACGGAGTTTGATAAGGAGTAAGCCACACCCGTTTTCGTCAAAATTTCCCCTGTTTTCACTTCCGGCTGCCTCCGCTATCACCTTTATACTCTTTTAATAATTTTGCTGTATTCTCAATGGCTCCCGGCTCCCAGCCCCCATGGCCGGGAAGAATAAATTGTGCAGCAGAAAACTTCTCACGAACCCGCTCAAGGCTCGCCGGCCAGGCAGCCACATCCGCATCTTCGAGGTTACCAAGTGTGGGTGATGTGCCGCTTTTGAGGAAGCAGCCACCGTACAACATCTTTTCCGAAGGGAAATAAACCACCACGTTGTCGACGGTATGGCCCGGCCCGGGGTAGAACACTTCGATAGGTACACCGCCGAGCACAAAAGTAGAGTCCACAGCAAAAAGTTTGTCGGGCGACTGGATGCCTCTTTTTTGCGCTTCCTCCGCCGTTTTTCTGGAGCTGTACGAGGTGATTCTTTTTTCTTTGAGCACGGAAATTCCACCCAGGCGATCTTCGTGCCAATGCGTAATAATGAAATAGGCTACCGGCTTTTTCAACTCTGTGGCTACCCAATCGAGTAGTTGCAGCGTTTGGTCGTTGTCCCAGGGTGTGTCTATAATCACCACGCTGTCTTTGCCGGCATACACCACTGCATTGGCCGCTGTTTTATTTCCCTGGTAGGTAAAATACGACTGATAAATGTATAGCGACTCATTTACTTTTGTTACGTCGATTTTGTACTGCGCTTGCAACTCGGCGCCAAAACATACCGATAAGATCAAGAGCGTGAGGATGTTTCGCACGGGTAATGTTTTTAAAGGTTAATTATCAACTGTTACTGCATCAGGCTTTTACAGACCATATTTGTCGATAAGGTAGACCAGGGCCGCCATGGTAGCTGCGCCCAACTCCAGCTCCCTTTTGTTTACCCTGTCGAAAGTATCGATGGCGGTATGGTGAAGGTCGAAATAGCGCTGCGGGTCGGGGTAAAAGCCGATAAGCGGAACGCCCTGCGGGGCCAGCGGACTGATGTCGGCACCGCCGCCGCCCGTGTCGAACTTGTAAACCTGGTAGGGAGCAAACAGTGGAGCCCAGCTCTTAATCTTTGCAACCTGTTCGTCTTTCGCGGTGAAGGTAAAGCCAACCGGTTTAAAACCTCCGCGGTCCGACTCAATGGCGGCTATGTGTTTTTCGTTGTTATTTGCTGCCAGTTCCGCATACTTGCGGCCGCCTTTCAGTCCATTCTCTTCATTCATAAACATTACAGCCCGCAGCGTTCTCTTGGGCTGGTAGCCGATGGCCTTTAAAATGCGCAACACTTCAATTGACTGCACGCAGCCCGTGCCGTCGTCGTGGGCACCCTGCGCCAGGTCCCACGAGTCGAGGTGGCCACCTACTACTATGTATTCGCCGCTGTTGCTGCTTCCCTTTAGTTCTCCCACCACATTGTGCGAGAGTTTGTCCTTCAGCATCTGCGAGTGAGTTTCAAAATAAAAGGTTAGATCAGGGTCGTCTTTGAGCAAACTGCTCAGCAGTTCGGCGTCGTTGGTGCTAATGGCCACCGCTGGTAGCTTGGGCAGGTTAAGCGTGTAATTGGTGCTGCCGGTGTGTGGCACATCGTCGAGCCCTGTAGTAAGCGAGCGCACGATTGCACCAATGGCACCATACTTCGCAGCCTCCGAGGGGCCGCTTCCCCGCTGGTCGGCGGCGCCACCATAGGCTGCAAACGTATCGATAAGGGTAGGGTCCATGGGGCGGTTAAAAAACACAATGTTGCCTTTTACCTTTGCTTCGCCCATAGAAGCAAGCTCTTCGAAGCTTTTTACCTCCACCACCTTGCCAAGCACACCGGCAGGTCCTGAGCCCACCGAGTTGCCCAGCGCTACCACGTTCACTTCTTTGGTGCCCAATTTTTTGGAATTAACAATGCGGCCCACTTCCTTTTTGCCCCGCACCCAGTGTGGTACCATTACTTCCTGGAGAAAAACTTTATCGAAAGCGAGGTTTTCCATGGTTTCCTTGCTCCAATCCACGGCTGCTGCGGCACCTGGTGAGCCACTTAGCCGTGCGCCTATCTGGGTGGTCAGGTATTCGAGCATCTGGTACGACTCGCCCCTAAGCAGGGCTTCATCATATATTTTGCGCAACATTTCAGCGTCTTGTGCGTCGGTTTTTACCGCTTGAGCAAAGGAAAATGACACCAGCAGGAGTGAGAGAAATAGGAGTACAGGTTGTTTCATTTTTGTTTGATGTTAACTAATTCAGCGTCTTTAATAATATACATCAGGTGGAGCGGGTCGCTTGCATTTAGCTCGAGAACTCCCCTTATAGTAATGGCTTTTTCGGTATAGGCAACGTCTTCGGTAAGGTATACCTCGGCTACGGTTTCGGGCCCGGCGGCACCACAAAAAAAGCAAATATTGTAAGGAAGTGCCGACAATACGAAGTACCGATGGCCCCGCATTTCTTCCAGCGGGACTATGTAACCCTTAAGCTCAACATTTTTACCTTCAAGTGCTGTTACCTTCTTGCCAAACACAGGCGACTCGATTTCATAGCCGAGCAGCGAATCTCGTCGGCTCACGTAGGTTACATCCGCCAAAGTGCTCCATCCAGGCGCTGTCTGTGCATTTGTGTCGGTTAAAGCCAGGAGAAGCAAAGGTGGAATAAAAAAATACGGGAGCCGGATGTAATTCATGAGCCCGAAATTAAACAAATACTGTATTAAACTTTTGCATCAGTTGAATTAACCGCCTCAAAAAAATGCAGCAACATCTGATGTCTTTTAAGAATTTAAGCGGATTTTCAAATCCATAAAGGTATTATTGCGTAATAAGAAAAGAACCGAAAACCCCCTTTTGCATGAGTGCAGTTATTCAAACACGGGAAATCTCCAAGAAGTATGTAATGGGCAGTGAAACTATTCACGCTCTTAAGTCGATAAGCATTGAAATTGAAAGGGGTGAATACGTGGCTTTTATGGGGCCGTCGGGCTCTGGAAAGTCGACCCTCATGAACATTATCGGGTGTCTCGATTCGCCTTCCGGCGGCACATACATTCTGAATGGCCATGACGTGAGCGACCTTACCGAGAACGAGCTGGCTGAGATAAGAAATAAAGAAATTGGATTTGTATTTCAGACCTTTAATTTGCTTCCGCGGCAAACCGCCCTGGAAAACGTAGCTCTTCCACTCATTTATGCAGGGCTTGGCCGTGACGACAGGTACGAAAAAGCCATGGCTGCCCTCGACGGCGTAGGGCTGGCCGACCGTGCCAAACACAAGCCCAATGAGCTTTCGGGCGGACAACGCCAGCGGGTAGCTATTGCCAGGGCACTGGTAAATAACCCCTCGATTATTTTGGCCGACGAACCCACCGGTAACCTCGACACCAAGACGTCTTACAGCATAATGGAGCTTTTTCAGGAGCTTCACGACAAGGGCAATACCATCATTATGGTGACTCACGAGGAAGATATAGCCGGATATGCCCACCGTGTAATCAGACTCCGCGATGGCCTTATCGAATCGGACTACCGCAATGAAAATGTGACCCGGCACGTGTCGGAGCCCGCCTGATCTGCATGAAGATTTACACCAAAACCGGCGATAAGGGCACCACGTCGCTCCTAGGCGGCACCAGGGTATCGAAGGCCCATTTGCGAATAGAGGCCTACGGAACGGTAGATGAGCTTAACTCATTTATCGGTTTGTTGCGTGACCAGCCCGTAAACTCCAGGCGGGCGGCCTTTTTGATTGAAATACAGGAGCAACTTTTCACGGTTGGGTCGCACCTTGCCAATGAGCCCGGCAAGCGCCAGTTTTCTTTACCCAACCTGGATGAAAGCCTGATCTTAAAACTGGAAGAGGCAATGGATGAGATGGACAAAGCTCTGCCTCCGATGAAAAATTTTATACTGCCGGGGGGGCATGCGTCGGTTTCGTTTGGCCATGTGGCCCGCTGTGTTTGCCGGCGAGCCGAACGCCAGGTGATCCGGCTTCAGGAGGGAGAGGAAATAGACCAGCGAATCGTGCAATTGCTCAACAGGCTGTCTGATTATCTTTTTGTGCTTTGCCGGGCAATGGCTCAGGAATTGGGCGTAGAAGAAACTCCATGGAAGCCCCGTGAAGGTAAATAACGCCGTCAACAGCCTTCAGTTGAATATTTTTTCGAAAAAACAGACATACTTCTCTTTTGTTTGAATCGCTTACCAATTAAATTTCTAATTTTACACTCTACAAAATTGGCCAGGCAATGACAGAAACTTTACAAATAGCAGTAGAAAAAGCGGCCCAGTCACGTATCGCCGAGTTGGATCTGAACAACATTCAGTTCGGGAAGATTTATTCAGACCATATGTTTATGGCTGACTATGTGAACGGACAATGGAATGATCTGAGAATAAAGCCATACGGAAACCTCTCGATTAGCCCGGCCAACACCACACTGCACTATGCACAGTCTATTTTCGAAGGGCTGAAGGCTTACCGTGCTGCGAATGGCGATGTATTGGTTTTCAGACCAGAAGCAAACGCACGCCGGCTGAACAAAAGTGCCGCGAGGATGTGCATTCCAGAGATCCCGGAGGAAATGTTTATGAATGCTCTCACTGAGCTCATTCGTCTTGACAAGCAATGGGTGCCAAGCAAACCCGGCACATCGTTGTATATCCGCCCGGTTGTATTTGGCATGGACCCTTATGTGGGCATCAGGCCGTCGACCAATTTCCTGTTTCTCATTATTACAAGCCCCGTTGGCGGGTACTATTCCAAACCCGTAAAGGTAAAGGTAGAAACATCGTTTACCCGGGCCGCCCCTGGAGGTACTGGTGCTGCTAAAACTGCCGGAAACTACGCAGCCGCGCTTTACCCGATGGTGCTTGGTCAGCAGCAAGGGTACGATCAGCTGCTTTGGACCGACGCAAAAGAACACGCATACTTTGAGGAATCGGGAACAATGAACGTGATGTTCCTGCTCAATGGCAAATTAATAACCGCACCTACGGGAGATACGATTCTCGACGGTATTACAAGGAATAGTGTACTTACACTGGCCCGCGAGTGGGGTTACCCGGTAGAGGAAAGAAAGGTGGCTGTGAAAGAGGTAATCGACGGCATTAAGGCCGGCAATCTTCAGGAAGCATTTGGAGTAGGAACAGCCGCCACTATTGCACACATAAGCACAATTGGCTACGACGGCATCGACTACGAACTGCCCAGTGTGGAGGGCAGGCAGTTGTCGAACAGGCTGCTCACAACGCTCGACGATATAAAGTACGGCAAGGTAGAAGATACCCACGGCTGGATCTACCGTATCTGACGATAGAGAAATAAACCAGAATCCACCTGCTTGAGGAAGTGGGTGGATTTCTTTTTTTAAGAAAGTCGATTGTGTGTAATTAACCGTTATTACTCACCAAAGCCCATAACCAATAACGAATAACAGATAACTATTAACCAATAACAACCAATGACAATAGAACAGTTGAAAGACGTGAAGGCCAGGGTAGCGGCTTTGAGGAGGTATCTTTGACTACGATGCCAAGAAACGTGAAGTAGAAGACAAACAGGAAGTAACGCTGCAGCCGGGGTTTTGGGATAAGCCATCGGAAGCGGAAAAGTTTTTGAAGGAAATACGTACGCAGAAGGTGTGGACCGACTCCTACGAGGCGGTGCAGGCGGCGTTGGATGACCTGGAGACGATCTACGAATTCTATAACGCCGACGAGGCATCGATGGATGACGTAGATGCTGAATACAAAAAGACTTCAGACCTGCTGGAGGAGGTTGAGCTCAAAAAAATGCTGAGCGGGGAAGAAGACCAGTTGAGCGCCATGCTGGAGATAAATCCCGGGGCGGGTGGTACCGAGAGCAACGATTGGGCGGAAATCCTCATGCGCATGTATATTATGTGGGGCGAAAAGCACGGCTACAAGGTGCGGCAAGTGGATTATACGCCCGGTGAAACCGCCGGCCTCAAATCGGCCACGCTTGAGTTTGAGGGACCTTTTGCCTATGGTTACCTGAAGGCCGAAACGGGCGTTCACCGCCTTGTTCGGATTTCGCCGTTCGACTCCGGCGGCAGGCGTCATACTTCATTTGCGTCTATCTACGTGTATCCGGTGGCCGACGACAGCATTGAAATAGAAATAAACCCGGCCGACGTAGAGTTGCATACTTCCCGGTCGGGAGGTGCAGGCGGCCAGAACGTGAACAAGGTTGAAACGAAGGTGCAGCTTACGCACAAGCCAACGGGTATAGTAGTAGTTTGCCAGGTAGAACGCTCGCAGCTGGCCAACCGCGAAATGGCCATGCAAATGCTAAAATCCCGGCTTTATCAGCTGGAGGTGGAAAAGCGGAATGCTGAGCGGGACAAGGTAGAAGCCGGTAAAATGCGCATCGACTTTGGGTCGCAGATACGCAACTATGTACTGCACCCTTATAAGCTGATAAAAGATGCCCGTACAGGAGTAGAACGTACCGATGTGCAGAATGTGCTGGATGGCGACCTCGATGACTACATCAAGGCGTTTTTGATGGGACAGGAGGTGAAGTAAACCAATTTACGTGAGAATGAAGGAGAGAGCAGGTTTAGAGGAGGCCTGCTCTTTTTAGAATTTCAAGTATCTGTTTTTTTGTTAGATTCTCCAGTTCTGCTTTGTCGTAAATATAGACTAGATAAACTTCTTTATCTTCGGTTATCAGATAGGTAAACACCCTTGCCCCACCTGATTTTCCTTTACCTTTTGATTCAATTGCCAGTCTGACTTTGTATAGTGTCCCTCCTAAGGGAATCCCCTGCGTAGGATCTTCCCTAAGCGACTCAACCAGTTTTCTCAAGTCGTGTGAGATAGAGGGGTACCTTTTCTTTAATTTTTTAAATTGACGCTCGAAATCAGGGGTATAGTTGACGCTAAAGCTCATCTAACAATGCGTTTACTGATTTCTTTGGAAGCTTACCTTCCTTTATTAGTCTCACTTGTTCAAGGCTGCTCTCAAGTTCCTTCATCACTTTGCTATTGCTGTCTTCAACCTTAACATAATCCAGCGTTTTCAAAAACTCAATGAAGGTCCTGAATTTGCTGTCTTCAATGTGCAATGTTACCTGCTTCATACTTTGTTTTATTGGGCCCACTGTATAAATGACAATAGATGTCAATCGGTTCACAATTTAAGCATTAAATGCCATAACTTTGCCCTTCCTTTTCCAGAGATGACGCATCAAAAAATGTACACGGGGCAGTTCCTGCTGCTCTGTTTCAGTAGCTTTTTGTTTTTTAGCAGTTTCAATATGATCATCCCGGAGCTGCCCGCATATCTCACCTCCTTGGGCGGCGGCGAATTCAAAGGGCTTATTATTTCCATGTTTACGCTCACAGCCGGGCTTAGCCGGCCTTTTAGCGGTAAGCTCGCCGATAAAATCGGGCGGGTTCCTGTAATGATAATAGGCGCCGTTGTGAGCGGGACAGCCGCCCTGGTTTATCCGTTTGTGTCGGTGGTGTGGGCGTTTTTGCTGCTTCGTTTTTTTCATGGCTTTTCCACGGGGTTTAAGCCAACAGGCACAGCCGCTTATGTGGGCGATATTGTGCCGGTGAGCAGGCGAGGTGAGGGCATGGGTGTGTTTGGGCTGTTCGGAAGCATAGGTATGGCTTTTGGCCCCGTGGTAGGCCCCTACATCGCCAGACATTATTCGCTGGAGGCCATGTTTTATACCTCCAGTGCTATAGCTGTTTTGTCGGTAATTATTCTGGCAGGAATGAAGGAAACGCTGCCCCAGCCTGAAAAATTTAAGCCGCAACACCTGAAAGTGAACATGGGCGATGTGTTTGAGCCTAAAGTGCTGTCGCCGTCGGTTACGTTGCTTTTAACGTTGGTTCCTTTCGGGACTGTGCTTACCATAGCGCCCGATTTTAGCGATTACCTTGGCATTGAAAACCGGGGCTTGTATTTCACATGTTTCACCATTGCTTCTTTGGGCATCAGGTTTATTGCGGGAAAAGCGTCGGACCTTTACGGCCGGGTGGCTGTTCTGCGGGTTTCTATCTTCTTTTTGGTGGCAGCCATGTTGGTTACGGGCTTTTCTACTACAGTATGGCAGTTTCTGCTGGGGAGCGTGCTTTTTGGCATTGGCACGGGCATGAACTCGCCTACCATTTACGCCTGGACGATTGACCTAAGCGACGAGAAACACAGGGGAAGAGGAATAGCCACTATGTACATTGCCCTGGAGGTAGGAATAGGCCTGGGAGCCTTGCTGGCCGGCTGGATTTACAGCAACGAATTCGGCCGTATGCCTTATGTTTTTTCGTTTGCGGCATTCATCGCTTTACTCGGCTGGGTGTATATAGAAGTTGCCGGAAAGAAAAAAGATGTCGTGCCGTCCCGGTTAAATTAATGCCGATAGCCAAGTGGTTTCAGAAGCCGCCTTTATTTAATTACTTTGCCAAAACGAATCTATGAATACGAAAAGCTTACTCTCCGCACTATTGCTGTTTACGGCCGGTTTTCACCTTTATGGTGTAGGAGTCGGCAATGCGCTGTTGATTCAGGTTACCAAGCCGCTGCTTATGCCCTTGCTGGCGATTTACTTTTGGGTAAGCAGCGATCAGGTTGAAAAGGGAGTAAGGGTGGGGATCTTGCTTGCACTGTTATTCAGCTGGGCAGGCGATTCGCTTCTCCTGCTGCAGCCGGAAGCAGAACTTTATTTTTTGCTGGGGCTGGGGGCTTTTTTAGTTGCACAGGTTATGTACGCCCTCCACTTTTACAGGCTACGCTTCCCCTCAAAAGACTCTATGGACTGGCGCACCCGGTTTAGTGTCTCGCTGCTCATAGTGTTTTACCTGTTCATCAACTACACGTTTTGGAACTTCCTGGGCAACTTGCGAATCCCCGTGCTGGTTTACGGCGCATGCCTTATCGGAATGGTGATAATGGCCACCATCCGGAAGAACAGAACCAACGAAACGAGCTTCTCTCTCATTTTTTTTGGCGCTATGCTGTTTATGCTAAGCGACTGCATGCTTGCAGTCAATAAGTTTGTAGGTGCTTTTTCCATGGCTTCCTTTTGGATCATGGTAACTTACATTGCAGCCCAAATACTGATTGTGCAAGGTGTGCTTGCTCATTTCAGAAAAGAAGAAAAGGCTGCTATTGCGCCAAAGCCTGCCAAACCGGCACCACAGGCTAAAAAGCGTGGCCACAGGGTGAAGAAAAAATCCTGAATATACTTTAGTTAACTCTCTCAATTTGTTCGGATGCAACGCTATTACCTGACATGAACAGGGTTTGCGTTGGGTAGGCAAACTCAATTCCGTTGCGCTCGAAAGCTTCGAAAATCGACAAATTGATACGCTGTTGTATATCCATGTATGTGTTGTAGTTGCTGGATTCAACGAAGTACACAACTTCGAAGCTAAGGCTAAAATCGCCATAAGACGAGAAATGCGCTCTATCGAAAGTAACAAGCTCTTTTTCACTTTCGATGGCCGTGCGAATGACCTGGGGAATTTCTCTTAGCTGCCTGGCCGAGGTTTGGCGGACAACGCCCAGCTTAAATACAATACGCCTGCGCTGCATTCTTTTGTAGTTGTGTATTCTGGAGTTGGTAAGGTCGCTGTTTGCAAAAACCAGCTGCTCACCCGTAAGGCTTTTCAGCCGGGTGGTTTTCAGGCCGATGTATTCAACCGTGCCCATTTTGTCGTCTACAATTATAAAGTCGCCTACCTCGAAAGGCCTGTCGAAGAAGATGACAAAGTAGTTGAACAGGTCGCCCAGGATATTTTGCGCCGCCAGTGCTATGGCAATACCGCCCACGCCGAGGCCAGCAATAACGGCCGTAATGTCGTAGCCCAGGTTATCGAACAAAAACAGAAGACCTAACCCCCAAATAATGAAGTTGATAATGAGCGAGATGCCTGCCAGCTGCTTTACTTTTTCCTCTCCATTTTCCTGCTTTCGCACGTACCCCTCAAGAAGAAACTGCACTGTGGTGGAAAAAAGACGGATAATAAAAAAGGCAACTGCTGCAGCCGTGGCCACCTCCAGCACTCTTTCGGCACGTTGGGTAAGGGTGAGTGAGCTTATGCCCCAGTATATAGCAACAAAATAGAGTGCGGTGAGACCAAACCGCTGTATTGTTCTCACAAACAGGTCGTCGAATCGTGTGCTGGTTTTTTCGGAGAACTTTAAAAGCCGCCTTACCAACAGGCCGCCTGCTATTCTGATAATCAGGATTGAAAACATGATCGTGCCAAAAGCGATCACATAGGCCTCAAGCGTGTTTCCAAACCAGGTTTTTTCTATTATTTCGTTCATGCTGATATAGTTTGATCTTAACAGGATTCTCAATTACAACCCAAAGTTTGTGATCATGTTTATAAAACGAAAGCAATATTTCGAATAATGCACCTGCGCCAGGACTGTTTTTCCTTTACCGGTAATCCTGAGAGTTAACAATGAAAAAATTAGACGTTTTGCTCTTATTCAATTAAAAATGGGAAAGGAATAACAACTTTCGGAGCCGACGGCTTCAGCAGGGCATAAAAGATGCTGCAGATGAATCCGGGTAACGCACAAAATGATAAAAAATGAATCAGCCGGAAAATGGCTGTGCGGGGTTAACGGCATGAGTTTGACATCTATTTTTCAGTATCCTTCCTTAAATATCCTGCCCATGAAAGGATTAAAATTCGAGATGCTGGTATAAGAAGTCAATTAATGTGCTTAAGTTTAGGGCCGGAAGCAGTTTTTAGGAGGAATGGATAGCTTTCGAAAGTATGGAACAATTATTGATCATGCATTTCGAACAAGCGGGGCGGTAACGCCATATTTTTAGTCAGCGACGGGTTGTTGTGGAGGCGAAGGTGAACCGCCGATGCACTGACGAGCGCAATGAAAAGAACGATTACATTTTTGAAATGCAGATAAATTATACAAAAATCACCATAAACCTTTACAGATAGTGGGAGTATATCGGAAGGAGTGATTTCTTAAAAAAATTACTGTGCTAATACTCATATACTAAGCAAGCCCCGACATTCCTCGGGGTTTTGCTTTTTTGGTGTGTATAGGTGCTAGGGGAGTTCCGCAAGCATTTTTGCCCGCTGCTGGTACGCGGGCCAGTCTACCGCAGTTTTTGCTTCGGCAAGGTATGTTGTCAATTCCTCGCCATTCAGGTCCAGATACTCCGATGCAGTGGTGAACGGGGTTTTAGCCTGGGAAAAGCTTTGCTCGACATCAACACCATTGGTAACGAGTAACCTGGTCACACCTGCCCCGACATGGTACCATATCCGGAATACAAGTGCCGTTCGCAAGGTGCTTCGGTTGCTTACGTTGTCTAAAAAGTTGCCCCATCCGTGTGTGGGATCATCGCCGATAGAAGGATAAATGGTAGGAGCCGCAGTAAAGTGTTCAACATAACGGGCCGTACCCTCTATCAACTCCTGGTAAGTGCCCATGCTGGTTACCAGCCGGTCTTCGGTTTGGTCGAGGCGGGCCATCTCTGTTCTTATGCTTACATAGTACTTCAGGTACTGCAGCTGTTCTTCAGCAGAATTGGCGCTGTACGACGCTTCCATCAGGTCGAAAAGCAGCAGATGCAGTGCGATCATGTCTTCATCCATTGGGTAATTTGCCAGGTCTTGCGTCCAGCCGGCTGCCTCCTGCCAGTTGTCGATTTGGTACATGTGAAACATCTCATGCGCCATAACGAGGGGGATGAAGTTGTTGTCTACGTTCTTGAAGTTGTTGTAAAAGTTTTCGAAAAACTGATAACGCATCAGAAAGTGATTTTCACCCTCAAGGTCAAACTCGAAAGCGAACAGTCCGCCGTCGAGCGTGGCCTCAGCGGCGCTGAAATAGGTGTCGTTTCTATAAACCTGTAGCGTGCGGCTATGTGCAGGGTCTACCTTAACTGATCCATCAGGAATCTCTCTCGGATTGATGAGGTAGCCTCGTGCAGAGTTGCCGGAGTCGTCGGTAAATATCAGGTAGACCGGGTACGATTTAAGATAGTCGTAGCTGTCCCACACCTGCGTGCTTTGTTCAGCCATTTCACTGATTTTGCCGAAAACCACCCGGTCAAATTCCTCAGTATCAGCATAAACTGCATCGGGAGACTGGTTACAGGAAGGAAGGATACTAAAAGCAATGGCCACTGACAGCAGGGCTAAAAATTGTTTAAAGCGAATGAACATGTGGTGATAGATTAAAAAGGTGTTGATATTACAAGAGCAAACAACCGGGCGTGCTTCGTCCATTATTTATAGCCAAAAAACTTTTATATTGGAGCACGAACTAACCCTGGTAGTTTGCAATTGTATCGACCAAACCTATTTTTTAAGCTGTTTGCGGGCGTTTGCGCTTGTATTGTTTGTATGCTGACGGTTCACGCACAGGAGGCGGCGATGCGTGCGGGAGACCGGCAAGTGCAGCTTGTGGTAGACAACGATGCTTATTTTTTTACCGATTACGACCGCTACTACTCCAGTGGTATTTTTGCTTCCTACAGTCAGCTTATCTCCCAACCCGTGTTTTTTAAATCGCTGGCTGAAAAAGCCAAAAAGCTGACCGGCGATCTCCGGTTTTCGCACTACATGTATACACCCAAAAACATTTTGTGGAGAACTCTCGACCAGCTCGACAGGCCCTATGCCGGTATGATGACGGCTGGCGGCTCTTTGAATTTCTATTTTAATAAATCGGCGTTGCTTCTCGGTGCTGACATGGGTTGGCTGGGCCCTGGCACCAAAACAGGCGAGCTACAGGTGTGGTGGCACAAAATGCTGGATATTCGCCTCCCCAGGGGGTGGGAGTACCAGATTAATAATACGCCGGTGATTATTCTGCAGCCGGAGTACCTTCAAAGGCTTGTCCATTATCAAAAAATGGATCTTGTTTCACGCTCCGGCCTTGCCGCGGGAACTGTATTTAATAAAGTTTTTCAGGAAGTTACCGTAAGGTACGGCCGGCCCGGTGCTTTGCATCAGTCGCAGATCGCCAACAGCCTGCCGGGGACTACGGCTCAAAGTGGCGGCAAATACGCAGAGTGGTACCTTTTTGCATCAATGCAGGCCAACTATGTAGTGCACAATGCCACCATAGATGGTAACTTTGTGGGGCCGAAAAGCCTTTATACCGAAGCCTCCGTTCCATTTGTATGGCAGCAAACGTTTGGCGTGATGGTAGCGGGTAAAAGCGCCGACTTCGAGCTCTCTTTTAAAATAAATACCAAAGAAGTGGCGGGGGCAGAGCAGCACCGCTATATGAGGGCCAAAGTTAGTTACCGGTTCTGATTCTACTCAAATGCCTGTTTTCCCCGCCCTAAAAACCTTCTTATCGTTCAAATGAAAAAGCTTTTAAGGCAGTTGCTCGATTACCAGAAACAACATTTCTCACTCGCGCTGTATTCTTGCATTTTCTTGTTTCTGGCCGCAACAGTTAGCCTTAACTATTACTTCGACTTTTATAACAGCTTCATCATCAGGGGCAATACCCCACTGCAGCGGTTTGCCGACGTGTCTGTGCTTCAGGCGACGCCCTTTCTATTTGTCTGTGGACTACTCTACATATTCAAAAAAGAGACAGCCTGGCTGAAATCCGGGCGGTTCTGGCTTCTGGTGCTGTGCGTTTTCGCTATCGCGGGGTTATCGCAGCTATGGAAGCCCCTCGACTACCTGGCGCAGGGGTTGCAGGGCCACGAGCAATACTTTTTTACCAGGGTGGCCCGCAAGGCCGACAGCCTGCTGAACGTGGTGGTGCCGGTGCTTTTTCTATACCTGCTGTTTGAAAAGGACCAATACAAGTCCTTTTACGGACTGCGGTCGGTGCATTGGGAGTGGCGGCCGTACCTCACCATGTTTGCCATTATGGTGCTGGTTATTGGCATCGCTTCTTTTTTTCAGGACCTGCAGGCTTACTACCCCCGCTACCTGCGCACCCGCGGCCCGGAGCTGGCCATGGAAGGCGGCCTTGAACAGGTTTGGCTAGTGGCATTGTACGAGCTGGCCTATGGTGCCGACTTTATTTCGGTTGAGCTTTTTTACAGGGGCGTGCTGGTGATGGCTTTTCACCGCTACCTTGGTAACTACACGGTGTTGGCTATGGTGCCGAGTTATGTTTTTCTGCATTTTGGCAAACCGGCTACTGAAGCAATCAGTTCTGCCTTTGGCGGGTATGTGCTCGGAATTATTTCGCTCAATAGCCGCAATGTGTGGGGTGGGGTGGTGCTTCACGTTGGGGTTGCCTGGCTGATGGAGTTTTTCGGATGGCTGCAGGTGGTGTATAAGTGAGCTTGCTGCCCCTGCCACTACCCGGGGCTGGGCCGACTCTACCGAGAAGAATACAAATGTTTTTTTTCATGCTCGAGCAGCCATTTTTTTCGCCAGAGTCCGCCGCCGTAGCCTGTTAAGCTTCCGTCGGCACCAATTACCCGGTGGCAGGGAATGAGAATAGAGATGCGGTTCATGCCGTTGGCATTGGCTACCGCTCTTATTGCTTGTGGCTTTCGGATGGCCGCAGCCTGTTGTGTGTAACTTCTGGTGCTGCCATAGCCGATTTGCTGCAGTGCTGCCCACACTTCATTTTGAAAGGAGCTCCCCGGGGTAAAAAGCGGTACGTCAAACCTTGTCCTTTTGCCCGCAAAATACTCATCCAACTCTGCCTTCAACTGATCGAAATGCGGATTGCTGCCCTGAACAATGCTGGCATTTAGTGTTTTGGCCAGCGACTTCAGCTCGGTTTCCAGCATTTTGCGGTCGGTAAATTCCAGCAGGCATATGCCCTGTGCAACCGCGCAAGCCACCATGGTGCCGAGGGGTGTTTCTATGCGGGCGAAGTCGATAAGCTGCTGGTGTTTGCTTTTTGAAGGGGCCACTCCAAACACACTGGCAAAAGATTCGGCAAAACCACTTATGGATTCGAAACCGGATTCGTAGGCAGTGGCTGTTACCGTTTCGCCTGCCTGTATCCGCTTAAAGGCGGTGTTGATACGGCACATCCGCTGATAGGCATGAAAAGTAATGCCATGATTTTTCATAAACCACCTTCTGATGGTGTGCGGTTCAATCCCCCGCTGCTTCAGGTCCCAGTCTTTTAGCTTTTTAGAGGGATCGGCCGCTATTTCTTCGAGAAGGCTTTTGATAAACCTGGGGGTTTCATTCGGTTTTTCCAGTGGCCGGCATACCTTGCACGGTCTGTAGCCTTTTAATATGGCCTCTTTGGTGTTTTTGTAAAACTCTACATTCTCCTTTTTGGGTTTGCGGGCGGTGCAGGTAGGGCGGCAAAAGATGCCGGTGGTTTTTACGCCAACAATAAAGGTGCCTTCGTAGCGGCTGTCCTTCTCGAGCAACGCCCTGTAATAGATGTCGGTTAACGGCTGCTCCATTTTAAAACAGGGAATTGAAGGATTGCTGGCGGAGGATATTGTCGACCATGTGCTCCATTGTGCGGTCGAGTGCTTTGTGCAGCGAATTGCCCATGCTAATTCTTTTCACACCCAGCGCTGTCAGCTTGTCGAACGAAGGCAGCTGCGGCATGCACATTACATTTACAGGCAGCCTGGTAGCGGCCACCACTGCCGCTATGTCGCTTGCTGCTTCAATGCACGGCACGAAAATGCCATCGGCCCCGGCTTGCTCGTAGGCTTGTATTCTTTCCAGGGTTTCCTGAAGTGCATTGGGAAGCGAGAGCAGGAAGCCGTCGGTTCTGAGATTGATAAACATGGAGACGCCGGCTTTTCTAAGCTCCTCCTTTATATCAGAAAGCTTTGCGGCAAACTGTTCCGTCGGTAGAAGCTTCCGCTGCCCCAAAATGATCGAATCCTCGAGGTTGATTCCAGCTACGCCTGCCTCCGCCAACCGGCTTATATTGGCGGCAACTCCGGCGGCGGTTGCACTAAAGCCCGCTTCCATATCGACCGAAAGCGGAATGCTGATGCATTTAGCAATTCTCTCCACAACGAAGAGAAGCTCGCTGAACGCAAGGTTTTCGCCGTCTTCGTAACCCAGCGAATTGGCCACTGCTGCACTTGAGGTGCCAACAGCGGCAAAGCCTTTCGTTTCAAATATGCGGGCACCGCCGGCGTTCCACACATTGCCCAATAGCAGGGGAGCCGGTAGCTGATGAAGTTGCTTGAAGGTATGGTAGTTTGTCATGCTTTTTTTCTTCAAAGAAAAAGATCAAATCTTCAGGATGCCAACCGGAAAATTGACAAGTATTTTCAGGCCACTCATTTTTATTCCAACCCTCGCACTTTATCTAAATAAGCCGATCGCTCCAGCCTGAAGCCGATATGGTCGGTATTTGTGCCGTCCGTTTTCTTCGGGTTGTGCACAAACCCATTTCTTTTCAGTAGTTGTGTGGAGCGCTCGTTGTTCCGATGCGTGTAAGCGTCAATAAAAAGCAGCTTCATTGTTTCGAAACCATACTGCACCACCCGGCTTGCGGCTTCGCTCATTATTCCTTTTCCCTGAAACTTCGGCAGCATCTCATACCCTAGCTCCGCAGAGGTAAAGTCGGCCGAAAAATTCCAGAGACATACGGTACCCAGCGCCTCGTCGCAATTGTGAAAGGTAATTACCCAGTAAACCATTGCACCTGCTTTGATTTTGCCGTTGACCCATGAGATAAAGAAGTCCGCTTCTTTCAGCCTCTTGAGGGGCTCACGGTTGATGTATCTGTTTACTTTTTTGCTGGACCGAAGTGTAAATACGGCCTTGTTGTCCGTTGGCGACAGCTCTCTGAGGGTGAGCCGGTCGGTGGTTAGTACAGGAAAAGCGGAAGTGAAGTCAACGTCGGGCATCGGTACTGCAAACCTATAGAAGTTACTGTTTAATAATTGCCGTGGTAATCCATTTTAGTCCTGATCGCTTCGCGGGCTTCTTTTCCCGCCCATTTTTCGCACAGGTAAAGCCCAAGGTCGATGGAAGCGGAAACTGCACCCGCGGTTATGATGCCGTCGTCTTCCACAATTCGCTCTTTTACTACTTCGCGGCAGTATGGCTGCAGTGCTTCGTACTCGTTGTAGTTGGTGGTAGCTCGTTTACCCTGAAGAAAACCAGCTCCACCCAGAATTAAGCTACCGGTGCAGATCGATACTTTTAGCTTCACGTTTTTGGCAGTTTGTATCCAGCCAATGAACTGGTGGTCGTGCTGCAGCGCTCTGGTGCCGAAGCCGCCAGGCACTACAAGCACATCGTAGCCGCTGAGGCTGGATGGTGTTTTGCAGGCTTTTAATTCGAACCCAAAGTTGTCTTTTGCGGTGGGGGTGAGGCAGCAGAAGTCCCACCGCAGATCGGGCAGGTATTGCATTGACCTGAGCCTGCTGATGGGGTCGTAGATGCCAATCAGGTCGAGCCAGGTAATGCCGTTGAAGATGATGAAGGCTATTTTCATTGGGTTGGCTTTGACGATCCGCATTTTAACTTGCCGGGACATTTTGGAGCAACAAGGCCAGTGGCAAGTTCAATGTATTTGTCTTTTAAATTTTCATGGAGATGAATATTACCCGAAGCTCTGGCAATCATTTTGTAAGCTCCACCGCGCATACCTTCAAAATAATAACCTGTGCCGTCGTTTACGGCTCCCTGCACGTCTGATTCGAAAGGTTCTGTCCAGAAGAGTGTATCCATTTGTTGCTCAAACTCGTGTCTGATGCCCGGAGGATAAGTTATAGTGCTTACTGCTATTTGGTTCTTAAAAGGAGCACGAAAAACAACGACTGTTGATGAATCGCAGAAAATTATTCTTACTGAATACCCTTTTGATAAGAATGGCACGGTGGTCAATCGGTATTCTGTTGAGTTTGAGTCGACGGGGGTATCGTTCAGATAATTCCACTGATCAACAAGGCTGTTAAACTCATCGTCCCGGATGTTAGCTAAACCGTAGGGAGCCGGTTGGCTAATCAGGAACCTTTCAGAAATGGGATGTTGGTAGTTATTGCTTCCCGGACATTCGCAATAGGCTTCCCAGGCGGAATATTGCGGCAGTGGGCTTATTCTCCGGCTACATCCCATAAATAGAAGTGCAAGCAGCAACGTGAAGATAAGAGGAAGTTTTTGGCTGACGTTCATTTGTTTGTAATGAAAAGGTCGTCAGGAGTATCAAAAACACCGTCTTTTCCAGCAGATATTAGCTTGTAATTGAGGCTGTCGTAAAGCACATATTCATAGCTATTGTCCCACGAATCAGTCTTCCATGATTTCCATATTGGTTTTGAGTTGACAAAATCTAGATAGGACTCCGGAAACCGCCGATAATGGTAGAAATAGTCATCAAGCTTCTGTTGGATATTGCTCAGTTCCTGTTTTGTGTTTCTTGGGGCGAGATAATCATTTTGAATCTTACCCTTTGCTATCGAGAAACCCGAAAAAAGAAAATAAAGAGATAATGGAGTGATTATCAAGAAAAGGATAATTGCGGGAAGGGACTCCTTTACAGTTAGCTTTTCAGCACTATCGATACGGTATAATTGCACGCTGTCTACAACAGACCATATCAAAACGAAGAGATATAAAAATGGGACGAGTGCTAAAATCATCATTAGCACTCCTTTAGCAGTCTTCCCGAAATATATCTGGCCCAGGCCCGGAAAAATAATTGATAAGAATATACCAGCCATAATTGAAGGAGTGAGTTTATCCCTAGCTTGTTCTATCAAAATTTCTTGTTTCAAATAAAGCTTTTTTCCCTTACTTTCCTTTTTTCACCTTCAAAATCTGCGCATGTCCAATCCGCTATGGGTGCTTTTTATACTGGTGGTCAACATCCTAGTTAGCGAGTGGCTCGAAAAAAATACGGCCCTACGGCACCTGGGCACCACGTTGCTGGTGATCATACTTACCGCTATAGTAGCCAACCTGGGAGTTATTCCGTCGGCCACCGAATCGTCTGTTGTTTACGATGCCATCTTCTCCTATGTGGCCCCGCTTTCGGTTTTTTTTCTGTTGCTGAAAGTCAACCTGTCGGAGCTGCGGCAGGCGGGGTTACCCATGCTGGCGATGTTTGTGTTGGGTGCCATGGGTACGATGGTTGGTGCGCTGGTGGGAATTTGGCTGGTAGACGGAGCAGCGGCATTCGGGCAGCACTACAAGGCACTGGCCGGCATGATCACCGGCACCTACATTGGCGGCAGCCTCAACTTCAACGCTATAGCCATCCACTACGAGGTTACCAAAGCTGGTGGCCTCTATGCCGGCACCGTGGCTGTAGACAACATTCTTACCACCGTGTGGATGGTGGTAACGCTGGTGCTGCCGGGTGTGCTGCGCAAAGTTTGGAACCGCCCGGACGGAAAGCTGGCAGCCGCTGCAGTAATTGAGCAACCGGCTAACGACCAGGAGGCGGTCTCCATCTGGTCGCTTTCGGTGCTGCTGGCTTTGGGATTGGGCAGCTTGCTCCTTTCCAATGGGATAGCCGGCTGGCTGCGGGAAACGTATGGCTGGAACTTCCCATCTATCCTCATTATCACTACGCTGGCCCTTGTGATGGCTCAGATAAAAGCAGTGCGGGAGCTGCCCGGTAGCCGCCTGTTGGGTCTGTTTACCATCTACCTTTTCCTGGCGGTAATTGGCGCATTCTGCGAGCTGGCGGCCTTAAATGGTATTGGTGAGCTGGCAGTGTACGTCGGGCTGTTCACGGCCATTGTGGTGCTGGTACATGGGCTGGTGGTATTTGGTGTAGGGGGACTGCTGAAGCAGGATTGGGATGTAATTTCCATTGCCTCGCAGGCCAACATTGGCGGACGGTCGTCGGCTATGGCGCTGGCCAAAAGCCTGAAGCGGGAAGACCTGCTGCTGCCGTCTATCGTGGTGGGCACGCTGGGCACCGGCCTGGGTACGTATGTTGGATTTTTGGTGGCGGAGGTGCTGCTTTGAAGGGGATTAGTTGCTTTTGATATCGAACAATTGAAGGAGTTTCTTGTCTAGTTCTTCTATTTCCACTTTGTTAATCCTCCCTAGTTTTCCTATAGCCTAGGCTTTATTTAAGGTGGCTATCTTTCCAGTTCTGATGAGAGATACTTTCTTAAGGCCATTGTCGACATTTGGTTGAACGAGCAGATCTGTCGGCTCCTGCCACTGAAGGTGCGTGGAAATAAAACAGACTGTGACATCTAAACTGCCCGATATCAAAATTGAAGCTGGCCTTTTTTTGCTTCCCGTTAGATCTGTGAATGGAAAGGGAATGAGTATCAAATCACCCTTATGCATTAGTATCTTTCTTTTAAGTCGCTTTCATCGTAGAGGTCTTCTTCTTCACGCAAAAACGCAAAGCTTGCCGAGTCGCTCACTAAGGTGTCAATACCTTTTTGCATGATTTGTTCTTCGTGTTTTTTCAACACAAAATCTGCAAAATCCGCAATCTCATGAATTTTATCTTCCGGCAGTTTTTCTAATGTGCTACTAGTGCTGATCATCTATCACTCATCAAAAATACCTTTTTTCTGGTGAGCATGAAAGGGCGGAAGATCTTGAATTCGGGCTACATGTTTCATTGAATTGGCTTCAACCGGCCGCACCCGCTTCCAAAAAATCATCGATTCTCTTCTTTTGCCGTAGGTGATGGCGAAAATGCATGTCGGCAAACTGCACCCATTCGGCGGCGCTGAAATAGCCAAGTCCCGGGTGTTTGGCTTTCCCGTGGCAGGCGCTAGCCAAAACTTTAGCTGCCAGTGTGTTCATCTCCGTTTTAATGTTTACCAAATCCGCTAACAACTGCTCCTTGCTTTCGGGCTGTGGCATCAGGGCATTGGCGGGGTTGCCTTCAATCAGCTCATCGGGAAAGGCGTTGTTTTGAAGCATTATTCGTCCGTTGGGCGTGGCCTCTTCGGCGGCGTAGTCGTTGGTGGCAATGCACCTGCGTATTTGCTCAATATAAAACTGCGTATCGGCAATCAGGTGCATGCACACCTGCCCGATCGACCAGCTGACAGGGGAGGGTTTGACACACAGCTGGCTGAAGCTGTATTTTTCAAGCGCCAGCAGCCAGCCATCGATGGTGTGGTTAAAGTTGTTGATATGCATTCAACAGTGAATTTTCTCCCAAATATAGCTGCCTGCCTACAGGATCTAATCCAAAGGCACTTTTTATAGGGTCATCTTTAGCGGCTTTTTGGCACAGAAAATATACTGTCATTCTATCGGAAGCTTAAAATGCCTACTTTGTTCAAGTGAACATAGTCTATTTGCATGATAGAATTTTTGTCGAAAAAGTTGTGGTGGGAGCTGTTTTTGAGATATACGCTGGGCACGGTAATGATGGTGTACGGTATCATCAAGCTGACCGGCATTCAATTCGTTCTCCCTCCCCACGTGTACGATTACCCGCTGAAGGAGCTTGACGGTGTTAGTTTAACCTGGGCCTTTCTGGGGTTCACCCCCTGGTTTTCTTTTTTACTGGGAGTGTTCGAAACAGTACCTGCCGTATTATTATTTTTTAACCGGACCAAACTTTGGGGTGCCATTTTTCTATGCCCCATTCTGCTTGCGGTTTTTCTTATAAATGCAGCTTATGGGTTCTTGCCTTATATGCAACTGTTCACGGGAGCTTTACTGCTAATCGACATCCTTCTGTTGCTGCACCATCGACAGGTTTTGATGAAAGCCGTCAGGGTAATTCAAAACGGGAAGGCTTGACGTTTTCACCCCCTTCTCTGCGCAAAAAGCCAGTCGAGTACTGCCGAATTGCGTACCTCTTCCCAGATTCCGTGTGCCCGGTCCGGGTACTCGGAGTACTGCGGGTTGCCACCTGCTTGCCGGATCGCCTCAACTACACCGCGCGAACCACTCACGGGCACGTTGAAGTCCTTTGCTCCGTGGAAGGCCCAAATGGGTGTGTTAATCATGTTGGTCGCAAGGGCCGGGTCTCCTTCTCCAGAAATGGGAACTGCTGCGGCAAAAAAACCGGGCCGGGTACCGATAAAATACCACGCACCGTAACCTCCCAGTGAATGACCACCCACGTACCGCCGGTTTGTGTCTATTTCAAACTCCGTTTCCAGCTGACTTATCACCTCAAAAACCAGCGAATCGTAATTGGGCGAAAACCGTGCAATACCTCCCCAGCTGGTACCGTATGGGCACTGCGGCACCAAAACAAAGGCAGGATATTTTTCCCTGTTCTCAGGCGTCGAAAGCATTTGCGCAAGCAGCGATCCCTCAAGCTGCCTGAAGTTGTCGTTTCCCCAACCGGCAGCGCCATGCAGGCAAACCATTAGTGGATATTTTTTGCTGCTATCGTAATCTGCCGGGATCAGGAGGCGGTAAGGTAGCGAGTCGCCCTTGTGGTTGGTGTAGCTGCGGGCTTCAAAAGGATGCGCCAGTATTCTGGTGGCCGCCGATACATGACTTTTCCGATATGTTTGCGTTCCCAGCTTCAGGGCCAGCACCAGCAAGAAGCCGGACATGATAACGCTCATCGCGAGGTAGATTTCGGCTACATTTTTCGAGGTGTGTTCCAATTCCGTTTCCCGCACCGCACTTCGCTCGAGCTGAAAATTCCTGATCAGCAGCAGGGGGATGAAACCACCCACTATGGGTGCCCAGGTGAGCAATTTATCCAATGCTCCTTGCACAGCGGTGTCCGGCGCGTTTACTCGCCAGGTTAGCGCACCGAGCACAACTGCCCCCAGCACCAGGGAGGCTATTCCCGTCCATTTCAGCCACGGCCTTTCGGCAGCATTCGAAAACAGGAGACTGAGTGCGTAGAGTATTTCAGTGCCCAACACCAGAAAAGTAGCCGGCACGTACAGGTGCTGCAGCTGCCCCGACCAAAGACTAGTCAGAAGAACAACCCCCTGTAAAACAATGGCGAATGAGGCAACTATACCAGCTGCCAGCGCCCATTGGTATTGTTTATGAAAGTAGTACCTCAAAACAAACGTGGCGCCTATTATATAGCATACACCCATTGCCAGAAACCAGCTCGAAAACGACTGGAGATGAAGCATTTGAGGCCCGATTATCAGTTGAAGTATGCTCTGGTACAGGGCTACGGCGGTCATCAGCGCCAGAAAAAAGATGGCGAAAGTGTAAAAACTGCGGTTCATGGTGGTGTTGGTAGATGATTATGATTAGAACGTTTTATTACTACCTTGGTTACTTCTGTGGACAATGCGGAGATTTTGGAAGGACCTGATGGAAGGATTCGGTGACGGCTTTTAGCTTGGCAATCAGCTGACGTAGTGTCCGCAGCCGATCCATAATGCCCAACGCATTGTTAATCAAACACGATTTGCAGGCAACGGATGCTAAAAAGTGGAATTGCCGGCACCGCTATCCTCATTTATGTCTATTGAGTTTAGAATCTTAACAATGCTCTCATTTTTTATGATATACATTCCAAGCCGCTCATGCGACACCCCCTCTTTAAGCTTGTAGTCATAGGTAGGTGTTTCTTTAATCAATTGCGAGTCAAAGCATTTGAATTGAACAGATGGGATTTTTTTCAGTGATCCGGCCACTTCAGTGATATGGGTTGAGACAAAAAAAGTGCTGCTTCTAATCCTGGCAAATGCTTCCATTATTGCCAGGGAGCCTTCAAATGCGTCTTTTACATTAGTTCCTCTGAACAGCTCATCGAAAATTACAAACACCTTTTTCTTTTCTTTGATTTTCAATGCTGTTTCTTTCACTCGTTTTACTTCGCTAAAAAAATGACTGTATCCTCGCTCTCTACTGTCGTCGAGGTTGATTGTAGAGATAAGCCCATGGTATACGGAGGTTTTCATGTAAGAAGCTGGCACGGGAAACCCCAAATGAGTAATGTAAATAGATAGTCCGACAGACTTCAGAAATGTTGATTTGCCCGCCATATTGGGACCGGTTAAAAAACATAAATTCTCTTTTCCGGTAATTTCTACCTCGTAGGAAACCGCATGCTCCAGCAAGGGATGGTACAGATTGCTTATCGATAAAATAGGAGTAGGAGAATCGACGTACTCAGGAAATGCCAGCTTTTTCTCCCTGGCTACTTTACCCACCGAAATTAATGCGTCGAGAATGTATAGTAACTCAATCACCTCAATCAGCTCATTTCGATACTTCTTCCGGAACAAGTAGTCAAGTTTATTGAGCATAACATAGCTTATGTTCTTTTTTGTGGTGAAATGCTCCTTCAGGTCATCCGCGGCCATAAACCCTTGTATTTTATCAAGCATTTGCGATAGCCCGGTTGGGAGATTGGCATTAAAGCCGCTATTAAACTTTTCGTTTAAGTGTGAAAACAAAAAAACCAATTGCTGCACGCCGGACTGAATGAGGTAATAGTTGTTGGTGGGGTTGATCCGGTAAGACAGATGTTCGACAAAGGCATCCAGAGGGTTGTTCCGCAAGGGTGCCGTGTTTAGTTTTAGGTAGTGATCAATGAAATTGAACTGGCTGGCAGTAAACTTTATTTCAAATCCATTAGCTGCAATATGTTTGATTATGCCGCACCTTTCTTTTAACTCCTCTATTTCGGCTAAGGGAACGCTCATCAACTGTATCAGGTGGGCCTTTCCGCCGTTGGTTTTTGTTTGGTTGTAAAAATCAAAAATAGATGTCTTGTAACTTCCATTTCTGAAGATCTCCAGGTCCTTTACGGTTTGATCGTCCAGTTCAAATTCCACAGTTTAGGTTATTTGGTGTGTGTAAGGGTCTGAGAGCATTTGGCTCAACCCGAAAGGGTAGCAATAAAAACGCGGTTTGCTGCCGGGGTTCATTAGCATGAATAATGCCATTCTTGTCACTAAAGCAATCCGGGGCTTAGGCTTCAGGCCCACTTTTATCCCTCCGTAATAAGAAAATACCTACATTACCTAATGCAAACCTTCTCTTTATGAAGAACATCATCCTTAACTGTATTTTACTATTGCTTTCAGCAACGCTGCTTCACGCCCAAACTCCCGATATCGGCATCGCCCGTGATATGGAAGAAGACAGCCTGCTGTACGCCTCCGGGTATCGCCACCTGGTGGAGTCGATCGGAAAAATCATGTCTCCCCGCAGTATTTCCGACGAGCAGTTTGAGACCAATCTGCGTACCATCAAAAACCTGAAAACGCCGCTGTATGCTGTCAACATCTTTCTACCCGGCGAGCTGAAAACCGTGGGGCCGAATGTGGACGAAGAGGCGATTCTGGCATACACCGCCAGGGTGTTTGAGCGGTGCAGGCAAGCCGGCGTGGGCATGGTGGTATGGGGCAGCGGTGGCAGCAGGCGGGTGCCGGAGGGGTTCAGCAGAGAAAAGGCCATGGAGCAATTTGTAGCCATAGCCAAAAAAATTGCCGTGCAGGCCAGCGAATACGGTATCCGGCTCACGCTGGAAAACCTCAACAGCAGCGAAACCAACTTCCTTAATTTATTGAGTGAAGTGCATGAGGTGGTGAAGCGGGTAGATGAGCCCAACTTCCGCATCTGTGTGGATATCTACCATATGCTCAGGGAAAGCGAGCCGGCCAGCGCTATTGAAAAGGCGGGCGCATTAATAACCCACTGCGACATAGCCGAAAAGGAAAAGCGTACGCCGCCCGGCACCATGGGCGACGACCTCACTCCCTACCTGACTGCGTTGAAGAAGGCCGGCTTTCAGGGCAAAATCATTCTCGAGTGCCGGTGGGACGACTTTGCTACCCAGGCGCCAGTGGCTAAAAAGTATCTGGACGAGAAGCTGGCGGAGGTTTACAAGGATTGAGGTGACAGCCTATTCAATATCAGCCTGCTTATCAGTTGACCTGACTTCCAATTCTTATCAATTTCTATACGGTTCTATCGTTTCAATGCTTCCATCCGCACGGTGCACCAGCTCTGTTACTTTAATGCTTCGCAGGTGGGTTTGTCCGCCCGATAGGCTGCTGTCGTGGTAGAAAAGGTACCACTTGCCGCCGAACTCCACTATCGAGTGGTGGTTGGTCCAGCCTATGACGGGGTTGAGCACCACACCGAGGTAGGTAAACGGACCGTAGGGATTGTCGCCGGTGGCATATACGATAAAGTGCGTGTCGCCGGTAGAGTAGGAGAGGTAATAGGTGCCGTTGTACAGGTGCAGCCAGGCGGCTTCAAAAAAACGACGGTCGTTATCGCCTGCTTTTAGCGGTTCGCCGTTTTCATCCAGTATCTGCACGTCTTTCGGCTGCTCTGCAAAGCCCAGCATATCGTCGCTCATTTTAGCCACTTTCGGGCTAATGGCCGGGGCATCGTCGGCGGGGTACTCGTCGCTGGGGTTGTAGCTGCCGGTGGTCCACCGCTGAAGCTGCCCGCCCCAAATGCCGCCAAAGTACATGTAGTGGGAGCCGTCGGTATCTTTAAAAACGGCAGGGTCTATGCTAAAGCTGCCTTCTATAGGTGCGGCTTCGGCTGCAAACGGCCCGATGGGCGAGCTGCTGGTGGCCACGCCTATGCGGAAAATGTCTTCCTTGTCCTTTACCGGGAAGTAGAGGTAGTAGGTGTCGTTTTTGAAAGCGGCATCCGGCGCCCACATCTGCCGGCCTGCCCAGGGCACATCTTTAATGTCGAGCGCCACACCATGGTCGGTTACTTCACCATCAATTGCTTCCATCGACAGCACGTGGTAGTCGCGCATGTCGAAGTGGTCGCCCTTGTCGTTGGCTGGGATGCCCGCCTCGATGTCGTGCGAAGGGTAGATGTAGATCTTTCCGTTAAAGACGTGTGCCGAAGGGTCGGCCGTATAGATTTCCGTAATGAGAGGCTGAGAAATCGCTCCCAGGGTGTCGGTAGCGTCGCTGCTTTCCGCATCGGATGTGCCGGCTTTTTGCTGCTGTTGCTGGCAGGCGAAAGTGCCGATTAGCAGTATGAGGCACCAGAAAAACGCTGTGGTAGTTAAAGGTTGTTTCATAATTGATAGGATAAGGCAGCAACAAAATACGAATTTTTTCTTTTTTCACAGGCCTGGGGGGAGACCGAAAAGAGTCCACGGTCGATGGCACATCCTTTGGGAGGAGATGTCCACAGTCGATAACTTTCGCAGCTACCTGCCGTAGAACTCCCCGAAGTGCCACAGTATGCCCGATGGGTCATGCAGAAAGCATTCGCGGCCCCAATGCTCGTTGCGGATGGGCGTGAGGCGTGCGCCTTTGTATTTGGCGGGCAGGTCCAGCGCCGTCAGCTCTTTCCAGTAGCGGTTCACATCGTCCACCTCCAGAAAGATCATGGTGTTGTCCACCCAGTCTTTTACGTAGGCTTTTTGCAGGTAAAAGGCCAGCTGCCCGGTTTTAAATACCGACATATCCGGACCGAGCTCGGTTTCTTCAAAGCCGAGGTCGCGGTAAAAACTCCTCGATACGTCGTAATCTTTGGCGCCTATAAACGGCCTGATGGATTTGGCATGATGCTTCATTGCTGCGCAGGTTTATTTTGAAAAGATAAAGATAGCCGGCCTCTTGTTTATTGCGGCGTTAATTCTTCAGGAGCAGGTCCGCGGGAATCCAGCCGGACGCCCCTGGGCCAACCATAACCCCCATAATCCTCGTTTGTAACGAGGATTTGTGAGGTTTGCGACTGCGTCGCATTTTCCAAATAAGATGAGATAGGTCGATACAATCGACTCCTCGCGCATCCTCCCGGACGGAGTCGTTGCAAACGAGGATGATGCGGACTACATCGTCCACCTCCAGAAAGATCATGGTGTTGTCGACCCAGTCTTTTACGTAGGCTCTTTGAAGATAAAAAGACAGCTGCCCGGTTTAAATACCGACATATCCGGACCGAGCACTGTTTCCTCAAAGCCGAGGTCGCGGTAAAAACTCCTCGATACGTCGTAATCTTTGGCGCCTATAAACGGCCTGATGGATTTGGCATTATGCTTCATTGCTGCGCGGGTTTATTTTGAAAAGATAAAGATAGCCAGCGCATGGTTTACTTCGGTGTCAATTTAAAGTAAGCAGGTCCGCTGGAATCCAGCCGGACGTTCACAACTGCTGCCTCGCATAGTATCTGAGTGAGCTCGCCATAGATCGAAGGAGGGAGAAGCTGTAACGATGATCCTCATTCGAAAAATGCCACCGTCCAAAGAGATTTGGGGCTATCTCCCTCAAGCCAGCTTATCATCCATTCGCAAGCGGAGAAAAGTGATTAGAAATTTTTGATGTAGGTGCCGACATGATGTATTTTCACATCAAAAAGCCGATATTGAGACAACTCATTGCCTTCACAGCATAACGATAAGTGACTTCTACTAAATTGGAAGCGATGAATACCTACTAAAGATCCCATAAATTCATAAAAGAATGCCAAAGCTGTATGAATATCTCGGAATCATCATCTTTTTCTATGCCAATGAGCACGAGCCCATTCATATACACGCCAGAAAAGGAGAGTATGAAAGTAAAGCTGAGATTGTTATAGTGAATGGAAAAGTGGAGGAGATCGTTATCACCAATGTGGGTGGAAGAAAACCATTAAAAGGGAAGGAATTGAAGAATCTAAAAACCTTTCTTGAGCACTATGCAGATGCGATAGTAGCTAAATGGATTGACTACTTCGTTTATCAGAAAGAGTTAGATTTCGAAAGGATTACTCAAAAGTTGTAGCATATGAAGATTATTGAGCGATATACAAAACAACCAGAACAGGAGAATTTATCCGTCATCGAAGCGCGGTATATTGGGGATTTTGCTATCCGTTTGTCTTTCAGTGATGGATATAGTAAGCTGGTGGATTTTAAACCATTTCTTGAACAGGCTAAACATCCTGCCATCAAAAAATATTTGGACGAAATTCAGTTTAAAAAATTTCAAATAAAGGACGGGAATTTAGACTGGAATGACTTTGAGATGTGCTTTTCAATTATGGACCTCTACAAAAATTCCATATTGAAAGGAGAGAAAACGCCCTACAACCTCATGTCGCAGGAATGAACAAGTAATACCCCCGCCATGAACGTGTTTCCCCGAGCTATTTTTGGGGAGGTAGAGCTGTTGCATGAAGACACGCACCAGGCAGCTGAAGGGGAGCCAGTCGAATTGACCGACACTGCCATCGTGTCTCCACGAGCGATTCACCGACAAGCCGGGGTTAGCCGGACCTACTCCCTGCCCCACCACTTTTACGCATTCAGCCACTGTAGTTGTCGCATTCGTACTGCGAATGCCGCCGTATTCGTGCCGATATTTGTGGTGTACTAAAGCGAAATGATATGAGAAAAATAATCGTGTTATCGATGATAAGCCTCGACGGCGTGATACAGGGGCCCGGCAGCCCGGAAGAAGATACTTCGGGCGGCTTTAAATATGGCGGGTGGGTAGCGCCCTTTACCGATGAAGTTTATGACAAGGTGGTGCAAAAAGAACTGAGCGTGCCGGCCGGTTATCTCCTGGGCCGAAAAACCTTCCAGATTTGGGAAGCCTACTGGCCTGCCCATGCCGACTTCTGGCCGGGCATTAACGAGGGCACCAAATACGTGCTGTCGGGCACGGTGAAAAAATCTGATTGGAAAAACACCGCTTTCCTTACGAGCGTGGCCGACATCAAAAAGCTGAAAGCTTCCGAAGGTGCCGACATACAGGTGTGGGGCAGCGGCGAGCTTATTCAGCTGCTGCTCAGCCATGATCTGGTAGATGAGCTTCGGCTCAAAATCCATCCCATTACGCTCGGTAAAGGAAAAAGACTTTTTACTGATGGCGCCATTCCGGCAGCATTTACGCTAACAGAAAGTGCCATTACGCCCACAGGGGTGATTATTGCCAGCTACAAGCGGGCGGGAGAAGTCAAAACAGGCAACGCCGGAGCGTAGGGGAAAGCGGCGGTACGCAGTAATCGGTAAGTAAGTAGTAAGTAGTAATCGGTAAGAAGTGATCGGTGTGTCGGTGATCAGTTATCGATACTCAGAGTCTTCGACCGGGTATCTCGTAAAGTGGGTTCGCGGGGAGTTGGCTTGTGACAGCGGCTAAATCCAGGATTAACTGCATTCTCAAACAACCACCCGTTCCACGCGGCCCTGTTTCCCCCGCCAGCGGGGGATAGTGAAGGCCGCAGCGGCAGCTCTTTTCCGCAACGTTTCCGGAAACGGAAGCTCCACTTAAACGGGATACTTTTTCCGAAGCGTCTCCGACCGGGTCTCCCTCTCGTGGAGCAGTGGGGGAAGGCTGAAGGAGGTAACGGCTAAATCTTGACGGGACTGGAGGTGGCTTGCGGCAACATGCCTGCTGCGCCGGCTTTTTGCCATAACACGAATTGCACCGATTGGCGCGAATTGAAATCCTACTCCCTCATCACCTTTTGCCAGCCAAGCAGCTTTTCGCCCTCGTACACAAGCATCAGGTATGTTCCTTTTTTAAGCATGCCCAGGTCTTTGGCGGTCGTTTTGTATTGCTCGTTCCTGGTAGGTGGCAGGGGCAAGTTGGCCACTACGTTGCCTTCTAAGGAAAGTACCACCAACCGGGTGCCATAGCCGGCTGCCAGAGTAAGTTCGTCCGAAACCGGGTTGGGGTACACCAGCGGTGCGTGCCGGATCTCCGGTTTTGTGGCCAAAGCATCAGTACACGCCAACGCCGGGTTGTATCGGTCGGCTTCCGGCCTGGTTGTCAAATAAAAGTTAAGCGTGGTGGGCGGAAAAAATGCAGCGTCATACTTTTTTTCATAGGAGCCATTCAACGGGCAAATTTTATTGGCCGCTTCCTCATATTCATCAATACCAATCATTTCTCCATCTGCCGTAAAAAAGAGGCTGCTCACTTCTATTGTAATCGGCTGCTGGAAAAGAAATTCGGTGGCAGCGTTGGGAATCGTGAGGTCAATCCTAAAATAGCCTTCATCGTATGTTTTAACGATAAGAACCTTTTCATACGGATTGATGGCCATCACGTCCACGTTTTCAATATTTCCGAAGTCATCAGGCGAAAAAGAAAATTCGTTGATCAGCTCGAACTGCGTCGTAACCGGGTTGAACCGGTAAATGCGATTCAGATTTTCTCTCGCTACAGATTCCCAGGCATAAAGGTCGTTATCAATGTCGGTGTAAATGCCTGAAAAAACGAGGTTTGCCTGATCGGCCAGCCGATGCGAACCGCCGCTTTCAGGGTCTACCCGGTGTACCTGGCCGGCATTAAGCGCGAAAAGGTTTCCGTTTCCATCTATCGTTAGCGATTGGATATAATGAAGGTCCGTGTAGATTACTTCTGCTGTTGGTTTTAAATCGGCAGTAAGCAAGTGTATTTCGCTGGTCTCTTTGGCGGCGTAGATTACCCCACTTTCCGCTTTGGCAAATGCTTTGCTACTGCCGGCCACAGGTATGGCCAGCGTTTTATCGGTATCGTATTGAATTGTTATTTGCCCGGTCCATGTGCCCGGAGCCTGAGGGTGAAACGAAACGGTGCCGCTTAAAAACTCACCGGCTTCCACCACTCCGCTGGCAAATTCTACAGCAAAAGGAGCCCCCGGCAGGTCAGCGGCATTGATTTCGACGGCAGTAAGCCCGGCATTTTTGATTTTAAAACTGACGGCGGCGCTGGTTTCAGGCTCCCGCAACCCGAAATCGATAGAAGACTTATCAGCCACAAGGCCACTCGTCTCGGCGGCTTCATGGGGAAATGCAAGCGAAAAAACATTGAAGCCTGGAGCAAATTCACGTACATCGGCTACCGTGTTCACCTGCCCATCTTGTTTGTTGATCGACACGATGCTGCTTCCGTATGTAATTGCAAACAGGTTACCGTCGTTGTCGAATGCGATAGACTTCACGTCGTAGTAGCCTTCCAGCGTTTTCACAACTTCAGTTCCGGCTATTTCAAACAGCATATCCGATTCGCCCGGATTGTATCTATGATAGGTAGCCCAAACGTTGGGGCCTGCCGGGTCGAAGTCGAAGTGGTCGAAATACTGCGCAAAATAGGTGGTATCCGTTAACTGATTGGCTGCGAGGTCGAACTTCACAATGCCAGCCTGCGGAGACCCCGAGTACTCCAATTTCACAAACAATTCATCCTGATTGTTAAATTTTATATCCCCACCCGGAATCGACGACAGTATTTCAACCGAGCCAAGCGCCATATCTATTTTTACCAGCGCCCATTTATAATTGACAACAATGCTGCCATACAGCTCATTCTTGCTATTTAGTGCGAGTCCCTTAATTTCATAAGGTGCCTCATAAAGCAGGGTAGAGGCAGAAGTGCCGAGGTTAAACTGAAAAATTTTTTTGCCGGCAGCGAAATAGGCATTTTGGCCGAAAACAGTGGTGCCTGCCAGCAGGAAAATGAATAGTGCGGCGATATTTTTCATTTGAATAGCAGGTTGTGGTATGAAAATTAAAACAAATATACAACGGTAATAAGTACAATAAAACGGTATAAACGCTGCAAGCAAACGGGAGACCGTTAAAGCCGGCACAAAAAACAAAAGACGCCCAATGGGGCGCCCTTGCCTATTATATCTAAAACCATCTATGGCTATTCTACCGGCGGTTCGTCGTCGGGCGGGTTGGGTGTTTCTTCTTCGGCCGACCCGTTGCGCCCTTTGCGGTTTTTTATCAGCTGTGCATACTGCGCCACCAGGGCCTCGAGGTCTTTTACGGTTTTGCCGTAGGGCTCAGCACCTTTTTTAAGCAAGTTGTGCGCTGAAATATGGTCGCGCAGTTCGTACCACGCCACCATGGCTTCCTGGCGCTTTTGTTTGAGTTTTTCGGGCGAAGCAGCGCTTTTTTCGGCGTTGCGTGTAAGAAAAGCCTCATTGAAAGCCTTGTTGGCTTCGTCGAGCTTGGTTTTCCAGCCATCGAGCGAGAGGGCCGTTACCGCTGCAGCCAGTTCAGGCTTGGTGTTCCAGTCGTTCACCAAATTGCTGATGATGGCAGTTTCGCTCACATAGTTTTCGCGGGCAATGCTGCCATTGCCATATAATTTCAAGTTCTCGCTTAGCTTTTCGGCATGCTTGCGCATCGCTTCATCATAATGATAGGTGTTTCCATTCACAATCGCGGCGAGGCCGGTAATAGTCCGGTCACGGTGGCCGTCCAGGGCTTCCACCTCTTCGGTGGTGGCAAAGCCTTTTCTCAGCTTGAACAGCGGCGTCATTTCGTCGAAAACGCTTTTTAGCTTTTGGTGTTGGTCCGCTACCTGCATTGCAGTAGCATTAGTAGAGGAAACAATGGCCAGCACGTCGCTGGCAAACTGGTAAAACTCGGGGTTGCGCAAGGCATAGAGATTGATGTTCTCCATAAGGTTGAAGTTTTTGGTTTAGTAAAAAAAATAATGATAGGGCACGAATTCTTTTGGTGCAAATAAAATTTGAAAAAACTTGTGATTTGGCGATAAAATGTACTGTTGTTATGTGCAAATGAATATAATTTGTCATGTTATCTGTTTGGCATCGTACTGAAATGTGCGACCAACATCCATCTAAATTTTTGTTGAAAGAGATAAGATGGAGTTAACTAAGCTAAAATAAAGCACTGCG